>NZ_CP098604.1:2760584-3067315 GCF_024499015.1 Xanthomonas hortorum pv. pelargonii | reverse complement strand
AGAATTCCCTCTTCCAGAGCTTCGGCCATTTTTTCGACCGCAGCAATTGGATCGATCTGGCCGGTGTGTGCGATCGCTAACAGATCACTGCGCACCAGTGCCTCGAACGACCTCCTTCGCTCCCCTTGCATCGGTTTGGGAGCTCCATTGCGGATCACGCTCCATCGATCGGCCACGCTGATAGGTTGCTTTCTGGCCGCCCGCGCCTTCAGCCGCTTCATGGTTCGCCCCCCGTTGGGCAAGGCAGCATGCAGTAGTTGTGCCAGCGCGTCGCACCGGGCTTGCTTGCCCAGCCTGGCGGCTTCTTCCTGGCTTAGCTCCTCGGCTAACAATGCACCCAGCGTCTGGCGGCGAGTCGGCAGGGGCTGCTGCACCTCTGCCGAAGGCAGCGGGTTGCTTACGGAAGGATGGAACTGGATCTCGCCCCGTGACCAATGGGCTGAAGAAAGGCTTTCCACCGCGGAGGTCCCTGGCAGCCGACCTGCCCTAGCAGCTGGCACCGGGGGCACAGGGATACGGACTGGGGAACGCTGCTTAGCTGTGCCGTCAGGCCGCTTTGGCGCACGACCTAGTCCTGACCATTCCCCGGGTACCACTGGCGTAGTGGACACTGGCGTGGCCGGCGGGCCGCCATGGTCTGTGCTTGCAGCATCGGAATGGGCTTTCGGAGCGCTCCAGAACAATTTTCTCAGCATGACGATTCTCTCTCTTCCATTGAGGCGGCAGCCCTTTTGAGTACAACCACGCCCCACGCTTGTATTTCACGATGCGTTTTTGCCGTCGCAACTTGGGATCGATCATCCCAACGCCATAACGGCGACGGCGGTGCGCCAACGCACCAAGACGCCAGCGCAGTTCGAAATTACTGTCGTCGCGCAGGCAATAGCTCAGCGCACTGGTGCCAATGCCGATCGCTGCCAAGATGCGGCGCTCGCTGGCACCACTCCCGATCCACGCGTGCACCGGCGCACCAATGCGCTCACGACTTTTCTCGTAGCGCATCCTTGACCAGAACGTTGAATCGCTTTGCATCGGGCACGCTCATTACGGCGAGCCTTGCTACGCGACGGGGAGCAAAGTCGCCCCACTGAAGCCATGGCGCCCGCATAGGTCCTTGATCGCGACGCCCGCGTCGGCTTCGCGCAGAAGCCTGATGATCTGTTCTACGGGGAAAACGCTTCTTCACGTCAACTTCCTCGGAGTAGGAAATCAGACTCCAAACCGGGGCGCTAGTCGAATCGGGGGGATGTCGGGTTCACTTGCGCGGGCGGATGGCGGGCTCCTCCATCGACCTACCACCTAAACCCGTTGCCACGCCAGGCAGCATCTGCATAATTTTCTTTCTCGATTGTGCAGTACATAATCTTATCGAACGACTTTGAGGATAGTGCTGAGGATTGATATCTGGTGCTTGGGTCGCCAACCGAAACGCGTTCGTTGAAAAATTTGCTTGTATCCACATAGGCATCAATGTGCCTTAGGAGCGGCTGCCCAATTTCAGGTGCGCCTCTCTGCTCAAGAAGATATTTATTGACATTCTCAGTCGATACTGGGCTTACGTTGGCAAGTGCAGCGGTCGCTCTGGCATCTGGCTGAGCCCGTGGAGGCCGTTGGAACAAGGGATTAGGCTGCGGATTTAAGCCTTTTGATTGGTCTAACGTCATTGCTGCTGGATGTGTCACCCACGCATCCACAACGACCGTATCTTTCTCGCCCCACGTGGGGTCACGGGGATCACCAATCAGCACGTAAGCATGGTCTTCATCTGCGTCGCTTACTCGAAGTAGAGGCGCATTGAGTGAGCTGGCCGCCAATAGCGTATAACCCACATTTGCATGTTCGTTGCAGTTTCCGGCTTGGTAAGCTACAGCCCTACCCGCATTCTGAATGGGATCCTGATTATACTCATTGTCTCGCAGCATCGCCCGCCTTGCCCATGACTCTCCTTGGGTGTAGCTGATGTCAGTTTTCTGGTTACCTGCACCATAAGGTAGCAAGTATTTTACTTTCAGCACTGTATCTTCAGCGAGCTTCAAGTTTTGCATAGTGGAGGCGTTTACTTTCTTCTTTTTCGAACTGAACTTACTCAGCCCGAGGAACTCAGGAGCTGTATATTCATGAAGTTTGACAATGGACTCTTGATCGAAGCCTGCCAAGCCATTGGGTGAATGGGATTCGTGTAAGCCATTGGAACGATGGATCTTTGGCATGTCAACGTCCTGGATACGGGACGGCAAGTCTGATCTTCTTGGCACTTTAAGATTTCTCGAAGAACGAACCTTTATTTTCATGTGCGAAATAAGCGAGTTAATCGACCGTCGTTCTGGATGTCGTCTAACGCGCGATGGAGCATAAGGGTGGGCTAATCAGTTCCACTCAAGGACAAGTAAAAATCGGATCCACCGCCGCATCGCAGATGCACGCTGGGGAGCAGTGCGGAGCTTCGGACCAATAGCCATCCGTTCGCATCTTTTTGCGCAGTGCCGGATCGGTTCTGACTTACTTGTTGTCCCCGCGCTTTTGTCGACGAATATGCGAATATTCATTTACACAAAACTAGACAGGGCGAGCGCACACATACTCATTGGCAGCCCGACCACATGCTTCAGAAGGATCCTCTTCGAGATCTTTTCGAAGGGGCGAAAGCGCCACCTTTAATCGCGGAAACTGGCAGAAAATCGGGGCTATTCCTAATCCTTCGATTGATTAATTGCGCGCTGGCAGGGCAATCGGCGGTATTCAGCAATTATTTTCACTTGCCGGCGACATGATTAATCATTGTCAATATAGCGCAGCGAACAGTTAATCAGTGATGGTGTTATGAACGCCAGAAGAAAAGGAAGAAATCATGCATCGTGTCGAAATGATCAAGCAGCGCTCTATAGAGTTGGCTGAGTCGACGAACCTTGCCATTGTGCCGACAGACTCCGCGACGGCAACAAACACTACTGGCGGCCGCCCTGTTAAGCAGTCGCCGCAACTACACGGACTTGCCGCCAGGCCCCCCAAGCCCGTAAGGCAGACCGTTGTGGGTTCGTCTGATGTGTTGCCGGGGCCATCAAGCCCTGTGTTATTACCCGCGGCTGCCATGCAGCTTCAGCGCATTGACACAGGCGAAATGCTGAGAAAAGCGCTTGGCAAGGCCAAGATCTTTAGAGATCTGATCGGCAGTAATGAAGGCCCGCAGGGACAACGAGGGGCTACGTCGAAAGTGGTCCCGGAACAGAAGGTCAAGCTATCGCTGGCTGCCATGAAGTCTGCCCGCGAAGGATTGCAGGCAGTCGCCGATTTGAAGGTGCAGGGGCGGTTGCAGTCTAAAGCCGCAGTGGAGCACGAACATGCATTGTTGACGCTTCTCGGAACGTCCGCTGTAGTCGGTTATGCAGCACGTGACGAACTGCTGGAAGACAAGTGGATGCAGCAATTTGACATCATTCGGCCGATTGAGCCCGCGATCGGCGCCACTACTGTGCAGGCGGAGCTGCACAACAGTGATGTTGAGCGTCAGCAAACCGAAGAGTGGCAGGGGTATTTGAGCGAAATCGAACAGTACCGGGGAGCAATGGATGAGTTGCTGAGACGCATGAAGGCGCCGGATACACACAAGAAAATACGCGAAAATGTCTCAGCCATGGTGCCGTTGATCAGGAGCAATCTGGGTTTTTGTCATGAAACGATGCAGTCAATCCGGAGTCTGCTCGTCGATATCCATCGTCTGCAGCTGGAGCATCAGGTCGAGGCCAAGGGCATGCCGGAAGTCATGGCTAGATTGCACGAATTGGACGAGGCCAAGAACTACTGCGGCGATAACGTAGCAGCGGCGTTTTCGGCGCTGAGCCAAGTCCTGATCGAATCGATATGTCCCTCGGAAGCCGGCGTTGCATTGACTCCGCAGGTGGTGGCACAACACAAAGACGTTCTTGAGGACTATGCAGAGCACTTTGGGCGCATCGGTCTGAAGCTATGCGTGGATGTCGCTACTCTCATTGAGAATGATTGCGACGATCATATCTGGAGATCGATGCTCGATTTGGCGCAGGCACTGACTGATTATCGACAGTGTGTGCTTGACCTCAACAGTTCCGTTGTCGCCGGAAAGCGCGAGGTCGTCACGTCGCCATCTGCAACGATTGAGCAGCTGCCCGTGCCGAGGGCGTCGCCGAGATCGGCCCGCAAGCATCGCAAGCCGGGCAATCGAGCGGCCGAAGAGTCTAGCCTCGTCCCTGCACCTCCTGCCATCTTGAGCGATACACGGACGCTTGCACAAAAACAAGCGGATGCGCTGTTGAAGAGCATTCCGCTGGAACGATCCATGGTGACCGAACTGGACGCGGACTTCATGCTGATTGCGGAAATGCTGGGAAGGGACACCAGCAGCGTCAACAGTATGATGCATCGCTCCGGGCAAGATGCGGCGATTGCTTTCACGCTCGTACGCGCGTCGGTCCGGGACTGGTTCGCAAGGGATCGGTTGCTGCAGACAAAGGCGAAACTGTCGCCAGAAGACGATCGGGTTGCCCAACTCACCGAGCGTTTGCAGCTGGTGGACATGATCGAGCAGCGTGTGCAGCTCCGCGAAGCAGATGCGCTGAAGAGCGACCCGCAGCCCCGTTCGCCGCATCTTTCGCGCTTGCTGAAGATGAGCGAGGTTGCCCGCGTAACTTCACCAATTCGATTACCCTCCGACCACGACAATGGAGATCGCGGCACGCTGTTTGAGATACGTATCGACCACGCACCGTTGTCCAACGGCAAGCGCCCTGCGCCATGGTTCGTACACCTGCATACTGCCGAGCCGGTGACGGCGGACGCGTTGCCTACCCTAGGCTACAAGGCTTTTAACGCCGTCCATCTGAAAACGGCAAGAGAGAAAAATCTAGGGAAGCGCTGGGAGATGCTCATGCGAGCGCTCGGTCATGCCGATGCGAAGGTACACCGCTCCACGATCGATTCGGCGCTGCTCGCCTCGTTGTTGCACATGCGAAGTGGTAGCGAAGCCACATTCGGATAGTTCTCAAACCAGTAGTGGCGACTGCTGTCAGCGCCATGCTTCGTTCAAGATGACAGGGCTCCGGGGAGCGCCTGTCACACGGCTATGCGTGCCGGCAGAGTGTCAGTTGTTATCGCGGTTTGTTCGCACAGAACTTGGTAGATCAGAGTGCGGTTAAATGCCATTTAAAGATGGAGAAGGCGGCAACGCGACCTGGCACCTTGTGTCTCAGAGCCAGCGCAATGGCGGACAACAGGCACATGACGGCTCGGCGTATGCACAGCGCAAGCAGCAGCTTCGCGCCCCAACATGTGTGCTTGGCGTGTGGCGTTCAATCGTTGTTGATACGCCTCAGCGCCTCAATTCCTTCGCGCAAGTGCTCCACCGTACTTGACGAGACCTCGTCAAATGTCTGACTTCTCGTGCCATCTGTATACACAGTGGCTGGATTGGTACTCAACCGAGAGTCCCACATTGAATCTTTGTCGACTCTGAACGCATGCACTGCCAATTTGTCCCCAAGAGACAATGCCGGCTGTTTATGCGCGCCTTGTCATGCTCGGCTCGTGCAGAGGGCAGCAATATCTCCGGATACTTGCCCATGACATAGACACCTTTCTTGCTGACGATGCGGATTGCGGGACTCACTGCGCAATCAGTAAGACTGCATAGATGTTTTCAGTGTAGGTGCCGGCAATTTGCTTCATCGGGTTCTTCCTTGATGAGAGAGGTGGTTATGAATGCGAGCCGGAGTGGCTGAGCGCTGCGACGTCCGCGCAGAGCCGATCGACCGACGCGGCCGTGGTCGCCCACGAGGTCACGAAGCGGATCACGTGGCTTCCATCGGCACGGACTTCCCAACGCTCGAAGTCGTAGCGTTGCGCCAGCTGCGCGGCCTGCTGCGCGCTGACGGCGATGAACTGCTGATTGGTCGGCGAGTCGCTGGTGAACTGCGCGCCAGCGGCCAGCAATCCGGCGCGCAAACGCTGCGCCATCGCATTGGCATGCGCAGCCAGCTCGAAGAACAATCCATCCTCGAACAAGGTGGCGAACTGCGTGCCCAGCACCATGCCCTTGGCCAGCAGCGCGCCGCGCTGCTTGATCAGATAACGGAAGTCGGCCTGCAATGCGGGATTGACGATGACCAAGGCTTCGCCGAGCAAGGCACCGTTCTTGGTGCCGCCGATGTAGAACGCATCGGTCAGCGTGGCGATCGTCGGTAGATCCAGATCGTTGCCATCCGCTGTCAGCGCTGCGCCCAGGCGCGCGCCATCCAGATACAGCAGCAAGTCGTGCGCGCGGCAAAAACGCGACAACGCGTCGAGTTCGGCACGCGTGTAGATGGTGCCGCTCTCGGTGCTGTTGGAGATGTAGACCAGGCGCGGTTGCACCATGTGCTCGTTGCCATGCACGCCAAGCACCGGCTGGATCAGCGCCGGGGTCAGCTTGTCGTGAAGCGCGGGCACGGTGAGCACCTTGTGGCCGGTCGCTTCGATCGCACCGGTTTCGTGCGTGGCGATATGGCCGGCTTCGACTGCGATCACGGCCTGATGCGGGCGCAGAAACGCGGCAATCGCGGTCAGATTGGTCTGCGTGCCACCGACCAACAGATGCACCGCCGCCTGCGGTCGCGCGACCGCCTGCCGGATCAACGCAATCGCACGTTCGCTGTGACGATCGGTGCCGTAGCCGGCGTTCTGCTCGGCACTGGCCTGCACCAGTGCCTGCAGCAGACGCGGGTGCGCACCCTCGCTGTAGTCGTTGCGAAAACTGATGCGTACGGCGCTGCGCTGCCCGTCCATCACAACCCCTTGGCTGCCTGCGCAACCGCACGAAACAGCGCGCGGCCCTTGTTCATCGTCTCCTGCCATTCCAGGTCGGGATCAGAGTCGTAGACCACCCCGCCGCCGGCCTGCACATACAGGTAGCCGTCCTGGATGACCGCGGTGCGGATCGCGATTGCGGTGTCGGCATCGCCGTGCCAGCCGATATAGCCGACTGCGCCGGAATACACGTTGCGTTTGACCGGCTCCAGCTCGCGGATGATTTCCAGCGCGCGGATTTTCGGTGCGCCGCTGACGGTGCCGGCCGGGAACGTGGCGCGTAGCACATCGCTGTAATTCAGGCCGGCCTTGAGCGTACCGGTCACTTCGCTGACGATGTGCATGACGTGGCTGTAGCGTTCGATCACGAACTGCTCGCCGACTTTCACCGAGCCAGGTTCGGCAACGCGACCGACATCGTTACGCCCCAGATCGATCAGCATCACGTGCTCGGCCCGCTCCTTCGGATCGGCCAGCAATTCGGCTTCCAGCGCCTTGTCCAGCTCGGGCGTGGCGCCACGCGGGCGGGTGCCGGCGATCGGGCGCACGGTGACCACACCATCGCGCAGGCGCGCCAGGATTTCCGGCGAGGAACCGACGACTTGCGTGCCGCCGACATCGAGAAAATACATGTACGGCGATGGATTGAGCGCGCGCAAGGCGCGATACACATCCACCGGGCGCGCGCGAAACGGCACGCGCAAACGCTGCGACGGCACCACTTGAAAAATATCGCCGGCGCGCACGTATTCCTGCGCCTTGCGCACCACCGCGTGATATTCCTCGCGGGTAAACGAGGAACGGAAATCCGACTCGTCGATCGCATCGGAAATCTGCGCCTGCGGATACCCCGCACCACCCTGACGCAGGCGATGCGCCAGTTCGTCCAGGCGCCGATTGGCGCGCACATAGGCCTGCGGCTGGCGCGGGTCGGCATGCACGATCAGGTACAGGCGGCCCTTGAGATTGTCGAACACCGCCAGCTCTTCGGAGAGCATCAGCAGGATGTCGGGCGTGCCGAGTTCGTCGGGTTTGTCGCCGCCGCCCAGGTGCGGCTCGATGTACTGGATGCACTCGAAGCCGAACCAGCCGACCAGCCCGCCGGTGAAGCCGGGCAGGCCGTCGAGCTGCGGCACAGAATGCTCGGCGCGCAAGGCATCGACCTCGGCGAGTGGGTCGGCAACCTCGCGGGTTTCCAGCACTTCGCCGTGCTCGCTGATTTCCAGCGTATGCCCGCGGAAGCTGTACACGCGCCGCGCGGGCAGGCCGATGATGGAATAGCGCCCGAAGCGTTCACCGCCTTCGACCGATTCGAACAGATAGGTATAGGCGCCGTCGGCGAGCTTCAGATAGACCGAGAGCGGCGTATCCAGATCGGACAGCACTTCGCGGACAACGGGAATACGGGTGTGACCTTCAGCGGCCTGGCGCTGGAACTGCTCTGCGGTGATCAAGACGACTTTCCTTCCGGGACTCTGTGGCGGGGCGGACGACGGCAACGGGCCACCATCGCCACCAGCGGCGAGCGGAAGAGAAGGAGCGTGAAGTCGTCAGGCGGGACACGTGGGTACTGTAGCGCAACTGCTGGTTTAGGGCAGCAGGTGCGGTGCCGAAGATGTGCGAATTGCGAAAGTGGGTTGGGTCGTGTGTTGTTGGGTGTGGCTTTTCAAACTGAGTGACATCCGGGCCGGATGACGCGTGTTTGTCGTTGATGGGTGTATTGGGCTGTGGGCTGTCTGCGACGACTTGCTGTTGGTCAATGTCAGGGCGAGATGCCTGGTAGCGGCATGTGTGTCGGCACAGGGACCCTCACCCCAACCCCTCTCCCGGAGGGAGAGGGGCTTACAGCGGTGCGATGGCGATTGCTTCGCTTGAGCCGCAGTTGCTTCGCTTGAATCCCGATTCCCGATTCCCTATTCCCAGCTTCAAGCGCTCCGCAACGGGCACTCCACCGGCAAATGCATGCGCAACCGCGCCGGCACGCATTCGATGCGGAAATGCTGCGAGGTCTCCGGTTCACCGTCCAGATTCAAGGTCAGTGGTTGGTGCGAGACCATCTCCAGCCAGGGCAGCCGGGCGCGCAAGGCAACGCGTTCCAGCGCGGCCTGTTTGCCGCCGGTGACCAGGGTGCCGAGGGTGGCGGCCACTTCGCCGTTGAGCGCGGGCACGATGGTGACGTCGAGCAGGCCGTCGTCGATCAAGGCTTCCGGGCACAGCGCCTGGCCGCCACCGGCCTGGCGCCCATTGCCCAGGCCGAGTGCGATGAACTCGCCCTCCCAGCTGAAATCCGGGCCGCTGAAGCGGGCGCTGATCGGGTCGATCCGCCCCAGCCGCGACATGCCGGTAATCAGATAGGCCAGGCCGCCGAGCATCTTCTTCAAGCCCTCGTCGGTTTCCACGGTGACCTGGGTACCGAAGCCGCCACTGGCGACGTTGGCGCACCAATGCGGGCCGTGCTCGGCTTCGATGCGCAGCAGGTCGATGGGTTGCGCCGGGCGTTCGGCGATCAGCGTCAGCGCGTCGAGCGGCTCGAGCGGGATGTTGGCGGCGGTGGCGAAGTCGTTGGCGGTGCCCAGCGGCACCAGACCCAGCGAAGGCAGCGTAGCGGCATCGGTGTCGTGATGGGCGAGTGCGGCGGCCACTTCGCTCAGGGTGCCGTCGCCTCCGGCGGCGACCACGGTGTGTACGCCATCGGCGACGGCTTCGCCGACATAACGCTCGGCATCGCCCTCTTCCCAGGTGACCCGGACATCGAGCTGGATGCCGCGCTTGCGCAGCGTTCCCACCGCCTCACGCAGGTCCAGATTGTCGGTGGACTTGCCGTTGAGGATCAGACGCCAGTGGGACGGGGCCATGCGCGCTGCCAATGCTGTGGGAGTGATGCGCGCAGGCTAGCAGCGGGCCGCTGCGTGCATCGTGAATACGCACTGCCACCGGGCTGTCATTGGCATGTCATCGATGACCCGGAGGATAGAAGTCCATAGCAGGGACGACGGGCGGGGGCAGGATCAGCCTCCAATTTTCTTGAAGGCCGCTCCAGTGGGAGCGGCCTTCTTTTATGTGCCGCTGTTGCGCGCCGCGCTTGGCTCAAGCGCCAGCGGCAAACGCGGCCAGGCGCTCGCCGTCGAGCCGGTACACCGTCCAGCCCTCCATCGGGCGCGCACCGACGGCCTGGTAGAACGCGATGGCCGGCGCGTTCCAGTCCAGCACCGACCATTCGAACCGCCCGCAGCCACGCTGCACAGCCAACTGGGCCAGATGCCGCAACAGCGCCAGGCCGGCGCCCTGCCCGCGCGCTTGCGGACGCACGAACAGATCTTCCAGATACAGACCGTTGCGACCGAGCCAGGTGGAGTAGTTGAAGAAATACACCGCAAATCCCAGCGCCTGGCCGTCTTGCTCGCAAATCAACGCGTGCGCGGTGGCGCCGTCGCCGAACAGGCTGGCGCGCAGGTCGTCCGGGCTGGCCTTGACCGCGTCGGGCTCGCGTTCGTAGACCGCCAGTGCGGTGACCAGTTCGTGCAGCAGCGCGGCGTCATCGGGCGTGGCGCTGCGGATCTGCAGCGGGGCCTGGCTCATCGCACCGCATCCACCGCTGCGCGCATCTGCGCGATCACCTGCGCATAGTCGGGGGCATTGAAGATCGCCGAGCCGGCCACGAAGGTATCGGCACCGGCGGCGGCAATCGCGCCGATATTGTCGGCCTTCACTCCGCCATCGATCTCCAGCCGGATCGGCTTGCCGAGCGCATCGATCCTGGTGCGGATCGCGCGCAGCTTGTCCAGCGCCGAGGGAATGAACGCCTGCCCGCCGAAGCCGGGATTGACCGACATCACCAGCACCAGATCCAGCTCGGGCAGCACCCAGTCCAGAATGTCCACCGGCGTGGCCGGGTTGAGCACCAGCCCAGCCTGGCAGCCGTGCGATTTGATCAGCTGGATCGTGCGGTGCACGTGGCGGCTGGCCTCGGGATGAAAGCTGATGGTGGTGGCGCCGGCGTCGGCGAAGTCCGGCACGATGCGGTCCACCGGTTCGACCATCAGATGCACGTCGATCGGCGCGGTGATGCCGTGCTTGCGCAGCGCCTGGCACACCATCGGGCCGATGGTGAGGTTGGGCACATAGTGGTTGTCCATCACATCGAAGTGCACCCAGTCGGCGCCGGCCTTCAGGACGTTGTTCACCTCTTCGCCAAGACGGGCGAAATCGGCGGACAGGATGGACGGGGCGATCGCCGTCGGTTGCATGGGCAGCTCGGAAGGTAACGGAGCGCACATTCTCGCAACCGGGATCGCAGGATGAAAGCGTCAGGACGAACGCGTTCTGCATCCGTGCGCCGCCATCGTGCGTACACACAGAACTGGCGCGCTGCGCCCGATTAAGGAGAACGCATGAAAACCACCCCGCTCACTTCTGCCGCCATCGTTCTGTTGGCCCTCGCCCCGTCCGCCTGGGCACAAACCGGCCCGGCCGACTGGTCCGGCTTCTCCATTGGCGCCAATGTCGGCGGCGCCGACGCCAGTGGCGTCTCCGGCGGCCGCTTCGGCTTCGATACCAATCTGGACGGCCGCGATGGCGACCAGGTCAGCACCGCCACCGGTGCCGATGCGTTCTCGCCCGGCTTCTGCGGTGGCGCCGCAGCCGGCCGCACGCCGGCCAGTGGCTGCAGCAAGGACAAGGGCGGTGCCGAGTATGGCGCGCGTCTCGGTTATGACTGGCAGGCCGGCAACTGGGTCTACGGCGTGGTGGCCGAGTACACCCGCAACGACCTGCGCGACAGCGTCAGCGCCTTCAGCACCACCCCGGCGTTCTACACCTTCACCCGCCAGCTCAACCGCACCGCCGCCCTGCGTGGCCGGATCGGGTATGCCTTCGGCGAGCAGGGCGATTTTCTGGCCTATTTCACCGCCGGCGTGGCACGCGGCGAGTTCGACCACAGCTTCTCCTGCAGCAACACCGCCAACAGCTTCACCAGCAGCGGTGGCGACAGCGCCGACGGCTATCAGGCCGGTGTTGGCCTGCAGCGCCGCTTGAGCGACAACGTCTCGGTGGGCGTGGAATACCTGTTCACCCGCCTGGAGGACGAAGACACCCGCGTGCGCGTCGGGCCGGGCACCGCACCGGCGACCAACCCGTTCCTGCGCGTCAATCCGGCTGGTACCGATCTGCGCCGCACCGACACCGATTTCTCGGCCAATGCGGTGCGGTTGACGGCGACGTATCGCTTCTGAGTCTTGTGTATGTGAGTGACCACGACGCCTGGCCTTCAAACGGTCAGGCGTTTTTTATTGCATGGGTTTCGGCCTCGATCCCTGAGCGGGGCCACTGCACCGCCGAACGGTGCGACCAGAGACCAGGCGCCAGGCCTTCAATCAGCGCTTGCGCAGCCGCTGGATGCGATCGTAGGCGGCGTTGATCTGGCTGGCCTTTTTCTGCCTGACTGCGTGCCTCCGGACCGGCATTGGCCACCTTGTCGGGGTGGTAGCGCGACATCAGCCGGCGATAGGCCAGGTCGATCTCGGCAGTGGTGGCGTCCGGCTCCAGCCCGAGCGCTTCATACGGATTTTCCGCACGACGCTTGAACCAACCGGCGTCCACTGCGTGGCCGATCGCCAGGCCGATCATCAGCCCCACCACCGGTGCCCCGCGAAACAGCAAGGCGCCGGCCAGTGCACCGAGCAGTTTTCCGTACCAGGACATGGGCGATCGGGGGCGGGGAGGCGGGTTGGCGATAGTACCCGAACGCCCGACCGGCCTGGCTGACACGGCCTGCACGCGGCCGCGCGGTTGCCTCCAATAAATCCAGCGGCGCGCACCGAAGCGCCGTACACTACGCGGCCCGCTGCCCACCCGCGGGCCCGCCGGGTCCCGGGGACAGCGTCATTGCGACGTCCTTAGGAGTGCCTGTGTCGACCACGCTGTTGCAATCCGATCTGCCCGGCCTGCCATTGCGTCACCGTGGCAAGGTCCGCGATGTCTTCGACATTCCCCGCGAGCGCCTGCCCGCCGATGCGCCGCCGGGCGACTATCTGCTGATGGTGGCCACCGACCGCCTGTCCGCGTTCGACGTGGTGCTGCCCGACCCGATCCCCGGCAAGGGCGAGATGCTGTGCCAGGTCTCCAACTTCTGGTTCCACAAGACCGACCATCTGATGCCCAACCATCTGGTCGATATCCGCGTGGAACAGGTGCTGCCCGACGGTGTGGACCCGGCGCTGTATGCCAAGCGCGCAGTGGTCACGCGCAAGCTCAAGCCGGTGCCGGTGGAAGCGATCGCACGCGGCTACCTGATCGGCAGCGGCTGGAAGGATTACCAGCGCACCGGCAAGATCAGCGGCATCGAACTGCCCGACGGCCTGCGCCAGGCCGAGAAACTGCCCGAACCGATCTTTACCCCATCCACCAAGGCCGCCGTGGGCGACCATGACGAAAACATCGACTTCGATGCGATGGTCAAGACGGTGGGCGCCGAGCTCGCCGAGCGCGTGCGCGATGCCACCTTGCGCATTTACCGCTTCGCCGCCGATTTCGCCGCCGAGCGCGGCATTCTGCTGGCCGACACCAAGTTCGAATTCGGCACCGACGCCGATGGCCGCCTGTACATCATGGACGAGATGCTGACCCCGGACTCCTCGCGCTACTGGCCGGCCGACCAGTACGAACTCGGCACCAGCCCACCCAGCTACGACAAGCAGTTCGTGCGCGATTATCTGGAAACCCTGGATTGGGGCAAGACCGCGCCCGGCCCCAGCCTGCCAGCAGAGGTGATCGAGCGTACGCGTGCCAAATATGCCGAAGCATTGCAGCGGTTGGCGGGTATTTCGGTTGATTGAGATTTGAAGCCCCGGTTGCGGGGCTTTGAAGTTGCACCATTGCGGTGACGACCTGAGCGCCAAGCGACTTCCTTGGCGCACGCGTTTTGAATTCTGAAAGCGACAGCTGGCAATTCGGCCATCACGCGCCAACGTGTGTAATGGTCAGCGATGCAGAGGCAGATAGCCTATTGCCAACAGGCACACTGCAATGGTGTACTTTATTGTTCAACGAGGTCGCGATGGCTCCGTCACGTTTCTCTCCATGCGGTTTTCCCATGTTCCGCAGCGCGTTGCTGCCGGGGCTGCTGCTTGCATTAAGTGCATGTACTGCAGGCGAGTCCGCGACCCCCACCGCGACGACGACCACATCGACAGCGCCGGCGGCAACGCCGACTTCCGGACCGGTTTCTGTCGATGACAGGCTTGCGGCGTTGATACAGGCAAGTGGCGTGAAGTGCACCGACGCAAGGACCGCAAAAGGCTGCACGGCTGGCAATGTGGAGACGGGCGACTTTTACGACGTGCAGCTTTCGCCGGCCTGTGGCGACGACGGATTTTTGCTGGCGTAGCGCAGGCACAGGGTGTAGACGCACTCAGTGCCGTACCGACTACCGGCAGCACTGCGGCCGCCAACGCCAATCTGGCGCAGGGCCAACTCGTTTGCGTGCAAGGCATCGGCCGCGCAGGGCAGAATCCTCTTTACTATTATGTCGTCGCGATCCCCGCAAGCAGTGTTGCAAAGTGCAAGGACAATGCGTTGTGCGAGCAGTATGGCGACAGGCCGATCAAACGCTTGGCGCCTGCCGCCGGTGATGCCTGCCATGCCGCTGCACCAGGCCAGTATGTTGGCGACTGCGCGCAGGGGTGGGTGAGTGCCGATGCGCTCGACGTGTTTTCAAACGGAATCTAGTCGCTGGCAGTCAAACTCGGCAAATTCCGATTTTAGTTGCCGCCGCGTAGTTACTATCGAGGGTCGTTTTGAAAGACGCTTGCGTCCGAGGGCAACACGACGAACAGCGAAATGACCAAGCGCATTTCTTCAAGGGCTTCGGGACGACGGTCAGGCGGGCAGATAGCCAAGCCGATTGATCTGCCACGTGCCCGCCAGCGTGAGCGAACGGCGAAGCCGCAAGCCTTCACATATCTGCAAGCAGCACACGGATAAAATCGCGCCCGCGCTCTAGCTGCCCCCGATACGATCAGGAGGATCCGTTGGCTCTTTCCCGAACTTCCCTGCATGCCCTGGCACTGAGCCTGGCGCTTGCTGCCTGCACTCAACAGGCGGGGCCAGCTGCCGTTGCGACGCCTGCTGCGACTGCAGCCTCAACGCCCGCCGCCGCGCCGACGACGTCCGTCCCGGCGACAAGCTGTCCCGATGCCGACTTCCCCGCCTTTTTGAAACGTTTCAGTGCAGACATTGCAGTGCAGGAAAAGGCCACGGCCGATCCGCTGACGATGATCCAGCTCGATCCGGACGCGCAGCCCGAGCCGGCGCCGGTGACGCGTACGGTTCCGCTGGCCAAGGTCGAGTGGCCGGTGATCCCCAACCTGGAGGCGGCCCGCAACGGCGGCCGCGAGGTCACGATCTCCGAGGAGGCTGAAGGCCGCCAGGTGCTGGTCCGCACACCGGACGCCGGCGACCAGCAGGTCTACCACTTCGCCCAGCAGCCATGCTGGACGCTGGTGAAGGTGGACGACCAGTCGTTATGAAGCAATGGGCCACCGGAAGCGTTTTCCTGCAGGCGTAGATAACTGGCCCTGTCACTTTTATCTCCAAGGAAGCGAATTGATGCGACGCTTTATCTCCAGCCTGCCCGCCCTCGGTTTGACACTTTTACTTGCCGCATGCGGTGATAAGCAGGGCGTCGCAGATAACACTGCCAGCGCACCGGTCGCACCAACCTCCAACGCCCATTCCCCCGCTTCGATGGAAGCGGCTAAACAGGGACAGAATGACATGATCAAGGAATGCTCTGGCGCGCGTCTGCACCTGACCGCGCTACCGTCCAAAAGCGGCGATTCCCCCAAAACGCGCGTGGAAATAGAGCGCGATGGCGAGCGCCAGGAATTGGCACCGCCCGCAGAGATGGTGGACTACACGGCGGTCGGTCTGGGCTGCGCCGAAGACGGAAAGGGAACCAATTACTTCGTCATCCAGTATGGCGAGCTTCCCTATGGTTGCGAGTTCTGCGAGTGGTTCTTCCTCTATGACGCAAAGGGTCAGTTGCTAAATCACGCGGCACCACCGCTTCGCGAGCAGGACGGCCAGCAGAGCCCGAATAACGACGAATACGAACACAAACTCGAAGCGTTGGGACTAAAGCACCCGGAACTGGTGCCTTTCCAGCCCTGAGCAAAGGATGCTCATGCACTGCTAATTGCGGTGCATGGCGAACGCAGTACGCAGTACATGGAGCCGCACCCGTTACAAGGAAGAATCTGTCTCATAGAAAGGAACGCACGATATGACCGACAACACGATCTATACCGAAATGCTTCAGCCACGCGGCGCTGCGTACAGCAGCGACCGGATCAAACCGTGGAGCCATTATCGCGAGCCCATCGACAGCGCAGATGGCCGACTGCACGGCGAATCGCGTCGCTGGGGCGATGCCAGTCCACAGACCCAATCACGGGTGATCGATAGCCTCATCGATGCCTCGCAGGATGCCGGGCTTTCATCGCGTGAGACCGCTTATGTTCTAGCCATCGCCCGGGTCGAATCGGGCTTCAATCCTGATGCAGCTGCGGGGACCACGTCTGCTTCGGGCCTGGGTCAATTTATTGATCGCACCGGTGCACATTATGGCGTCACCACGGCCAACCGCTTCGATGTGCAGACGCAGTCGCAGGCATTGGTGCAACATTTCATCGATAACCGCGATCTCGCGCGTAGCCGCGGCCAGGACGAGGATTACATTTACAAGTATCACCACGATGGTCCCAGCAAAGATTATGGTGGCCTTGCGCTATCCCGGCGCGAAATCGCCCCTCACCTGGACAATTACACCCAGTTCGTAGAGCAGCGCCTCGCCCAGACGCAGGGAAACGCAGTGGATCGCTCGGCGCCAGCGGCGCACCCAGCCGAACCCAGCCATGCCACTCGCAGTAACTTCCAGCAAACGATGGAACGCATGCTGCCAGGCCAAGGCAGTACCGATCCGCATATCACTGGTCATTACGGCGAGCACCGCGGCAGCCGTGGTCCGCACGGCGGTACGGACTTCAATTACGAGGGTGGCCAGGCAGGTCGCAATCTGCAGCATCCGACCGTGCATTCGCCGGTCTCGGGAACCGTCACGTTCGCCGGTGGCAACTACGGCACCGTCAAGATTCGCGATGCGCAGGGCAACTCGCACGAGATCCTGCATCTGGAAGGGCTCAAGGTCAAAGAAGGCCAGGCGCTGTCTGCGGGCGATGCCATCGGTACGATGGGTGGACGCGGCCCGAACGGTGTCAACCAGTACGCACAGCATGTGCATTACCAACTGCACGATGCCAACGGCAAGCTGACCAGTCCGGAGACGTTCTGGAATCAAGGCCGTCATCAGGAATCAGGCGCTCGTCAGGCTCAAGCATCGACACACGCTGGCAACGGCACGCTGCGTCAGGGCGACCACAATCCCGATGTCGGCAAGATGCAGCAGGACCTCAACCAACTTGGCGTGCGCGATGCGCAGGGCAACCGGCTTGCCGAGGATGGCCGCTTCGGCGACAACACGCGTGAGGCGGTGATCGCATTCCAGAAGCAGCATGGGCTGCAGCCCGATGGCGTGGTGGGCCGCAATACGCAGGCCGCCTTGTCCGCGTTGCCGGCGCAGGCCCAGACGCAGGCAGGCCAGACGCAGCAGGCCGCGCCGAAGGGTCCATCGTTGAACGATGCCTCGCATCCGGACCATGCGCTGCACA
This sequence comes from Xanthomonas hortorum pv. pelargonii, assembly GCF_024499015.1. Classification (NCBI taxonomy): domain Bacteria; kingdom Pseudomonadati; phylum Pseudomonadota; class Gammaproteobacteria; order Lysobacterales; family Lysobacteraceae; genus Xanthomonas; species Xanthomonas hortorum. Next base: position 3,049,778 of record NZ_CP098604.1, on the reverse strand, counting down.
CCGCGATCCGCAGCAGGCTGCCAAGCATGATCTCCAACGAGACGGCGGCCCACGTCACCTTGCAGGCCAAGCAGAACGGCATCGATTCTGCCGACAAGCTGCAGGACGTCACGGTGCAAAACGGTAAGGCGTTCGTCATGGGAACCACGCCAGGCTTCCGTGCGGCAGTGGATCTGAATCAGCCCGCTCCCACGCTGGAGCAGACCAGTGCGCAGTTGCTGGCTGGCCAGGCGCAGCAGCAACAGACGCAGGACGAGCAGCACAAGGTCGCCATCGGCGGCCGCTGAGGGTGCAGCAATGCATCAACAAAGCCGGCCAGTTTTCGGGCCGGCTTTTTTTTGTGCGCGCCCTATACATCACCATCGGCGCTCGCGACTGAAAGCGATGCCGCAATCGAACACCACTGCATGCTCCCTGGCGCACCGCGTGTCACTGGGCGCCGACACATTCTTGTAGAAACAACGATCTTGTAGAACAGCGCTGCGATACGCGTCCGCAGCGCGATGAGCGCCGATCATGCAGCGCATCTTGCATCTGTCTGCGATGCGCTCCACAACGCAAAGTGGCGCGGCGCACAGAACGCAACACAACTGTAATTTTTACTACTGCGCTCTCACAGACTGTGCAAGGTTGGCTGCCGGCACCCTGCTGCCATTCGCGATCGGCTGATGCTCGTCGCCGCCGATCTTTGCATTGCACGTTTCCTGGGAGAGAGTCGTCATGCAATTCCATGTGTTGGGCGCAGCGATCTGCTGCGCGCTATCGTTGTCTGCTGTCGCCAGTGCTGCGGATCTTTCCGCTGATGCCGCGGTAGCGCGCGCACAATCGTTGTTGGGCAACAACGCTGCGGCGTTGGCCAATCGTGCAACCGCCGATGCGTTTGTCGCGCGCGACAGCATTGTCGATGCCGATGGCACCGAGCATGTGCGCTTCGACCGCACCTATCATGGCTTGCCGGTCATCGGCGGCGATGTGGTGGTGCATTCGCGGCGCGGGGTGATGCGTCAGTTGAGCCAGACCATGGACACCAACGTGCGCCCGGCCATCGTACCGGGCATCGATGCCGACACTGCGGTGCGCGCAGCCGGTGCACAGTTCGATGTAGCACCCGACGCCGCGCCACGCGCACGTCTGGCGCTGTATGCGCGCCAAGGCGCACCGCGGCTGGTCTACGAAGTGATCTACAGCGGCATCAAGCCCGACCAGACGCCCACCGAGATGCATTACATCGTCGATGCGGTCAATCAACGCATTCTCGAATCCTGGGATACGGTGCACACCGTGTGCAGTGGCGGCACCAGCGCAACCGGTACCGGGCGTTCGCTGTATGCAGGCAACGTTGGATTATCGACAACGCGTTGCAGCAGCGGTTACGAGTTGACCGACCTGAGCCGCGGTAGCGGCGCCACTTACAACATGCGCAACAGCACCTCCGGCAACGGCACGCTGGTCACCGATGCCGACAACGCCTGGGGCAGCGGCGCCAACAGCGATACGGTGACGGCAGCGGTGGATGCGCATTATGGCGTTGCGTTGACCTGGGACTACTACCGCACCACGCATGCGCGTAGCGGCATCGCCAACGACGGCGCCGGTGCGCGCAGCCGTGTGCATTACGGTAGCCGTTACAACAACGCGTTCTGGCAGGACAGCTGCTTCTGCATGACTTTCGGCGATGGCGACGGCAGCACATTCACGCCGCTGGTCTCGGTGGATGTGGCCGGCCACGAGATGACCCACGGCGTGACCAGTCGCACCGCACGGTTGGTGTACTCGGGAGAGTCCGGCGGTTTGAACGAAGCCACTTCCGACATCATGGGCGCGATGGTGGAGTACTCCGCCAACAACAGCGCGCAGCCGGGCAATTATCTGATCGGCGAAAGATCGTGCCCGGCAACAGCAGCGGCACGCTGGCGTTGCGCTACATGTTCAAGCCGAGCCTGGATGGCGATTCGCCGGATTGCTACAGCAGCAGCCTGGGCTCGCTCAACGTGCACTACAGCTCGGGGGTGGCCAACCATTTCTACTATCTGCTGGCCGAAGGCGCGGTGGTGCCGAGCGGCTTTGGTGCGGGCACCAGCTGGAACGTGACGCCGGCCGGGCTGGTGTGCAACGGCAATACCGCGTTGACGTCGATTGGGCGGGCCGCAGCCAGCCGCATCTGGTACCGCGCGTTGACGGTCTACATGACCTCTTCGACCAACTACGCGGCCGCACGCAGGGCCACGTTGAGCGCGGCCACCGATCTGTATGGCAGCACCTCCACGCAATACCGCGCGGTTGCCGCAGCGTGGAGCGCGGTGTCGGTCAACTGATGTATGCCGGCCCTTGCCACGCGACCGGCGCGTGGCAAGGTGCCCGGCTGCCACAGCGCCATCCGCGCGCGTATGCTTGGGTCATTCCTGGGAGGGAACATGACCGAACGCACCACGACCGCGCGACCGATCGACCGCTATTTCGCCAGCTATTCCGACGATCATCAAAACGCCACCAACCAGCAGATCCATGTGCTGGCAGTGCCGGCGATCCTGTGGTCGGTGGTGGCCTTGCTGTGGTGCATCCCGGTGGGCGGCACCTGGTTCAGTAGCGGCGTTTGGGCGGCGCTGTCGATGTTTGCGGTGTGGTCGTATTACAACCGGCTGTCGCGCCCGCTGGGGTTGGGCATGCTGGGCATCTTCTTCTTCTTCGGCTGTCTGTGCCGCTTGATCGAGAGCAAGCTTGGCCTGGGCGGGGTGTTCACGTTGGGCGTGGCGGTGTTCGTGCTGGCCTGGATCGCGCAGTTCGTGGGCCACAAGATCGAAGGCCGCAAGCCGAGCTTTCTGACCGATCTGACCTATCTGCTGATCGGGCCGATCTGGGTGTTGGCCAAGGTGTATCGCCAGCTGGGTTGGCGCTACTAGCTCGAGGCACCAACCTCACTCGCGAACGCCGAGTTCTTCCGGCAACGGACGAAACGCACGCGGCGCATAACCGAAATCGCGGCGCGCCGGTTCCAGATCGAACACCAGATCATCGCGCATGCGCTGCAACGCCGCTGCATTCATGCCACGCAGGCGGCCAAAGCGTTGCGCAGCGCTCAGCGCCAACCCGAACAGCGTCGGCGGCACCTGATACAAGCGCGCCGTTCGTGGCAGCGCAGCCAGCACGCGCTCCACCATCTGCATGTAGGCCAACACTTCGCCACCGCCCACCGCATAACTGCGCTGCTGCGTGGCCGGCTGGGTCACCACCGCCAGCGCGGCGCTGGCCAGATCGTCCACATGCACCGGCTGACGTAAACCAGTGGCGTTGGCCGGCAACACGAACGCGCCGGTCCGCTGCGCCAGGCTGGCGATCTGGGTGAGCGTACGGTCGCGCCCGGCGCCATAGACCAACGTCGGGCGCAGCACCGTTGCGGTTGCGCCGCGTGCCTGCGCTGCAGAAAACAGCGCCTGTTCGGCGTTTGCCAGGCGCTGGGCGACATCGCGCTCGGCCGCGTCGATCGAATGTTCCTTGACCTCCAGGCTGGTGGAACCGAACGCCACAATGCGCGGGGCGAGCACCGGATTTTCAGCGTACCAACGTGCGAAATGATCCAGCGGGCCACAGCTGAAGATCACCTCGAACGCTTCGCCTGCCGCTGCCGGCACAGCCAGATCGCCTTGCCGCCAGATCAATCCGGTACGCGCCGCACGCGGCTGCCGCGACCACGCGGTGACCTGCCAGCCACGGCTCAATAGCCGCGTCAGCAGGCGTTCGCCGATCTGCCCACCGCCGCCGAACACCAGGGCGCGTGGCGCAGAGACAGCGGTGGACGGGGCGGGATTGGCAGCGGTCACAGGGCTCGGATGCAGTCTTGGTGAGCCCAGCATAGCGAGTGCAACGCAGCGATGCGACGACGGTCCAGCGGCGATTTCCGCATGCGCCCGGCGATGACGTTGACGCGGACGTCAGTCAACGTTTTGTTAAGCTCTCTGGCCTGCTCGCGAATCTTGTGTTCCCTGCATGCCTTTTTCGTTGGAAATCCTGCTCGCGCTGCCATTCGTGATGGCGGCCGCCACCGCGCTGTTCTGGCGCACCTCCCGTTCGATCACTGCGTGGTTGGCTGCGGCCGCGCCGTTGGGCGGGCTGCTGATCCTGGCGATGCTGACACCGGCGGTACTGCGCGGTGAAGTGATCCGCAGCGAACATGCGTGGTTGCCGCAGATCGGTTTGCTGTTCTCGCTGCGGCTCGATGGCCTGGCATGGATGTTCGCATTACTGGTGCTGGGTATCGGCGCGCTGGTGGTGATGTATGCGCATTACTACCTGAGCGCACGCGACAGCGCCTCGCGCTTTTTCGTCTATCTCATGCTGTTCATGGGCGCGATGCTCGGCATGGTGTTGTCGGGCAACCTGCTATTGCTGATGGTGTTCTGGGAACTCACCAGCATCAGCTCGTTCCTGTTGATCGGCTTCTGGTCGCACCGCAAGGACGCGCGCGAGGGCGCGCGCATGGCCTTCGTGTTGACCGCCGGTGGCGGCCTGGCGTTGCTGGGCGGCATCTTGATGATCGGCCGCATCGTCGGCAGTTTTCAGTTGGATGCGGTGCTGGCAGCCGGCGATCTCATTCGCGCCAGCCCGCTGTATCCGTATGCGTTGGGCCTGGTACTGCTGGGGATTTTCACCAAGAGCGCGCAGTTTCCGTTTCACTTCTGGCTGCCGCACGCGATGGCCGCGCCTACACCGGTCTCGGCGTATCTGCATTCGGCCACGATGGTGAAGGCCGGCGTGTTCCTGCTGGCGCGGCTGCACCCGGCACTGGCCGGCACCGATCTGTTTTTCTATACGGTCACCAGCATCGGCGCGATCACGCTGTTGCTGGGTGCCTGGCATGCAATCTTTCAGCACGATCTCAAAGGCGTGCTGGCGTATTCGACCATTTCGCATCTGGGCTTGATCACGATGCTGTTCGGCCTGTCCACGCCGATGGCGGTGGTTGCCGGCGTGTTCCACATCCTCAACCATGCGGTGTTCAAGGCCTCGTTGTTCATGGCGGCGGGCATCATCGACCACGAAACCGGCACGCGCGACATGCGCAAGCTGGGCAATCTGCGCCGGCTGATGCCATTCACCAGCGCGCTGGCGATCATCGCCTCGTTGGCGATGGCCGGCGTTCCGCTGCTCAACGGCTTCTTGTCGAAGGAAATGTTCTTTGCCGTCGCACTGGAAACCGAAGCGCCGCAGGCGATGCGTGTGTTGGCCAGCATCGCTGCGCTGCTGGCCGGTCTGCTCGGTGTGGCCTACAGCCTGCGCTTCGTGCACGACACCTTTTTCGGCAAGGGCCCACGCGATCTGGACACCACCCCGCACGAGCCGCCGCGCTGGATGAAGATTCCGGTGGAGGTGCTGGTGCTGATCTGCGTGGCAGTGGGCATCGTGCCGGCATGGACCATCGCGCCAGTGCTGCGCGCCGGTGCAAGCGCGATCCTGGGCGACAGGTTGCCCGACTACAGCCTGGCCCTGTGGCATGGCTGGAACTGGCCATTGGCGATGAGCATCGCCGGTATGGTGGGTGGCACGCTGTTGTACATGGCGCTGCGCCGCACGCTGGACCTGTATGCGATCCAGAACCGCTCGCCGGGCAAAGCGCTGTTCAACTGGAATCTGCGCGCACTGTATGCCGCCACCGCGCGCATGACCGATGCGGTCACCAACGGCAATCTGCAACGCATGCTGATGTTGCTGGTGTTGAGTGCGGTGGTGGTGGCGCTGGTCCCGTTCCTGCAAGGCGGCACGCTGCCGGCCTGGCCTGCCCCCACGCCCATGCCGCTGCTGGGCTGGACGGTGTGGCTGCTGATGATCGCCTGCGCGCTGGGTAGCCTGTTCCTGTACAAGCAGCGCCTGCTGGCGGTGCTTGTACTCGGCGGCACCGGCCTGGCGGTCAGCCTGACCTTCGTGTTCCTGTCGGCACCGGACCTTGCGTTGACGCAGTTGCTGGTGGAGATGGTGACGCTGGTGCTGATGCTGCTGGCGATGAATTACCTGCCCGAGCGCTCGTTGCCCGAGCCTGCGCGCTTGCGCAAGATCCGCGATGCCGCCATTGCCATCGTCGGTGGCGCCGGCTTGGCCGCCCTGGCCTACACCTTGATGACACAGCCCAGCCACACCGTGGCAGGCGGAAATGCTGCAGCGTGCGCTGCCGGAAGCGTACGGCCACAATGTGGTCAATGTGATCCTGGTGGATTTCCGCGGCTTCGATACCTTCGGCGAGATCACCGTGTTCGCCATTGCCGGGCTGGTGGTGCACGCACTGCTGCGGCGCTCGCGCATGGCGCCGGAGCGCAGCATGCCGGGGCCGCCGATCAAGTTGCCGGTGCCGGCCGATCTCGCGCAGATCATGTTCCCGCTCACGCTGACGGTGTCGTTGTTTCTGTTCCTACGCGGGCATAACGCGCCCGGTGGCGGCTTCATCGCCGGCCTAGTGCTGGCGGTGCCGCTGCTGATGCAGTACGTGATTCAGGGCACCGCCTCGGTGGAATCACGCTTCGGTTTCGATTACATCCGGCTGATCGGCATCGGGCTGTTGTTCGCACTGGTCAGCGGTGCGGGGTCGCTGCTGTTCGGCATGCCATTCTTGAGCAGCGGGCATGTGGAGATTCCGTTGCCGCTATTGGGTGAACTGGAACTGGCCAGCGCGCTGGGTTTCGATATCGGCGTGTATCTGGTGGTGTTCGGCGCGGCGATGTTGATGCTGTCGATGATGGGCACGATCAAACCTTCGCGCACGCGCAGTTCGCAGCGCGGCGAGATCGACCCCACCCAACGTTCGACACGCACCGCGGAGCAACATTGATGGAATTGGCACTGGCAAGCGCGATCGGCGTTCTCACTGCATTGGCGATCTATCTGTTGCTGCGCGCGCGCAGCTTCGATGTGATCCTGGGGATGACCTTCCTGTCGTATGCGACCAACCTGCTGATCTTCGCCGGTGGGCGCGTGCGTAGCGGTCAGGCGCCGGTGCTGCGCGACGACGTGCCCGCCGATCTGATGCACTACACCGATCCGTTGCCGCAGGCGCTGGTGTTGACTGCGATCGTGATCGCCTTTGCGATGACTGCAGTGAGCCTGGTGCTGGCGATCCGCAGCCGCAGCGACAACGGCAGCGATCATGTGGATGCGCACGAAGACGCCACCACCGGCGTGGACACGCGCGAGGCGCGGCGATGAATCACCTGCTGATCCTGCCGATCCTGATCCCGATGCTGGGTGCGTCTGCGTCGCTGTTTGTCGAGCATCGTCGCTATGGGCCACGCGTGCAGCGCACGGTGGCGTGGGTGAGCATGGCCTTGCTGGCTGCGGCAGTGATCGCGCTGTTCGCGCGCGCCGCCGAAGGCGAGGTCCTGGTGTATCTGCTGGGCGATTGGCCGGCACGCATCGGCATCGTGTTGATGGGCGACCGCCTGTCGGCGTGGATGTTGTTGACCACTTTAATGTTGGGCTCGGCCTGCCTGCTGCATGCGTGTGCCGGCTGGGACCGCCGCGCGCCACATTTCCATGCCTTGTTCCAGTTCCAGTTGATGGGTTTGAACGGTGCGTTCCTGACCGGCGACATCTTCAACCTGTTCGTGTTCTTCGAAGTGATGCTGATCGCCTCCTACGGGTTGCTGCTCAGCGGCGGGCGCGGCTTGCAGATGCGCGTGGGCCTGCATTACGTGGTGTTCAACGTGTGTGCGTCGACCTTGTTCCTGGTCGCGCTGGGTTTGTTGTTCGGCGTGTTCGGCACGCTCAACATGGCCGAGCTGTCGCAACGTATCGCCGAGTTGCCGGCGCAGGATGTGCCGCTGGCCAAAGCCGCATTGGGATTGTTGCTGCTGGTGTTCTGCAGCAAGGCCGCGTTGCTGCCGTTGTATCTGTGGCTGCCGGAAACCTACTCGCGTGCGCCGGCCGCCGTGGCCGCGTTGTTCGCGATCATGACCAAGGTCGGGCTGTATGCCACGCTGCGGGTGTCGTCGCTGTGGTTTGGCGCCGGTGCCGGCGCACTGCAGGGCTTCGGTCGCCACGCGCTACTGTGGCTGGGCATCGCCACGCTGGTGATGGCCGCCATCGGGGTGATGGCGGCATCGCGGCTGCGGGTGATGGTGTCGTATCTGGTGGTGTTTTCGGCCGCGACCTTGTTCATCGCCTTCTCGCTGGATGATGCCGGCGCCTTGGGCGCGGGGTTGTATTACCTGCCGCATAGCAGCTTCGTGGCCGCCGCCTTGTTCATGGTGTCGGATCTGATCCGCCGGCGGCGCGGCAGTGCCAGCGATCGCAAGGAAGTGGTCGCGCCACTGCCACGGCGTGGGATGCCCGGCACGATGTTCATGATCGCCGCAGTGGCGGTGGCCGGTCTGCCGCCGTTGTCCGGCTTCCTGGCCAAGGCGGCGTTACTGCAGCATGTGCCCGATGGCCTGGTCGCGCCGGTCTGGGCCGCGATCCTCGGCAGCAGCCTGTTGGTGGTGATCGGCCTGACGCGTGCCGGCGTGCGCCTGTTCTGGCGCGTACCCGAAGCCGTGGAAGATGCGCCGGAGCTGCAACCGCAACGGCGTGGCCGCATGCGCCCGGTGGAAACCGCCGCCACCGTGTTGCTGCTCAGTGGCCTGGTGGCGATGACGGTAGGCGCCGGTCCGTTGATGCGTTACACCGATGCGGCCGGCGCGCAGCTGCGCGACCCCGGTGCGTATGTGGAACAGGTGCGTGCCACCACACCGCAACGGAGGCAACCATGAGCGCGCGTGTGCCGCTGCGGCGGCGGATGTTTCCATCGGCACCATTGAGCGTGATGGTGTTCGTGTTCTGGTTGCTGCTTAGCGACAGCTTCGGGCCGCAGCAGTGGGTGCTCGGCTTATTGCTGGGCTGGGTGGTGCCGATCTTCGCGGCGCGACTGGACCGCGAGTTCGCACAGATCGGTTCGTTGCGTTCGGTACCGCGCATGCTGCTGGTGGCCGCAGGCGATATCGTGCGCTCCAACATCAAGGTGGCCGGCCAGGTGCTTGGCCCGGAGTCGCGCATCCATCCCGGTTTCATCTGGGTGCCGCTGGATATCGCCAACATCCACGGCATCGCCGCGCTGACCAGCATGATCACGCTCACCCCCGGCACGGTGTCGGCGGCGCTCTCGGACGACCGCAAGTATCTGCTGGTGCACGTGCTGCACCTGGACGATCCGGACGCCTTGATCGCCGAGATCAAGACCCGCTACGAGAAGCCCCTGATGGAGATCTTTCCATGACCGGCCACATGTTCATCGAATCGACCATCGTCATCTGCATGCACGCGGTAGGCCTGGCCATGCTGATGGCGCTGTGGCGCCTGCTGCGCGGGCCGAGCGTGCCCGATCGCATTCTTGCGTTGGATACGCTGTCCATCACCGCCATCGCCGAACTGATGCTGCTGGGCATGTATCTGGATTCGCCGATCTACTTCGAGGCCGCGTTGGTGATCGCGATGCTGGGCTTCGGCAGCACGGTGGTGCTGAGTAAATACGTCTTGCGCCGGGACATCGTCGAATGATCGCCTTGACCGAATACCTGCTCAGCGCGTTGTTGCTGGTCGGCACGTTCTTCATCCTGATCGGCGCGTTCGGGTTGGTGAAGCTGTCGGACTTTTTCAAGCGCCTGCATGCGCCAACCAAGGCCAGCACCTTGGGGGTGGGTTGCGTGCTGCTGGCATCGGTGGGCTATCACCTGTTTTTAGGCGTGGACCCGCAACCGCGCGAGTTGCTGATCACCGTCTTTTTGTTCATCACCGCACCGATCAGCGCGCACATGATGGCCAAGGCGGCGCTGTCGCTGATGATGGAAAACCGCCCGGAAGTGCCGAACAAGGGCGAGATGCAGGAGGAAGGATTACCGCAGGTGCAGGGCGATGTCGGCGAGAACGAAGAAACCGAGAAACAGCATCTGGGGCCAGAGTCGGAGCAGCACTAGGCGTTGAACTGAGGCGTCGAAAGGCGGGTGATCGACTGAGCGGCACCAGGCGTTCGAACGCGATCCGGCAAGCGCTTCAGCCACAGCCTTCGACATAATCCACCTGCGGCAGCTGCCCTACCCGCCAGTTGGTCACCCTGCCCTGGGCATCGGTTTCGAACACCAGCGCCGACTGTGCCGCCGCATCGGCAAAGCGCAAGCTCAGCGCGCCGGGGATGTACCTGTGCGGCTGCTCGGTCAGGCCATCGGGATACAGCGCGCGCAGCTGCGTCAGCGTCATGCCGACCTTGCCGCCACCGGGTGCGAGTTCCTTGGGCTCGCTGGTCTGATAGCGCACGAAGTGGTCGCCCTCGAACATGAAACCAAAGCGGCGCGCATCGTCGGCCCATTGCGGCCGCAGCAGATAACAGCCGCCATCGGTTGCCGCCTCGCCGCGCAGGTCGCCACCCCAGGCAGCGCGCGCCTGCGCCGCATCCATGCCCAGACGCAGATCGCCGTAGCCATCCAGACGCGCGAGTGCGACCGGGTCCTGGCGCAATTGCGGCGGAAACGAGCCGGCGGGTGCGGTGGCGGGTGGCACCTCACCAGGTGGCTGGTCGTTGGGGGCTGCGGGGACAGACGCGTGCTCTGCGTTAGCTGCCTCAACAGTGATTTTGGAATCGTCGGCGCGATTGCAGCCGGCCAGTAACAACAGTGCGCCCATCAAACCAAGCAGTCTGGATGTCATGCGTGCATTCCTTCCGGGTCCGCGACAGCCTACACAGCGCGCAGCGCGGCGATGTGCAGAACGCTGTGACCATTACCGGCGTGACCATATTGCCGGTGTGACCATTGCGTCTTGCCGATGTCATCGGCGCTTCATTGGTTGCGGTCACGCTGACGGCTTCGCAGGACTGCCGCCATGACCCCACGCAAGACCGACCTCGCTGTCACTGCGCTGCAATCGCACCGCAGCCCCTGACCTTGCTGCAGCGACGCGCGCTGATCCTGGCCGATGGGCAGCGCGACCTGGCGACGCTGGCCCAGTTGCTGGGCGGCGATGCCGCCACGCTGGTGCAGACCTTGTGTGCGATGGGATATCTGCAGCTGGGTGAAGCGGGTGCGGGTGCGGGTGGCATTGTCGACTCCCCGCAATTCAATGCCAGCCAAAACTAGAGGTCTGCGGTTGATGTTGATCACGGAACTCGGCGGGCGTTAGCCCGCCCAGGCTGTCGTGCGGGATCTGCTGGTTGTAGTCGGCCAGCCAGTGTTCGGTCTGTTCGCGAACCTCGCTCAGCGTGCGGAAGATGTGCATGTCCAGCACGCCGCGCCGGTAGCTGCCGTTGAAGCGTTCGATAAAACCGTTTTGCATTGGACGCCCCGGCTCGATGAAGTCCAAGGCGATGCCTTTGCGCTCGGCCCACTCGGCCAAGGCTAATGCGACAAACTCTGGGCCATTGTCCAGGCGAAGCTTAGCGGGATAGCCGCGCCAGGCTGCAATGCGCTCCAAGGTGCGGATGACGCGGGCGGCCGGAAGATTCAAGTCCACTTCGATCGCCAAGGCTTCCCGGCTGAAGTCGTCGATGACATTGAACGTGCGGAAGCGTCGACCATCCCACAGCGCATCGGACATAAAGTCGATCGACCATCCAGCATTAGGTCGCTCTCCGCATGCCAGCGGCTGTGGATGACGGGTCGGGACCCGGCGCCTGCTGCGGCGACGTTGATTGAGTTTCATCAAGCAGTACACGCGCCAGACCCTTTTGTGATTCCACACATGTCCGCGACGGCGGATGATCTGAAAGAGTTTTCCAAATCCACGCTCGGGAAAACGCTCGGCCAATTCGGACAACAGCGCAATGACCTCCTCATCCCGATCGGGACGGCGCTGATAGCGTGCAGTCGAGCGCGCCACGCCAACCACCGCACAGGCCCGGCGCTCGCTCCAGCCATGCTGCTCGATGAGCCAGGCAAGAAGCGGGCGCTTATGCGCCGGGTCTACAGCTTTCTTGCGATGACATCCTTCAATGCATGGTTTTCCATCGCGAGCTCGGCATACATGCGTTTGAGCTTGCTGTGCTCGGTCTCCAGGTCGCGAAGGCGCTGCACATCAGCTGCCTCCATGCCACCGTACTTGGACTTCCAGACGTAGTACGTCGCGTCGGAAATACCCAGCTCACGGCATACATCCTTGACCTGGCGGCCGCCCTCAACCTGCTTCAGCGTGGCGACAATCTGGCTTTCGGTGAACTTGCTCTTGCGCATCGTTGGTCTCCTTGGTGGCTAGTGTGCCCGGAGACCTCTAGTTATGGCTGGATCAATTTTACGGGGGCTGACAGCATGCCTGGCACGTCCGCTGCGACAGAGCCGACGCCCGCTGCGCCCGTGCAACTGCCGGATGCGCAGCAGACCGAAGAAGATTTGCAGCGTCAGCGGCGGCGTGCGGCCACCAATGCACGGCTGTATCTACTCGACATCCTGCAGCTGCAACGCAATCCCGCCGCTGCCGCGTTGCATCGTCAGCTGCAGGCCGCGCGCGCGGAAGACGACATCGGCGCCGCCATTGCCGAGGCGCTACGCGAACTGCCGCAGATCACCTCGGCAACCTATGCCGAACGCGTGCGGGCACGCATCGGCGAGTTGCTGCCGGATACGTTGCAGGCGGCGTGATCCAACAGCGGTATCCAGCAGCGATGGGTAGCGCGAGCGGTGCGCCCTGATATCACCCTTGGCTAGCTGTGGGTCTGAAGCGATCGACATCACCACTGCTGCTCACCGCCAAGCAGCACGGTCATTGCTCGGTTCGGCATCTTCCCTTCATGCGCACCGTTTTTCCCCGCAAGGCGAGCGATGCCACGCCACTAGCCGTATCGAAACGCGGTCCAGCGCGGGCTGCAACGGCGCGAACGGGACGGCGAGGGTCGTGCGCGCTGCCTGTGCCGCACCGACGACGCCGGGCCTGGGCGACCGCCGCATGAGTTACCCGATTCCAAAGCGGCGCGTGGTGCTCGATGGCGCGGACCTCACCGAATGCCGTGGCGGCGAAGCCGACCAGCTGGATTTACGGATCCACTACCACGACGGCAAGATGGCGCTATCCAAGCGCACCGTGCTCCTGGCCGTTGCACTGGGCTGGAAAGCCACCGGCCTGATCGACGAAGGCACCTTCATCGTGGACGAGGTGGAATACAGCGGTTCGCCCGACATCATCACCGCGCGCGCGTAGTGCGGATCTGACTACCGAATGTGCGCACACGCGCGAACTCAGCTGGCACAACACCACGCTGGCTGCAGTACAGAACACGCTTGCCGGCGAGCATGGCTTAACACCCCGCGTAGCCGAGTCACTGGCGAACATCAAGCTGCCGTATCTCGACCAAGCCAATGAGAGCGACATGAATCTGCTCACCCGCTTGGGGCAACGCTTCGATGCGGTGGAAACGGTGAACGCAGGAGCGCTGGTCTTTACGCAAATCGGCGCCGGGAGCACGGCGACCGATAACCAGCACCACTACTCCGTGGCCGACCGCGATGCCTACACCGGCGTGTGAGCATACTGGATAGACAAAAGCAAGGCGCGGCGGCAGTCGGTGCTGCTGGGCACGTGACCACAACGCCAAGCGCCTGGGCGAGCCGTATGCCGACGGGGCAACGGTACGCCAACATGCGCACGCTGAGCTAGAGCGAATGAAACGCGGCTTAGCGAAGCTTGACTACACGCTCGCGATCGGCCGGGCGGATCTATTCCCAGAGCAAATCTTCACGGTTAGCGACTTCAAGGCGGACATCGATGGGCAACGTTGCCTGATTACAAAAAACAACCCGCAGCGTCAACGGTTTAGGTGGCTTCGTCACTTCGCTTGAGTTGGAAAGCAGCACTTAATTTAGAAACCCAGCAAGAGATCAAGTGCATGGCTTGGAAATGCAGCTATCACGCCAGCTACGGTAGATAGCGAATGCATACCGCAAAAAATGCAATAAGCCATTCCGCGCGAGATTAATTTTAATTATAAAACCTGGGTGTAGCGAGTAAATTCAGGCCTCGCACCTAAACTTAATACTTTTAAATTTTAATCAGCAGGCATTCCATCATGCACCACAGTTCGTCACATATGTCGTTTTCGCCGTTACTCCATCCGCGTCCGTAAATATCACCTCCCAAGTCATCTGAAACTTCTTGAGTGCTGTCCCGTTGTAGTTGCAATTTCCTTGGACCTTGAAAGGAGATGCACCGGTCAAGCTCTTAGTACTACCCGCACATGTAAGACCGCTTGGGCAGCTAGTTGCCTTACTAACCCTTTTAACTGGAAATCTCGGATTTCCTTTGTAATGCGAGAGAACATCAAATGATTTATTCAATGGAGAATTAATATTTGGCGTTTCTGTTATCTGGAAAGGCTCACAAGCTTTCCCTTCCTGATACATGCGGTAACCCTTCTCAAATCCACGCATCGCTGCTTTTTGGAAAACTGGATCCTTAAGCGCAAGTTGATCGTCTGGATTTGTGTGAAAACCCACTTCCGCAATGACGCTGGGCATTGTAGCTTCACGGGTCTCTGCATTATCATCAAAATTTACGGATCCGGTAGGGTATGTCTCGTAACCCGGAGTAGTGCTAATTGCCTCCTTCATGTAGCAATGAACGCTTTCGGCAAACTTCTTATCTTCAACGCGCCCTGTCTGGTAAAAATCCGAAGCCCCGGGCCGTTGTCTCTGCTACTCCATTGGTATGGACATGCAGGAGTGCATCTACTTTTTGATTGTTTGCAAACAAGGGCCTGGCATAAAGATCTTCGGTCCGCTCTATGTCACCCTCCCTTGGTGATTTAGATTTTGAATTCCAGACAGCTGTAAGCTCTGGATACTTATTCGCCAAGTAATAACGCGAAGCGACCTTCCACCATTCAAGACCACTGGGAGCGTGAATCGTAGAATCCTGCGATCGGACAAATGATGTCAACGCGTTACTATTGGAAATCAAGAACTGTGAAAGATAGGTGGACATTGGCGGAGTCACCAAATCTTCAACAACCCCGTTGAAGTTATCTCGCTGATACCGCCAATCTTTATAACCGTAATGATAATAAGCACCATGCCCCGCTGAAATCATCACTTTCTTTTGAGCAGCCACTGCCGCTTGGGGCAGCGCCACTGGCTTTACGTCAGTTTTCTTTTGAACTGGACTTGGCCTATAGTCCTTTGGGAAATAGTAATAGATATCCTTTCCGCTATAGCGAAACTCAATCCCATCAATGGTGACCACATCGTCGAATAGCGGCAACAATGAGCGCGAGATTGCATGCAAATTATCTTCAAATTCGGCACCATTAATTTTTGGAACGTAATCACGACCAAGATCCACAATCAGAACTTTTCCCGCACTGTCAAACCTCGCACTAACGTCATGCTTGTTAGACAGCTGCCCCTCCAAGGGTGGAAGCCTCTTCACGATCCTTTGAGCTTCTTGCGTCAGATCCTTTTCCAGTTGACTGCGATCAGACTTGGACAGACTTGCAACCGCACTCGCACTTTCTGCCCCCCTGAATTAGCAGCCGAGGAGTTTCCAACAAAGAAAACCAGATTAACAGTCAGCGTAAAAGCTAAGGAAGCTCTGAACAACGCACCATAGATACGCGACACTACCCGCCTCATGTTGAGGAGTAATCCATGCAACTGACGTTCGGCGACGCTGAAGGCCTGGGCAAGCGCAAGCAGACCCGCCGGGAGATCTTCCTGGCCGAGATGGAGCAGGTCGTTCCGTGGCAGCACTTGCTCGGTCTGATCGCACCGCACTATCCGGTGTCGGGACGCCCTGGTCGACAGCCATACGCACTGGCGACGATGTTGCGGATTCATTTGCTGCAGCAGTGGTATGCGTTGAGCGATCCGGCGATGGAAGAAGCGTTGCACGAGATCCCGATCTTGCGGAGGTTTGCCCAGCTCGGTGGCTTGGACAACGTTCCGGACGAGACCACGATTTTGAACTTTCGGCGCCTGCTGGAGACCCATGGCCTTGCCGCGCGGATGCTGGACGCGGTCAACGCGCATCTGGCACGCAAGGGCCAGAGCCTGCGGTCGGGCACGATCGTCGATGCGACGCTGATCGCTGCACCCAGTTCGACCAAGAACGCCGATCACGCGCGCGACCCTGAAATGCATCAGACCAGGAAGGGCAATCAGTGGTATTTCGGGATGAAGGCGCACATCGGCGTGGATGAATTTTCCGGGCTGGTGCACCACGTCCATTGCACAGCCGCCAATGTCGCCGACGTCACGGTGACGCACGCATTACTGCATGGCAAAGAAGACAGCGTGTTCGGCGACAGCGGCTACACCGGTGCGGACAAACGCGAAGAACTGCAGACCTGCAAGGCTGCATTTTTCATTGCCGCCAGGCCCTCGACGCTGCAAGCCATCGGCAACAAACGCGAGCGTGCTCGGGAACAGCGTTGGGAACACTTCAAGGCCAGCGTGCGCGCGAAGGTGGAGCATCCGTTCCGGGTGATCAAGCGCCAGTTCGGTTACACCAAGGTCCGCTATCGCGGCCTGGCCAAGAACACCGCACACGTGCTGACCTTGTTTGCGCTCTCCAATCTGTGGATGAAGCGAAAGCAGTTACTGCCTGCCATGGGGAGCGTGCGCCTGTAACCCGGGAATTCCCATGGAAAGCGCCAGAAATGGCGAAAATCCTAAAATCCAAACGCGACTCTCCGGAACGATGCGACATTCCGCACTCTCAGGCCTCGTTGTTCAGACCTTCCCTAACGCCACACTTGATCGCAAACTCATACAGATTCCCTTTATGACGTTGAAACCCCTGAACCTGAAGTTTACTCCTAAGATCAATCGTCAGTACAAGATTCCCGGCTCCGCCAAACCCCTGCGCAGGGGTCAGAAAAATCTGACAGCAGCCTCAAATTTACATGGAAACGTTTTCTTGACTGCTTTAATTGCCTTTTCCAGCGCAAACTGCAGCACGCACCCGCCTGCCAAGCGCTCGTGGCTTCTTATCAGCCGCTCTGACATCGCATCATTCCGAGGTCGGCACCTGAAACGCAGCACGCAATCCGGACCAACACTGCTGGTAGTCGCCCTGCCGATGCGTGGCCTGCAAGGCCTGCTGGGTGGGGCGCAACACCGCGCGCGTTTCGAACATGAAGGCCATGGTGTCGGTAATCACATCCGGACGCGCGAGATCTGCGTGCGAGGCTTTTTCGAAGGTTGCCGCATCCGGGCCGTGCCCGCTCATGCAGTTGTGCAGCGATGCACCGCCCGGTGCGAAGCCTTCGGCCTTGGCATCGTAGACGCCGTGCACCAGCCCCATAAACTCGCTGGCCACGTTGCGATGGAACCACGGTGGGCGAAAGGTGTGTTGCGCCACCAGCCAGCGCGGCGGGAAGATCGCAAAATCCATGTTCGCGGTGCCATGCGTGTCGCTGGGCGAGGTCAGCACGGTAAAGATGCTGGGGTCCGGATGATCAAAGCTGATCGAGCCGATGGTGTTGAAGCGGCGCAGATCATAGCGATACGGCGCGTAGTTGCCATGCCAGGCCACCACGTCCAGCGGCGAATGGCCGATGTCCGCACGCCACAGATGGCCCTGGAATTTGGCCACCAGTTCGAACGCACCTTCGCGCTGTTCGTAGGCGGCATGCGGCGTTTCGAAATCACGCGCGTTGGCCAGCCCGTTCGAGCCGATCGGCCCAAGGTCCGGCAGGCGCAGCAGGCCGCCGAAGTTCTCGCAGACATAGCCGCGTGCACTGCCATCGGGCAGCTCAACACGAAAACGTATACCGCGCGGTATCACCCCGATCTGCTGCGGCTCCAGCTCCAGCACGCCCAGCTCGGTGTGGATACGCAGGCGGCCGAGTTGCGGCACCAGCAACAGCTCGCCATCGGCATCGTAGAAGAAGCGATCGTGCATGGAGGCGTTGGCCGCATACAGATGCACGGCAACACCGGACATGGTCTCCGGCCCGCCGTTGCCCGCCATCGTGTACAGACCATCGATGAAATCGGTCGGCGTGGACGGCAAGGGCAATGGACTCCAACGCAGCTGGTCCGGTGGCACCGGGCCGCTGCCGAAGTCGTTGTGGAAGGCGGATTGCTCAATCAACGAGAACGCGCCATGAACCGCCGCCGGACGGATGCGATACAGCCAGCTGCGCCGGTTTTCGCCACGCGGCGCAGTAAACGCCGTGCCGGACAACTGTTCGGCGTACAACCCGTGCGCCACACGCTGCGGCGAGTTCTGGCCGACGGGCAAGGTATTCGCCACCGCCTCGCTGGCGAATTCATTGCCGAAGCCGGTCATGTAACGCTGGTCGTTGTGCATGGGTGCGTCCGGATGTTGACCCGCCCTCCACGACAGCAGAAGGTTGGGATCGAGTTGTATCAAGCCGCTCTTACCGAGGAAGAGCTAAAGCCTGGCGAATCAAGCCCCTCTCCCACCGGGAGAGGGTTGGGGTGAGGGTACGGCGTAGCGACCATCTTGCAAATCGTCTCAACCACCGCATCCAGCGAAAACAACACATCGTTGTTCCAGAAGCGCAGCACTGTCCATCCCTTCGATTGCAGCCACCGCGTCCTTGCCTGATCGCTGGATGCTTGGTGCTGCGATCCATCCAGTTCAACAACCAACGCCGCATCGATACAACAAAAATCTGCGATGTACGGCGGAATCGGATGCTGACGTCTGAACTTGAAACCTTGTAGCTGGTTGCTGCGTAGACAGCGCCAAAGTGCGCGCTCTGCGTCTGTCATCTCACTGCGTAATGCACGTGCGTGGGTGCGCGTAACAGTGGGTAATGGCGGTTTGATTTTCATCGCTCCACCGTACCCTCACCCCAACCCCTCTCCCGCAGGGAGAGGGGCTTTGACTACGTCCGTTCTTGTGGATTTGTCTTGTCAGACAACCGGGTCCCGATGGTGTGGCGCTTGAACGATTTGCCTTAAGCGAATCCCGAATAGCGAACAACCAATCCCAGACTTACAGCACCCCACGCTTCATCTGATCGCGCTCGATGCTCTCGAACAGTGCCTGGAAATTACCCTCGCCAAAGCCCTCATTGCCCTTGCGCTGGATGATCTCGAAGAAGATCGGGCCGATGCAGTTGGTGGTGAAGATCTGCAGCAACTTGCGCTGCTTGGTGTCCACATCGGCGTCGATCAGGATCTTGTTGCGGCGCAGGCGTGCGACGTCTTCGCCGTGCTCGGGGATGCGCAGGTCCACCACATCGAAATAGGTGTCCGGCGTGTCGAGAAAGCTCACGCCCGCCTCGCGCATCTTTTCCACGCTGGTGTAGATGTCGTCGGTGAAACAGGCAATGTGCTGGATGCCTTCGCCCTGGTAGGCGTCCAGATACTCGTTGATCTGGCTCTTGGGGTCGGAGGATTCGTTGAGCGGGATGCGCACGATGCCGTCCGGCGCGGTCATCGCCTTGGACACCAGGCCGGTCTTGGCGCCCTTGATGTCGAAGTAGCGGATCTCGCGGAAGTTGAACAGGCGCTCGTAATAGTCCGACCAGCGCTGCATGTTGCCGAAGTACAGGTTGTGGGTCAGGTGGTCGATGAAGGTCAGCCCGAAGCCGGCCGGGTGCTGGTCGGCGCCCGGAATCGGCTCGTAGTCGGCGTCGTAGATGCTGCCCGCGTCGCCATAGCGGTCCACCAGATACAGCATGCAATCGCCGATGCCCTTGACCACCGGCGCCGGCACTGCGCGCGTTTCTGCCTTGTCCTGCACCGCTTCGCCGCCGTTGCCGAGCACGGTCTCCAGCACGGTCTCGGCCGGGGTGCGGAAGCGGATCGCAAAGCCGCAGGCGCTCGGGCCGTGCGCGGCGGCGAAGTCGGCGGCAAACGAATCGGGATCTTCGTTGAGCAGGAAGTTGACCCCGCCCTGGCGATAGACGGTAATGGCGCGGCTGCGGTGACGCAGCACCGGGCTGAAGCCCATCTTGCGAAAATAGTCGTGCAGCTGCGCCGCCTGGCCGGCGGGTGCGGCGAATTCGACGAATTCGAACCCGTCGATCCCCATCGGATTGTCGAAGGTGGTGACCTGCATGCCGGGATCGGGGCGGCTGATGGGGGTGTTCGGTTGTGCATTCATCGTCGTTTCTCCACGCTGGGCCATCCGCAGGGCTATGCGGGGTGGCAAAAGACCCGCGAGAATGTGCAGGCCACCCACGGTTTGTAGTTGCAAATGAAACCAAAATCAAGACACAGTGCAACATGAGCGATCTCGACGCCCCCACTCCGCCGCACCATCCTGTGCTGCTCAACCTCGAGCAGTTCCTGCCGTATCGCCTCAGCGTGCTGTCCAACCGCATCAGCAGCAACATCGCCAAGGTCTACGGTGATCGTTACGGGATGGCCATTCCCGAGTGGCGGGTGATCACCATCCTGGCGCTGTATCCGGGTTCCTCGGCCAGTGAAGTCTCCGACCGCACGGCGATGGACAAAGTTGCAGTGAGCCGCGCCGTGGCGCGCCTGCTGGAGCGCGGCTTCATCCGCCGCGAAACCCATGGCGACGACCGCCGCCGCTCGATGCTGGCGCTGTCGCCGGCCGGGCGCCAGGTGTACGAGACCGTCGCCCCGCTGGTCAACGAGATGGAGCAGCGGCTGATGTCGGTGTTCAGCGCCGAGGAGCAGCAGATCCTGGAAAAGCTGATCGACCGGCTGGCCAAGGACGGGCTGCCGAAGATGGCCGGTAAGGAGTGAGGCTCTCGCACCGTTGAGAGGCGGTGCGGGTGATCGGCGTGTCGGCGCAGACCACTCACAATCCATGCAGCGCGGTCGTGCGGTTCGGTCAACAAAACGGCGCTTCCCTTCGCGGGGAAGCGCCGTTTTTTATTGCGCTTGCACACTGCGCCGAGTCGCCAAGACTCGATCAGAGGCCTGAGTGAACAGCGCTACCCGCAGCGCGGGATTTTGCATCACGCTGCAGCGAGCATCACGCCTGCGGCGGCGCCCACTGCTTGAGGAAGTCGAACAGCTTCTTGCGATCGTAGCCCTCGCCCTTGCGCAGCTCCGGGCCGGACTGCAGGGTCAGCGGCTTGCCGTCGTTATCCAGCACCAACAGCGACGGGTCGTCGTTGAGTTGAGCGAACTGCGACAGGAACGCGGCGTTCTGGTTGGCCGCGTCGCGGTTGACCTTGACCACCACAAAGTGCGCATCGCGGAAGCTGCGCAGCTCCGCATCGCCGCCCATCAGCTCGTCCAGCGCCTTGCACGGCTCGCAGGCCGCGTTGCCGACGTTGAGCACGATGCGCTTGCCGCCGCGCTTGGCCTCGACCTTGGCGGTCTCCAGATCTGCGGCCGGATCGCGTGAGGGGTCGTATTGCGCGTTGAGCGCAGCGGCGGCGGCGATATCTGCAGCGGTGGGCGTATTGCCCGACGACACCGGCTGGCTGGGATCGGCGCTGGGCGGCTTCTGCATCGAGGTATCCAGCGGCCGTGGCGCCTCCTGTTGCTCGCTGGGCTGCCCGCAGGCACTCAACAAGCTCGTGAACAGCACGCCCGCCAGCAGCGGGCCACAGACAGTGGATTTCATCGGCATTGCAGTTCTCCTCACTTCACACCATGCATCAGTTTGTTGATCAACGGCGCGATCAGGAACAACACCGCGCCGGCGCCCAGCAGCGCCCAAAACCCGAAGGTATACCCGCTGAGGGCCGAGGACACGCTCATCCCTTCGCTTCCGCTGACATGCCCGGCAAAAATGCCCGACAGGTTGTTGCCGATGCCGGTAGACAAAAACCAGCCACCCATGCCGAAACCGACCAGGCGCACCGGCGCCAGCTTGGTCACCATCGACAGGCCGATCGGCGACAGGCACAACTCGCCCACCGACTGGATCACATACACCATGAACAAGGTCCAGAACGGCACCTTGCCAGCATCGTTGACCAGACTCGACAGCGCAAACATCAGCAGCAAAAACGCCAGGCCGTTGAACAACAGGCCCAGGCCGAACTTGCGCGGAATCGAGGGATTGAAGCGACCGGACTTGACCCAGATCCAGGCGATGATCGGCGCCAGCGTGATGATGGCGATCGAGTTCACCGACTGGAACCAGGCGGTCGGGAAGGTCCAGTCGCCGAAGCCGCGGTCGACGATGTTGTCGGCCAGGAAGGTGAACGAGCTACCGGCCTGCTCGAAGAACATCCAGAACAGCACGTTGAAGGCGAAGATGATCAGCATCGCGATCACCTTGTCGCGCTGCACCTTGCCCTCGCGAATGCCTTCCACCAACAGCATCACCGACAGGCCGACGAACAACACCGTCAGCACGATCTGCAGCACGTCCGCGCCGACCGCGAGCAGGAAGTACACCACCGGAACTGCGAGCACGCAGCCGACCAACACCATCAACACGCGGCCGATGCCCTGCGCGTTCGGCGCCGGTGCGCCGATGCCCTTGAGCTGTGCGCGACCGATCCAGAACCACACCAGGCTGATCAGCATGCCCACACCGGAGGCCATGAACACCATCTTGTAGGACGGCATGGCCTGCGTGCCGAACACCTTTTCGGCCAGCAGTTGGGTCAGTACCGGCGAGATCATCGCGCCAAGGTTGATGCCCATGTAGAAAATGGTGAAACCGCTGTCGCGGCGCGGGTCGGCCACCGAATACAACTTGCCGACCATGGTGGAGATATTGGGTTTGAACAGCCCGTTGCCCACCACCACGGTTGCCAGGCCAATCTCGAACATGGTGTGGTCGGGGATGGCGATCAGGAACAGGCCGGTGGCCATCACTGCCGCACCGACCAGGATCGAGCGTTGGTAACCGAGCACGCGGTCGGCCACGTAGCCGCCGAAGATCGCTGCGGCGTACACCAGTGCCAGATAGGCGCCGTAGGTGCGTCCGGCCGGCGCCTGGCCGGTGGCATCGCCGTTGAAGAACTGCGCCACGATGTACAGCACCAGCGCCCAACGAATCCCGTAGAACGCAAAGCGTTCCCAGAATTCGGTCATGAACAGCATCCACAACGGCCGGGGGTGGCCGAGCAGTGTCGGGAACTCGGGAGGCGCAGGCGGCTGCGGCGGAGTGGTAGCGGAAGTCGGCGCAGTAGCGTCAACGCTCGCGAGGTGTCCCTTGCGTATTCAGTGATGGCTGGGTGCACCAGGGCGAGCCCTGGGCGACGCGCGAGGATCACTTAGACGTCATGTTCACGTCAAATTCGCCGGAGTCGGCGGCCTGATAGGGGTGGGTGGAGTGGCCGGGTGTTGTTGGGGTTGCTGCGCGTCCTCCCACCAGCGTGCGCGAGACCATTTCCACATGTCTGATGTTCTTTTGGCGGCCCTTTGGGTGATCAGTGGGTTGGTCGGCAAGGCGACCAAGGCGCTGCCAGTCAGCGGTAACCAACGCCCGCATCTCCCACCGCAGCATGCCCGCTTCCCCTTCACCCACCGGGAGAAGGGGCTCGTAGGGCGGAGGAGGGTGCGATGTCGCTGGGTGGTGCCGATCGCCGAGATACAAGCGTCAGCAAGTGGTTGATCCCGGGGATGAGGTCCGTACCCTCACCCCAACCCCTCTCCCGAGGGGAGAGGGGCTTCAGCGCGCGACAACTCCTGCGTTGCTAAGCTTTTTGCCTCGCTCAGCGCTTCCCAGCGTCCGCACTCCCCTGCGGCGGTCGGTTGTCCACGCCCACCGACGTGCGCACGTCGAACAGCTCCGGGAAAAACGTCAGTGCCAACGCCTGCTGCAGAAAGCCCACACCGCTCGACCCACCGGTTCCGCGCTTGAAGCCGATCACCCGCATCACCGTGCGCATGTGGCGGAAGCGCCACAGCTGGAACTGGGTTTCCACATCCACCAGGTCCTCGCACAGCGAATACTCGCGCCAGTAGCGGTCGGTGTTTTCGTAGATGCGCTCGAACACCGGACGCAACGCATCGTCGGCCACATGGGCGCTGGTCCAATCGCGCGCCTGGTACTGCTGCGGAATCGCATGCCCGAAGCGCGCCAGATAGCGCAGGAATTCCTCGTACAGACTGGGCGCTTCCAGCACTTCGCGCAGCCGCGCCTGCCCCTGCGGGTCGTAAGCGAACACCTGCAGCATCTGCGGATTCTTGTTGCCGAGCAGGAACTCGATATAGCGGTACTGCAGCGACTGGAAGCCGGACGACGGGCCCAGCACATCGCGAAACCCCATGTACTCGCTCGGGGTGAGCGTCTCCAGCACCGACCACTGTTCGGTCAACTGGCGCAGCACCTGCTTGCTGCGCGCCAGCACCTTGCGGCACTGCCAGACCTGGTCGTTTTGCAAATGCACCATCGCCGCGCGCAGTTCGTGCGCGAGCAGCTTCAACCACAGCTCGGAGGTCTGGTGCTGGATGATGAAGAGCATCTCGTCGTGATGCGCCGGCTCGGACAAGGGCTGCTGCGCGGACAGCAGTTGGTCCAGCCGCAGATAGCCGCCGTAGGTCAGCCGCCCCTCCAGATCGGTGTGGATGCCGGGTTCCAGGTCACGCAGGTTCTTGTCGACGGGCATGGCGTAGCGCTGACGATGGGCAGGCAAGGGTAGCGCAGAGCTGGCCCGGCTGACGCAGAGCCAGCTCTGCGGGATTGGGGATTGATTCAGCGCTGCTGCCGACACCTGCGACTGGGTTGCGGCGCTGCTGCCGCGTTCGGCTTGCGCGGTGCGGCGTTGTGGCGTGCCCCGTCGGGTCCTTCACAGCTGAAAAACCCGAGCGGGCGCGACCGCCCGGTCGCAGCCGCTGCGCCGGTGTCACCGTATCGTCAACCTAGGTCTGCAAATTCATGCAGAATCGAACGGCGCTGCCGGCCAGGGACGTGGTCGGACCAGGGGAGCGTTTCACGTCTCAAGGATCAGGGGACTCTCATCTCATGCATGTGTTGCAGCGTCGTGCAGCCTTACTTTTCTGTGCGCTGGCGGTTGCCGGCCACGCCAATGCCCAGGTTGTCATCAGCCAGGTCTACGGCGGTGGCGGCAACAGCGGTGCCACCCTCCGCAGCGATTTCATCGAGCTGCACAACATCGGCAGCGCCACGGTCAGCCTGGACGGCTGGTCGGTGCAATACGCCTCGGCCGCCG
Source organism: Xanthomonas hortorum pv. pelargonii (assembly GCF_024499015.1). Lineage (NCBI taxonomy): Bacteria > Pseudomonadati > Pseudomonadota > Gammaproteobacteria > Lysobacterales > Lysobacteraceae > Xanthomonas > Xanthomonas hortorum. The sequence goes on along the minus strand of NZ_CP098604.1, from coordinate 3,024,811 downwards.
GCAGCAGCTGGCAAGTCACGCCATTGGCGGGCAACGTGCCGGCCGGCGGCTATTACCTGGTCAAGCAGGCCGATGGCAGCGGCGGCAGCGTTGCGCTGCCCACGCCCGATGCCACCGGCACCACCGCCATGAGCGGCACCGCCGGCAAGGTGGCACTGAGCAGCACGGCTGCCGCGTTGAGCGGCGCCTGCCCCACCGGCAATGCCGACCTGGTCGGCTACGGCAGCAATGCCAGCTGCGCCGAAGGCAATGCGCCCACGCCGGCCCCCAGCAATACGCTGGCGGTGCTGCGCGGTGGCGAAGGCTGCACCGATACCGACAACAACGCAGCCGATTTCTCCACCGGCGCGCCGGCCCCGCGCAATAGCGCCAACGGCGCGCGCCTGTGCAGCGGCGGTGGCCAGCCGATCGCCACGCTGGCCGATGTCAGCCAGGCCGAAGGCAATAGCGGCAGCCGCAGCGTCTTGTTCACGCTGAGCCTGAGCCAGCCGGCCGGCGCGGGCGGCGTGCGCTTCACTGCCGCCACCGCCAATGGCACTGCCGTCGCTGGCAGCGACTACGTGGCCTTGCCCGCGACTAGCGTGCAGATCGCTGCAGGCGAGCGCAGCGCCACCATCACCGTGGAAGTGCTGGGCGACACCACGCCCGAGCCCGACGAAACCTTCGCGCTGCAGATCAGCGGCCTCACCGGCGCGCTGCCGGCCACGCTGAGCGCCACCGGCACCATCCTCAACGATGACTTCAGCCTGCTGCCGATCCACGCCATCCAGGGCAAGGACGCGCGTTCGCCGCTGGAAGGCCAGGTGGTCGCCACCTCGGGCATCGTGACTGCTCGCCGCAGCGCCGGCTTCTTCCTGCAAGCTCCGGATGCCGAAACCGATGGCGACCCGGCCACGTCCGAGGGCGTCTACGTCTACACCGGCAGCGCCCCACCGGACACGGCAGCCATCGGCAACCGCGTGCGCGTGCAAGGCACGGTGATCGAATACGTGCCCACTGCCGACCCGACCCAGCCGCCATTGACCGAGATCGGTGGCAGCCTGACCGTGTTGCTGGATTCCACCGGCAACCCATTGCCGATGCCGGTGGCGTTGAGCGCGAACTTCCCCAACCCGAACGGCGCCTACGACCAACTCGAAGCGCTGGAAGGCATGCGCGTCACCGCCGCCAGCCTCACCGTCAATGCGCCCACCGGTGGCAACGTCAACGAGACCAACGCTACCGCGACCAGCAATGGCGTCTTCCATGCGGTGGTCACCGGCGTGCCGCGCGCCTTCCGCGAGCCGGGCGTGCAACTACCCGACCCGCTGCCGGCCGGCTCGCCGGCGGGCGTGCCGCGCTGGAACACCAATCCGGAAGTAATCGCGGTCGGCAGTGCCGGCGTGGGCGCCGAGCGCCTGGATCTGGCGTCCGGTTGCGTCGTGCTGGATGTCACCGGCCCGCTGGATTACAGCTTCCGCCGCTACACGCTGTATCCGGAACGCACCCCGCAGGTCTACTGCAACGGTGCCGACCTGCCGCGCCCGGCGCCGAGGCCGCAGGCCGACGATGTGGCCGTGGCGACCTACAACATGGAGCGCTTCTTCGACGACCAGAACGACCCGGCGATCGGCGAACCGGTGCTCACCCCGGCCGCGTTCCAGGCCCGCCTCAATAAGGCCTCGCTGGCGATCCGCAACTACCTGCACACGCCCGACATCCTGGGCACGGTGGAAGTGGAAAACATCAGCGTGCTGCAGACGCTAGCTGCACGCATCAACACCGATGCGGTGGCAGCCGGCCAGCCGGATCCGCAGTACGTGGCCTATCTGCAGGAAGGCAACGACGTCGGCGGCATCGACGTCGGCTTCCTGGTCAAGACCGCCGAGGTGGCCAGCCGCGTGCCGCGCGTGGAAGTGGTCTCCATCGCCCAGGAAGGCAAGACCACAACCTGGACCGAGCCGGCAGGCGGCGTGAGCCTGCTCAACGATCGTCCGCCGCTGGTGCTCACCGCCAGGGTGCACCAGGCCGATGGCCGCGTGCTGCCGCTGACCGCCATCGTGGTGCATCAGCGCTCGCTCAACGGCGCTGAAACCGACGATGCGGCCGGCACCCGCATCCGCGCCAAACGCCAGGCCCAGGCCGAGTACCTGGCGCGCCTGCTGCAGACGCGTCAACAGCTCGACCCGGCCGAACAGGTGCTGGTGATGGGCGACTTCAACGCCTTCGAGTTCAACGATGGCTATGTGGATGCGATGGGCACCGTCACCGGCAGGCCGGCGCCGGATGCGCAGACCGTGGTGAGCGGCGATGGCGTGGATCTGGTCGACCCGGACTACACCGACCTGACCTGGTTCAACACGCCCGATCAGAGCTACTCGTACGCGTTCGACGGCAACGTGCAGTCGCTGGATCACATCATCGCCAACGAGGCGCTGATGCGCGCACCCAACATCGCCGCGTTGTCGGTGGGCCACGCACGCATCAATGCCGACTTCCCCGGCACTGCGCGCAACGATGCCAATACGCCCACGCGTTTGTCCGATCACGACCCCACCATCGTGCTGTTGCGCATGGCGCCAGCATTACGTGCCGACCTGGGCGTGATGGTGAACGCCGCACGCGCGCAAGTCACCGAAGGCGAGCGTATCGACTTCAGTGTGGATGTGGAGAACCGTGGACCCGACAACGCAGCGTTTGCAGCGGTAGCACTGGCCTTCGACGTAGCGGTGAGCCCACGGGTGACCGCTGCACCGGGTTGGAGCTGCCAACCGCCGGAAACCGGCACCCAGACAGTGGTCACCTGCACCATCGCATCGCTGGCATCCGGCAATGCACAGCGCTTCGCAGTGCAGGTTGAAGCTGACGCGGAACTGGCCGGACGCACCCTCACCCTGGCCGCTTCGGTCGCCTCTCAGACGCCCGACCCGCAGCCGGACAACAACACCGACACCGCCGCAGTGGCAGTGCAGCCACGCCTGCGCAGCGATCTGGCAGTGCGTCTGGAAGGCCCCGCCACGCTGCCGACCACTGCCTTCAATGCCACTTACCGGGTATTTCTGGACAACCGCGGCAACGCACCGGCCACCGGCGTCAACGTGCGCATCGAGGGCAATACGGTGTCGGCGTTGTCGCTGCTGGTGGCACCCAGCGGCTGGCGTTGCACCAAGCAACTGCAGTCGTTGCGCAGCGCGATCTTCATGTGCAGCACCGCCACGGCACTGCAGCCGGGCGCGCAGGCCGCGTTCCAGCTGACCGTGGCGGCCAAGCCGATCCCGGTTGAAGGCGCGGTACGGGTGCAGGCAAGTGCCAGTTCGATCTCGCCCGATGCCAACCCGGCCGACAATGCTGCGCTGATTGTCACGCCGATCGGTGGAGGCGCCGGGCGCCGCTGATCGCAGTGCAACACGTCGCAGTTTGAACTGCGACAAAGGGCGCGGCCTGGTCCGCGCCCTTTTTTTTGTGCAAGCCAGCATCATTGTGTGTTGCGGTGCAGGACAGCCTTTTGCTGCGCGGTCCTTAACATCGCAACTCATATCATTTGAAACTTCTTGGTGAAGGTGTCGCCGCAATGAGCGTAGCCGCGCAGTTCGAGATCGAATATCTGCAATACATGGACGCGGACGGCCAATGGGTCCGCGACGACCTGCCGGCCGACGCCGCCAACCCGCAACAGTTGCTCGCCCTGTTCAAGCGCATGCTGTTCGTGCGCACCTTCGACAGCAAATCGGTGGCCTTGCAGCGCACCGGCAAGCTGGGCACCTACGCCGCCTCGCTGGGCCACGAAGCCACCCATGTGGGCATCGGTGCGTCGATGCGCCGCGGTGATGTGTTCGCGCCCAGCTACCGCGAGTACGGCACCATGTTCGAACGCGGCGTGCGCCCGCGCGACGTGCTGCTGTACTGGGGCGGCGACGAGCGCGGCAGCGATTACCCGCGCGATGCCGATGCGGCGATCGACTTCCCGATCTGCGTGCCGATTTCCACCCAGTGCCTGCACGCGGCCGGCTCGGCGCTGTCGTTCAAGCTGCAGGGCAAGCCGCAGGTCGCTGTTGCGTGCTGCGGCGATGGCGGCAGTTCCAAGACCGACTTCTACGCCGCACTCAATTCCGCCGGCGCCTACAAACTGCCGCTGATCCTGTGCGTGATCAACAACGGCTGGGCGATCTCGGTACCGCGCTCGGCGCAGACCGGTGCGCAGACGCTGGCGCAGAAGGGCCTGGCCGGCGGCCTGCATTGCCTGCAGGTGGATGGCAACGATCTGGTTGCCGTGCTCGAAGCGATGCGCCAGGCGCGCGTACGTGCACTGGCCGGCGACGGCGGCACGGTGATCGAATTCCTGACCTATCGCCTGTCCGATCACACCACCGCCGACGATGCGCGGCGCTACCGCGGCGAAGAAGAGGTCAAGCAGGGCTGGGCACGCGAACCGCTGCTGCGCCTGCGCCGCTATCTCACCGCGCAAGGCCTGTGGGACGAAGCACAGGAAACCGCCTGGAAAACCGAATGCGGCGCGCGCGTGGACGAAGAGGTCAACGCCTATCTCAACACCCCGGTGCAGCCAGTCGAAGCGATGTTCGATTATCTCTACGGCGACCCGCCGGCCGAGTTGCTGGCCCAGCGCGCCGAAGTGATGGCGCTGGAGGCCCGTCATGGATGAGCACACCCAGTCGCACATCGCCGCCACTCAGCAGGCCAGTGCGCCTTACATCGCCGCAGCCACGCGCGGAGAGACTGCCATGAGTTCGCCCATCACCCTGATCGAAGCCATCACCCAGGCGCTGGCCTGGGAGCTGGAACACGACCCTGCGGTGCTGGTGCTGGGCGAGGATGTGGGCGTCAACGGCGGCGTGTTCCGCGCCACCGCCGGCCTGCAGCAGCGCTTCGGCAGTGCGCGCGTGCTGGACACGCCATTGGACGAAACCACCATCGCCGGGCTGAGCGTTGGCCTGGCTGCGCAAGGCATGAAGCCGGTGGCCGAAGCGCAGTTCGACGGCTTCGTGTATCCCATGGTCGATCACCTGATCTGCCACGCCGCACGCCTGCGCAACCGCACCCGCGGGCGCCTGCATTGCCCGATGGTGTTGCGCGTGCCGTGGGGCGGCGGCATCCGCGCGCCGGAACATCACAGCGAAGCTAACGAAGCCATCTTCACCAACGTGCCCGGTTTGCGCGTGGTGTTGCCGTCTTCGCCGCAGCGCGCGTATGGCCTGTTGCTGGCTGCGATCCGCGATCCGGATCCGGTGATCTACATGGAGCCCAAGCGCATCTATCGCCAGTACAAGGAAGTGGTCGCCAATGACGGCGAAGCGTTGCCGCTGGACGTGTGCTTCGTGCTGCGCGACGGCACCGACGTCACCCTGGTCACCTGGGGCGCGCAGGTGAAAGAAGCGCTGGAAGCGGCCGACAAACTCGCTGGCGAAGGCATCAGTGCCGAAGTGATCGACGTGGCCACGTTGCGCCCGCTGGACTTCGACACCATCGCCGAATCGGTGGCGAAAACCGGCCGCTGCGTGATCGTGCAGGAAGCCCCGCGCACCGCCGGCTTCGGTGCGGAAATTGCCGCGCAGTTGGCGGAAAAATCGATGTACGACCTGCTCGCACCGGTCGAACGCGTCACCGGTTACGACACGCACATCCCGTTGTTCCGGCTGGAGATGAAGTATCTGCCGAGCGTGGAGCGCATCGTCACCGCCGCCCGCCGCGCGGTGGCCGCCGGCTGACATGCGCGCCCGCATGCTCTGCGATCACCACGCCAGAGTCGCCAACCCGATTCGCTTCCACGCAGGTCAGCAAGTGGCGATCGGCGTGCGCGATGAAGAATGGCCGGCCTTTGCCTGGGTCAACACCGGCAAGGGCCATGCCGGCTGGGCACCGGTGGCGTGGCTGCGCCCCTTGGGCGACGGCCTGGCCCAGGCCCTGCGCGATTACGACGCACGCGAACTCGTTGCCATGCAGGGCGAGGACGTGTTGCTGCATCACGAACATGGCGGTTGGTGGTGGTCCGAGCGTGCCGATGGCATGCAGGGCTGGCTGCCGGCCGCTGATCTGGAACTCCTCGACGACACCACGCCGCCGCTGCCTGCGGCGCAAGAGAATCTGCCATGAGCCAAGCCAAGAATTTCCACCTGCCCGACCTGGGCGAAGGTCTGCCCGACGCCACCATCGTGGAATGGTTCGTCAAGGAGGGCGATAACGTGCGCCTGGACGACCCGCTGGTCTCGATGGAGACCGCCAAGGCGGTGGTCGAGGTGCCCTCGCCGTTCTCCGGCACCGTGACCAAGCTCGCCGGTGCGGCCGGCGATATCATCGTCACTGGCGCGGTGCTGGCGCAGTTTGCGCTGGATGCCTCGCAGCCGCAGCGTGCCGATGGTCAGGACACCGGTCACTCACACGGCCCTGCACCAACGCACACGCCCAGCACCGGCGACAGCGCCGCCGGCAACACGGCGCGCGTGGTCGCTTCCGATAACGGCGGCGAGATCGCCGATGCCGATTCCCCTAGCAATGGCGAGAGCGACCGCGATGATGCCGGCACGGTCGTCGGCGCGATGCAGAGCTCCAATGCCGTACAGAGCGAACAGGCAATCGCAGTCGGTGGCGTGCGCGCCATGCCGGCAGTGCGCGCGCTGGCTCGCAAGCTGCGCGTGGACCTGAGCCAGGTGGGCGCAAGCGGCCCCGATGGCACGGTGACCATGGCCGACGTAAAGCAGGCTGCCGCTGCCGGCAGCGCGCCGATGTCTGCGGCGCGTGCGAGTGCGTCAGTCACGCCGATCAATGGCGACAACGCGCATGCAGCCGCGCAACACGCCGCTGCGAACACGCAGACCGCAAACACTGCAGCGAGCGATGCGCAACAACGTTCAGCGCTGTCTGCCAGCGGCAAACCCATGCGCACGCAATCACCCAGCGTGATCGCCAAAGGCCAGCCGGAGCAGCTCAAGGGCGTGCGTCGCAACATGGCGCGCGTGATGGCCGATGCGCACAGCAAAGTGGTGCCCACCACGCTCAACGACGATGCCGACATCCACGCATGGCAACCCGGCAACGACGTCACCGTGCGGCTGGTGCGCGGCATCGTGCGCGCCTGCCAGGCGGTGCCAGCGCTCAATGCCTGGTTCGACGGCGAGGTACTCAGCCGCACCCTGCACACGCAGGTGGATATCGGCATCGCGGTGGATACCGAAGAAGGCCTGTTCGTGCCGGCGCTGCGCAATGCCGACATGCTGGATGCGCACGGCATCCGCGAGAGCGTCAACCGGCTGCGCCAGCAGGTGGAAAATCGCAGCATCGCCGCCTCCGAGCTCAGCGGCTACACCATCTCGCTATCCAACTTCGGCATGTTCGCCGGCCGCTACGCCACCCCAGTGGTGGTGCCGCCGTGCGTGGCCATCGTCGCCGCCGGCCGCGCGCGCTACCAGCTCACGCCGGTGATGGGCGGGGTGGAAACCCACAAGGTGATGCCGCTGTCGCTGACCTTCGACCACCGCGCCGCCACCGGCGGGGAGGCCGCGCGTTTCCTGCGTGCACTGCTGGACGATCTGGCAGCCCCAAACTAAACGCCTTCCGCGGTGGCGCCCAAGACGCCACCGCGTGGCGTGGAAGCAGCAGCAAGCGCTTCGCAAGCTACCCCGTGTTGCGTAGTTCGGTAGCGTGGACACGATGCAGACGCGAACATGATCATTAGGGCTCGCAGTTTACCGGCTGTCCAGTTGGGCTCCTGATGCTGATGGAAACGGATCGCCCCGTTTCGACGCTACTCCTAACTAGTCTTCGGACTTTGGCTTGTAGTTCTGCCAGATATGCGGCTCTTGCTCCCAGGGCGGCGCGCACTGTTCAAATTCAAGATGATACCTCGCGGGCGAATCCAACGAATGGTGAACTTCGCTATAGAACTGGACACGCTGCTGGTAACCGGAATCGTCGCGATTGCGATAAAGGTGCCTTAGCTCCGAGTCGGTGACGCTTGTCCCAGCGTAGTATCCATGTTTGTAGAATGGCTTCTTGGCTGGCGCCGACGTCATCTCGCCATGACCGCTTAGGCCAAAGGCGACATCGCGACCGGTCTCCACAGCGAAAGAGATGGCACCTTTGGATTTTTTCTTGAAAACGTTGGTTTCGTTGAGGGCCGCTTGCTTCTTTACCTCCTTGTAGGTTCTACCTGCCAAGGACACTGGATCACCACTCATCGACATCGCCCTACTCATGTCAGGCGTTTCGTTGCTGAAGTTCTCTCTGTTGTGATCATTCACGGCGGACGCCCATTTCGGATTTGATCGCAAATGATCCGCAAAATGCTGGTTCAATTCCGGACAACGCTCCTCCGGGTCGAACGATGGATGACCACCCAAGAACTGACGCACAGTAATCGGAATATTTTGCAAACTATGCATCATGGCGGCTTCATCGCCGTCATGTGCCCACAGCAAGAATTTATCCTGTGTCTCCTGGCGGCCAAAGAAAAGCGTATTTTCAGTCTCTCCAACAAGGCGGCGCTTGGAACTTTCTGGCGCTTGCGATTGCTTTGGCGCGGGCCTCAGGCCCTCGAATCTTCCGGATGAAGATGTACTAGAACTGATTGAATCGGGACTAGGGAATTCTTCTTGGTCGTGTAACGAATTCAAAGTGTTTGTTGCCGGAGAGTTCGGCAAGCTACTGCACTTGGAGATACATGAACCCATCTTGGCTACCTCGCATTAAATTTTGGTCTGGCGATGGCGTTGATCATCGTAGTGGCGAATAATTTAATCACCACTACCCCTCACTGTCTGCGCAAATACGAATTGGCTCGCAAGAATACGAACGGGCCTCGACACTGAAGGAGCAGCAGAGCCTGCCATCCACCGCGATTGCCACACCCGTGAATGCAATTGGCGCCGCCAATCCTAGATAATGTCCGCATGTCATTTTCCTATCTCTCGCTGTCGCCGCAGCTGCAGCCGTTCTTCGACACCGCGCTGACCCGCGCCGGTCACCACACGCCCACGCCGATCCAGCAGCAGGCGATTCCGCCGATGCTGCAGGGCCGCGATCTGATCGCGATGGCGCAGACCGGCTCGGGCAAGACGCTGGCCTATGCGCTGCCGCTGCTGCAGCAACGCTGTCTCGCTCCGGAGTCCGCACCGCGCGTACTCGGGGCGCTGGTGCTGGTGCCCACGCGCGAACTCGCCGCGCAGGTCGAAGACACGCTTAGCCAGCTGGCGGCGCATCTGCCGCGCAGGCTCAAGATCGTTGCGGCGACCGGGGACAGCTCGATCAATCCGCAGCTGCTCGCCTTGCGCGGTGGTGCCGACATCGTGGTGGCCACGCCCGGCCGGTTGCTGGATCTGGTCGACCACAACGCGCTGCGTCTGAGCGAGGTCGCCACGCTGGTGCTGGACGAAGCCGACCGCCTGCTCGAGCTGGGCTTCGGCGCCGAGCTCGATCGCATCCTGGCGCTATTGCCGGCGCAGCGCCAAAGCGTGCTGTTCTCGGCTACGTTTCCAGCCGGCATCGCCTCGCTGGCCAAGCGTCGCCTGCGCGACCCGCTGCGCATCACCATTGCCGCCACGCCCCAGGCTGCACCTGCGATCGAGCAACGCGCCATCGCTGTCGACGCCGGCCAACGCACGCAGCTGCTGCGCCATCTGCTGCAGGAACATGGCTGGTCGCATGTGCTGGTGTTCGTCGCCAGCCGGCACACCGCCGACAAGGTCGCCGAAAAACTGACCAAGACCGGCATCAACGCGCAGCCGTTGCATGGCGAGTTGAGCCAGGGCCGGCGCGAGCGCACCCTGTATGCCTTCAAGCAGCGCGAGGTGCAGGTGCTGGTGGCCACCGATCTGGCCGGGCGTGGCATCGATATCGACGCGCTGCCGGTCGTGGTCAATTACGACCTGCCGCGTTCGACCGTGGACTACACCCACCGTATCGGCCGCACCGCGCGTGCCGGCGCCAGCGGGGTGGCGATCAGCTTCGTCTCTGCGGAGAGCCAGCCGCAATGGCGCCTGATCGAAAAACGTCAGGGGCTGCGCGTGCCGACCAGCGTGGTTGCCGGCTTTGAACCGACCCTGGCGACAGATGCGCCTGCGACGGAAACACCGAACACCGACACACGCGTTCCGGACGACAACGGCGGCATCAAGGGCAAGCGGCCAAGCAAGAAGGACAAGCTGCGCGCAGCGGCAGCACAAGCAGGCAAACCGGACTGAGAGCGGGGAGTTACGTGTAACGCGCCGTCGTCACGCGAACAAGGCGCGGGAACCGCGCTTAGACACGCAGCACATGCGCAGGCCGGGCAGCGTCCAGCACGCGTCAATACCCGTTTTGTGCACTCTTGGCGCGTTGCGCGTTACGACTTCGCACTGAGCAGACATCTGCTGCCAAACACGTGCCTCTTGTAAACCACGCGATCTGTCTTTAGATCCGCTGAGGCAACACGCGGCGACGGCCACCCGCGTTGCTGATCACACCCAAGCAAAACCTTGCCAACGCAGCGGCAATCCACCGCCACGTCTATGCGGCAAAGACTCAGTCCTGCTCGAAATCCAGCTCGCCGCCCATGCCGCTATCGCCATCCACGCGCGGGATGCGCTTGCCGGGCTTGCGCAGGATTTCCACGAAGAACTGCTCGCCACCTTCGCTGGTGAGCGCATTGATCGAGCGGATCAGCTCGGCCGGCGGCAGCGGCGCGGCGCTGGCCTCGTCCACCCCGAAGCGCATGTCGAAGTCCCAATAATCCGCGCCTTCCGGCAAGTCCTTGCGGCGCTCGCGGCGGATGTACTTGCGGATATCGTTCTTGCTGGACTCCAGCAGACGATCGCGGTTCTTGCCTTCGAGGTTGAGCTGGTAGGTCTTGCGCATGGCGACATCGGTTGGGAACTGGCCGCCTATTGTGAGGCCACACGGCCGTTCTGGGTGAATCGGCGGCTGTCCGGGCGGGATTCGGGCCTGCACTGCGACCGAAGCCGGGAACCTCCCCCGACGCGTGCCGGCCCTGGCCTTCGGACGGAAGCTCGGTCAATCCGCTGAGACACCGCGCCGCTGCAACGCTGCAATGGCAGTGGAGTGGGAATCGCGCGAGCGACACTGCCACGCGATCTCTGCGACGGGGCTCTCGCCACCGTCGCAGACCCAGCTCATGCGTGCTTGGCAGACGTCGGCGCGCCGCTGTTCTCCGGCCGGATCTTGAACCAGATCGAATACATCGCCGGCAGAAACACCAGGGTCAAAATCGTGCCGGCCAGCGTGCCGCCGATCAGCGTGTAGGCCAGCGTGCCCCAGAACACCGAGTGCGTGAGCGGGATGAACGCCAGAATCGCGGCCAGCGCGGTCAGGATCACCGGCCTGGCACGCTGCACGGTGGCTTCCACCAAGGCGTGGAACGGGTCCAGCCCTTCGGCCTCGTTGTGATGAATCTGCCCGATCAGGATCAGCGTGTTGCGCATCAAGATGCCCGAGAGCGCAATCAAGCCCACCAGTGCATTGATGCCGAACGGTTGCTGGAACAGGATCAAGGTGGGCACCACGCCGATCAGCCCCAGCGGGCTGGTCAGGAACACCATCACCATCGCCGACATCGACCGCACTTGCAGGATGATGATGATCAAGGTGACCGCCAGCATGATCGGGAACAACGGCAGCATCGCGGCAGTCGCCTTGCCGGACTCCTCGATGGAACCGGCCTCCTTGATCTGATATCCGCTGGGCAGTTTGTCGATGATCGGCTGCAACTGCTTGGTGATCGCAGCCGAGACATCCGGCGGCTGCAGTTGGTCGTCGACATCGCCGCCCACCGTGATCGTCGGCACACGATCGCGGCGCCGCAGGATCGGCTCTTCCATCCGCACATCCACGCTGCCCACCTGCGACAGCGGCACGCGTTGGCCATTGGCGCCGGCCAGGGTGAAATCGGCGATGCGTGCCGGATCAAAACGCGTCTCGCCGGCCGAACGCGCCACCACCTGCACGCTGCGAATATCTTCGCGCACCAGCGTGATCGGCACACCGCTGAGCAGGAACTGCAGCTGCTGAGCGACTGCGGTCGAGGTCAGCCCCACTGCCTGCAGACGATCCTGCTCCAGAGTGAAATGCAGCGTTGGTGTGCGGGTGCCCCAGTCGGTGTTGACGGTGCGCAGCATCGGGCTGTCCTGCAGGACCTGCTTGACCTGCGCGGCGATACCGCGCAACACCTGCGGGTCGGCACCACTGACACGGTACGCCACCGGAAATTGCGAGTACGGGCCGAAGGTCAGTTGCGTCACACGCACGCGCGCCTCCGGTGCCAGGCCTTCGGAGACGGCCTTGCGCATGCGCAGCTTCAATGCATCGCGTTCGTGCGGGTTGTCGGTGCGCACCACGATCTTGGCAAATGACGGATCCGGCAACTCCGGGCCCATTGCCAGGAAGAAGCGCGGCGCGCCCTGCCCGATATACGCGGTCACAATCTTCGCTTCGTCCTGCTTGGCAAGCCAGGCTTCCAGCTTGGCGGTAGCGGCACTGGTCTGGGTGATCGAGGTGCCGTACGGCAGTTGTACTTCGACCAAGACTTCGGGGCGATCGGAGATCGGAAAGAACTGCTTCTTGACGATGCCCATGCCAAGGATGGCCAGGACAAACAACCCGATCACCGAGCCGGCGACCAGCCACTTGCGTGCGATGACGCGTGCGAGCGCATTGCGGAAGCGGTTGTAGCGCGGCGTGTCGTACATCGCGGCGTGGCCGCCTTCGATCTTCTTCAGGTCGGGCAGCATCTTGACGCCAAGGTAAGGCGTGAACACCACGGCCACCACCCACGAGACGATCAACGCGATCCCCACGATCCAGAACATGTTGCTGGTGTATTCGCCGGCAGTGGAAGCGGCAAAGCCGTTCGGCATGAAGCCCACTGCAGTCACCAACGTGCCGGACAACATCGGCGCGGCGGTATGGCTCCACGCATAGGCCGATGCGGCGACGCGGCTGTAGCCCTCCTCCATTTTCACCACCATCATCTCGATGGCGATGATGGCGTCGTCCACCAACAGCCCCAGCGCCAGGATCAACGAGCCCAGCGTGATGCGGTCAAAATTCTTGCCGGTGGCCAGCATCACCACGAACACCGCCGCCAGCGTCAGCGGCACCGCGGCTGCCACCACGATACCCACGCGCCAGCCCATGCTGACGAAGCACACCAGCATCACCACCAGCAGCGCGACGAAGAACTTGGTCATGAACTCGCCCACCGACGCGTCGATGTTGACCGCCTGGTCGGTGACCTTGCTCAGGCGCATGCCCAGCGGCAGCTCGGCATTGATCGCGCCCACTTCGCTATCCAGCGATTTGCCCAACTCCAGGCCGTTCCAGCCATCGCGCATGATGATGCCCAGCAGCAACGCCGGCTCGCCGCCACTGCGGATCATGAAAGTGGACGGATCTTCATAACCACGTTTGACGCTGGCGATATCCGACAGCTTCAAGGTGCGGCCCTGCACCACCAGCGGGGTGTCGCGAATTTTCTGCAAACTGTCGAGCGCGCCGTCCAGGCGAATGAACACCTGCGGCCCACGCGTTTCCACCGAACCTGCCGCATTCAAGGCGTTTTGCGCATTGAGCGCGGCAAACACCTCCTGCGGACCGACGCCCAGCGTAGCCAGACGTTCGTGCGAGAACTCGACAAAGATGCGCTCAGGCTGCTCGCCGATGATGTTGACCTTCTTGACGCCCGGCACGTGCAACATGCGCTGGCGCAGGCTTTCCACATCGCGTGCGAGCAAGCGTTGCGGCTCGCCCTTGGCCTTCAACGCGAACAGCGCAAAGGTGACGTCGGCATATTCGTCGTTGACCATCGGCCCGATCACGCCGGCCGGCAGGTTGCCGACTTCATCGCCCACCTTCTTGCGCGCCTGATAGAACTGCTCCTGCACCTGGCTGGGCGGTGTGCTGTCCAGCAACGTCAACGTCGTAAACGCAAGACCGGGGCGCGTATAGGTTTCGCTGCGGTCGTACCAGCGCAGTTCCTGCAGGCGCTTTTCGAGTTTTTCGGCGACCTGGTCCTGCATTTCCTGCGGCGTTGCGCCCGGCCAGGCAGTGATGATGGTCATCACCTTGACCGTGAATGCCGGGTCCTCCGCACGGCCAAGCTTGAGGAACGCGACCAGGCCGGCCAACGAAATCAGAAAGATCAGGAACAGCGTAATGGAGCGCTCGCGCACCGCGAGCGCCGAGAGATTGAAGCGGCCCTCGCTCACGGCTGCGCTCCTGCCGCGCTCGCGGTCTTGGTAGCATTGGTCGCGCCACTGGCAGGCGCAATCGTGTTGGCTACCCGCACCTGCTCACCTTCGCGCAACAGGTGCGCACCCAGCGCAACGATGCGCTCGCCACGCGCCAGCTTGCCGGCCACGTTGGCATGGTCGTCGTCCAGGCCCAGCACCGTCACCGGCCGCCAGCTCACCTTGGCCGGGTTGCCGGCAATCACCCACACGCCCGTCCCCTTGCCCGCATCGAACAGCGCGGCCAGCGGCACCTGCAGGCCGGCCTGCGTGCTGGCGGCCGGGCCGTCGGCAATGCGGATGCTGACGGTAGTGCCCAGCGGGGCATCGGCCAATGCGCCGTCGAGCACGTAGCGCGCCTCGAAGGTGCGGGTCAGCCGGTCTGCGCTGTCGGACAGCTGACGCAGCGTGGCCGGCACCGTGACGCCTGCATTGCCGAACAGCGTGGCCTGCGCGACCGAGCCAACCGGCGGGCGCAATGTTTCCGGCAGCTGCACGATCGCCTCGCGGCGCCCGGCATGCGCCAGCCGCACCACCGGCTGGCCGGCGGCCACGACCTGCCCTGGTTCGACCAGTGTTTCCATCACCACGCCGTCGGCGTCGGCCAACAGATCGCTGTAGCGCTTGGAATTGCGGGCCACCTCGGCCTGCGCCTGGGCCGCGCTCAGCTGCGCCTTGGCGGCATCCGCTGCGGCCTTGATCTGGTCGTAGGCGGAGGCGGAGATGGCGCCGGTGCCACGCAGATCGCGGTAGCGCGCCTCATCGTCGGCAGTCTGCTGCGCGCGTGCCTGCGCGGCTGCCACCGCGTCCTGCTGCGCGCGTGCGGCGAGCTGGAGATCGACCGGGTCGATCCGCAGCAACGGCTGCCCGCGCGTGACCCGCTGGCCGGTATCGACCAGCCGCTCCAGCACCTTGCCGGAGACCCGAAAGCCCAGATCACTCTGCACCCGCGCGGCGACCGTGCCGGAGAAGCTGCGCGCTGCCGTACCGGCCTCTTCGACGGTGGCCACGCGCACCAGCGGGGTCGCAGTGCGGGGGTCGGGCGGCGGCGCCTCGCCGCAGGCGATCAATGCCAGCGGCAGCGCACACAGGAAGGTGGAGATAACGAGGCGGCGGCGAAGCATGGAAATCCCAGTGCGTGCTGTTGAAGGCTCGCATCTTGAGACTTGTGACCATATCAGTCAATAGTCACTATCGACTTTCAGGGCGAAAGGCTCCGCAACACCAGACCCGACAGCAGCAGCGGCACCTCGTCGGCATGCTCCAGGCTGTGCTGCAGCAGCAGCGGATTCATGTACGGGCGCATCACCACATAGATCGCCTGGGTGGCTTCGTCCAGTGGCGTCTTGCGCTCGAAATCGCCACTTTGCCGGCCTTGCTGCAGCACGTCCTGCAGCACTTTATGGATGCGCACCTCGTAAGCGATCACCGACTGCCAGCGCTCGGTCGCCGCCGAGGTCGCAATCTCATACAGCTTGCGATCCTGGAAAAACAAGCGGAGGCTGGCCTCAATGATCACCTTGAACAGCCGCCGCAGCTTCTCGGGCGGCTGCTCGGCCTCGTCCACCGCCGCGCGCACCTCGGTCTCGATCTCGCGCAGGCAGTTGCTGCAGATCATCTCGCCGATGGCCTGCTTGGATTCGAAGAACTTGTAGATGTAGGCCTTGGAGAACCCGATCGCCTTGGCCAGATCGGACACGGCCGTCTTCTCGTAGCCGTAGCGGCTGAAGTGCTCGGTTGCCGCTGCCACGATCTGGTCGCGCACATCGTGGTCGGCCGGACCACGGCCTGAAACGGGATAGCTGGATGCTTTGCTCATACCGACAGCTTAGCGCTCAAACACAATCTGCACAAAAGTGACCGTTTCGTATTATAGTCACAGCCCGCCATTGCCTTCGTCGGTACCGTCATGTCGTCACTTCGCACCCTTGCCGCGCTCATCGCCGCCAGTCTTGCCGCAGGCTGCGCCGTTGGCCCGGAGTACACCCGCCCATCGGCGCCCCTGCCGGATCGCTATCTCGGCCAGGCAGCGGCCGAGCAGCGCCAGGCCGCCACACGGGCCGATCTACCGACCTGGTGGACCGGTTTCGACGACCCGGACCTGAGCCGCTACGTCACCCAGGCGCTGGCGCAGAACCTGGACCTGGCCCAGGCCAGCGCCCGCGTCACTCAAGCCCGCGCCGGGCTGACCGCTGCCACGGCCGCACTGCTGCCTTCGGGCAACATCAGCGGCAACGCGACCCGCGCCTATCAGTCACTGGAAACGCCGCTGGGCCAGATGCTCAGCAGCACGCCCGACTTCGACCGCTATGCCAGCACCTACGAAGCCAACCTGAGCGCGAGCTGGGAGCTGGATCTGTTCGGCGGCCTGCGTCGCGGGCGCCAGGCCGCACTCGCCGACTATCAGGCCAGCGAAGCCGGTGCAGCCGCCACCAGGCTGGCAGTGGCCGCGCAGACCGCCGACATCTACATCAGCATCCGCGGCCTGCAGGCACGCCTGGAGGTGGCGCAGCGCCAGGTCGCCACGCAACAGGGCCTGCTGTCCATGGTGACGCTGCTGCATGGCAAAGGACTCGCCCCCGAGCTGCAGCTGCACCAGGCACAAGGCGCGCTTGCACAGGCGCAGGCATCGGTGCCCGGTATCGAAAGCGGCCTGGTCGCGGCAATGAATGCACTGGACGTGATGTTGGGTGTTGCGCCAGGGACGCATCGTGCAGAGCTGGCCACCAGCAAACCCATTCCGCTTGCACCGCGCATTGCCGAAACGGGCACGCCCGGCGACCTGCTGCGGCGCCGCCCGGACCTGATCGTTGCCGAGCGCCGGCTGGCAGCGTCGAACGCGCGCATCGGCGTGGCAATGGCCGAGTACTACCCGAAATTTTCGCTCAGCGGATTACTCGGCAGCGCCACCGCCATCTCCGGCGCCAACCTGTTCACCAGCGATGCCAACCAATCTGCCGGCGTGCTGGGTTTGCGCTGGCGGCTGTTCGATTTCGGCCGCATCAATGCGCAGATCGCACAGGCCAAGGGTCAGGAAGCCGAGCAGCTGGCGGCGTATCGCCTGGCCGTGTTGCGCGCCACGGAAGACGTGGAAAATGCGTTGACCGCACTGGTCAAACGCGAGCAGCAGGCAGCGGTGCTATCGCAAGGCGTGGATGCACTCGGCAAGGCGCGTGGTGCATCGGCGCTGGCCTATGAGAAAGGCGTGGTCAGCCTGATCGAAGTCTTGAATGCCGACGACAGCTTGCTGCGTACCTCCGATGCGCAGGTGCAGGCACGCACCGACGCGGCACGCAGTGCAGTGGCCACCTTCAAGGCGTTGGGCGGCGGTTGGCAATCCGGCGCCACCGATGCGGTCGCGGTGCAGTAGTCGTCACCACGTTGTACGTTGATGCTGTAGCACCATCGACGCGATGCCACTCGCTCAAGTGGCATCGCGCAACGCATCGGCGTGTTCAGTGCGCGTGGAAGCGAATGCCCTGATTGATCGTGCATTGATACGCCAACAGTGCCCCGCGTTGCTGCAGACTCGGCAGGTCGTACATGTAGGTGGTCAGCCGCACACTGTTGTCGGCAAGCACCTGGTAGCGCTGGAACTGCTGGAACGGCCTGCCATCGCTGCTGGCAGCGATGAACTGGGTGTCGGAAAACGCCAGGGTGCCGTCCGCGGTAAGACGGTAGGCGCCGATGCGCACACCACCGCGGCTGCGACTGGATGCAGTGCCCGCTTCAGCCGTGCAGCGTGATAGATCAACCGACACCGCCACATTGCGGCCGGCCTCCAACGCATCGATCAGGCTGGCTTGCGTGTTCAACGATTGCGTGGCGAATGCGGGAACCGCGCTGGCTGACAGCACCGCGATAGCAAGTGAAAAATACAGACGTGAGGACATGTGCTTTCTCGGTAATGAGGGGGCAAACGCACTCAATCGGCGTGGAAGCGGATGCCCTGGTTGATCGTGCATTGATAGGCCAGCACCGGGCCACGTTGTTGCAGGCCCGGCAGGTCGTACATGTAGGTGGTGAAACGCACGCTGCCATCCGGGCGCAGCTGATAACGCATGAACTGCTGGATCGGCTTGCCGTCATTGGCCACGGTGAAATGCGAACCGGAGAATGCGGCGGTGCCGTCCTCGGTGATGCGATAGGCATCGATATGGCGGCCGCCACGGGTCTGGGTGACCGGGGTGCCTTCTTCGGGCGTGCAGCGAGCGAGATCGGTCGTCAGGCTGACGTCATAGCCGGCCTCCAGGGCCGCGAGCACTTCAGCACGGGTGTTGAGCGATTCGCTGGCCCAGGCGGGCAGCGCGCAAGCGCACAGCGTGGCGAGCAAGGCAGTGGCAGCAAGACGGGGCATGGCGGACTCCAGGCGGACGAGGGGATGAAGCGACCTGGACTGTAATCAGCCCAGGCCGATCAACATGACCTACTCCTGTCTGCACCGGTGCAGTGCGCTACGCATCACGCTGCATGATTGCGCTGTTTGGCGAAGTCCGCGCGAGATGGCGAGATGAGGGCTATACCTGCGCGCGCAGATCAAGATCCCGCTGGAAGGAGCGATAAGCCCCTCTCCCATCGGGAGAGGGGTTGGGGTGAGGGTACGGAGCGAAGCTACTCGCATCGTCCAACTACACGAGGCTGCGCTCGTACCCTCATCCGCCCCTTCGGGGCACCTTCTCCCGACGGGAGAAGGGTTTAAAGCCCCTCTCCCGTCGGGATAGGGGTTGGGGTGAGGGTACGGAGCGAAGCTACTCGCATCGTCCAACCGCACGAGGCTGCGCTCGTACCCTCATCCGCCCCTTCGGGGCACCTTCTCCCGACGGGAGAAGGGTTTAAGCCCTCTCCCGTCGGGAGAGGGGTTGGGGTGAGGGTACGGCCACTTACAAACGCGCATTGACCTCGCGCGGCACATGTTCCGGCTCCGGCTGTAACGCCGGCATCGCGCCCAACAACAGACGCTCGGCCAACGCACGCGTGGCGACGCGCAACTCCGGCACCGCAGTGATTTCCCAATAGCGCCCACGCAACAGCGGACCAACGCAATACAACCCCGGCACGATTTGCCCGGCGCTATCGCGCACGCGCAATTGCGCGTCGGTATCCACACCCAGTCCCAACGGATCGGCACGCAGCAGGCCGGCCTCGCGCATACCGGCGATCAGCGGGTCGCTGGTGCGGTCGATGTCAGTATCCAAGCCGGTCGCACGGATCACCGCATCGTAATGGCCGGTCTGCGCGTCGGCAGCACCACGCGGGCGGATCACCGCCTCCACGCCATCGGGCACCCAACGCGCACGCAGCAAGCGTGCAGCGGTCACCTGCAATTGGCCTGAGGCCTGCAGCTGCGCCAGTTGTTCTGCCGCGCCCGGCGCAACCCGATGCCGCGCCACTTCCCAATACGGCCGCAAGTGACGCAGAAAGCGCGCACGCTCAGGTAGCTCAAGACGCTGCCACAACGGCTGCAGATGCGGGCGCAGAGCATCCACAACGCGCCGCCAATCGTCGACCACTGCGCTCAGCTGACGCACGCCGCGTAGCAGGCCACGCAGGTCGGCGTCCTTGAGCGCGCGCTGCAGATGCGGCGGCAATTCCAGCGCCGCGCCTGGCTGACGCAGATGCGCCTGTGGTGCCAGCCCCCGCCGCGAGATCGCCACCAGCCGGCCACGATGCCCGCGCGCATGCAGGGTCAATGCCACATCCACCATAGTCAGCCCGGTGCCAACGATCAGCACGTCATCGTCGGGCGACAACCGCGCCAGGGCATCGCCCTGCCACGGCCAACCGATATAGCGCGGATGCACGCTCAAACGCGGGCCGATGCCGGCAAGCGCCTGCGGTTGCAGCGCACCGACCGCCAACACCACGCGGTCGCTATGGAAGGCATCGCCATTGGCCAGAAACACGCGAAACCCCTTGCGCACGCGCTCCACTGCCACCGCCTCTTGCGATAGCCGCATGATCGAGGCCTGCGCGCCGCTGACCGCGGTATCCAGCTCGCTGCGCAGATAATCGCCATAGGCCAGGCGCGGCAGGAATTCCAACCGCCCGCTATCGCCAAGATGCAGGGTATCTGCGAATGCACCGGGCGCTTGTGCATCGATCCCCAGGTCTTTGGCACGCACGTTGAGCAAGTGCTCCGGCCGCGCCGCACCATAGGCAATGCCGCTGCCGAAGGTCTCGGCCACGCCGACCAAAGTGATGCGGACCTGCGCGTCGGCCGTCTGCGCCAGCGCACGAACCAGCGCGGTACCGCAAAAGCCGGCACCGATGACGGTGATATGGGTTTCCATGTGCAACTCCCACTGAATGACCCGCACGTTGTGCCCGCAGCGCGGCGAGAACGTGTAAACAAATGGTTAGCGGGGAGCAAGCGAAAACGCATGAGCTGATCATGGTTGGTGATGAGGCTTGCGTCGCAGGCCACGCGCGCGCCGCATTGCATGTAGATGACAGCGCACGCGACCGCAGGTAGATGCTGGTGCATGGCTCACCGCCCGGCTCGCAGCGCGGCGCTGCGCACCGCGATTTGGATCTTGGGTGCGCTTGCGATGGTGCAGACGACACCGCCATGGCCCCCAACACCCCGTATGACCAGGCTGCTCGATAATGCCGGTTTCCGATCGAGTGCCCGCCATGCTCATTCCTTCAGCACACCCGCAACTCCCGCCGCGCGACCAACGTGTCCTGATCGCAGGCGGTAGCCGTGGCATCGGCCTGGCCATTGCCGACGCGTTCGTGCGCAATGGCGCGCACGTCTCGCTGTGCGCACGCAATGCCGATGGCCTCGCACACGCCGCACATGCGTTGGCGCCGCACGGCGCGCCGGTCCACACCTTCGCCTGCGACCTATCGGATGCTGCGCAAATCGAGGCCTATGTGGATGCTGCAGCGCAGGCATTGGATGGTCTTGATGTGGTGATCAACAACGCCTCCGGCTATGGACACGGCAATGACGATGCAAGCTGGCAGGCCGGCCTGGACGTGGATCTGATGGCCGCGGTGCGTTGCAATCGCGCCGCGCTGCCACACTTACGCAACAGCGCTGCGGCGGTGATCCTCAACATCAGCTCGATCAACGCGCAACGCCCCACACCACGCGCGATCGCCTACTCCAGCGCCAAGGCGGCGCTCAATTACTACACCACCACGCTGGCCGCAGAACTGGCGCGCGAGCGCATCCGCGTAAACGCGATTGCGCCAGGCTCGATCGAATTTCCGGACGGACTATGGGCACGGCGTCGCGATGAAGAACCGGAACTGTATGCACGCATCCGCGACAGCATCCCGTTCGGCGGATTCGGGCAGGTGCAACACATTGCCGATGCGGCGTTGTTTCTGGCATCGCCGCAAGCGCGCTGGATCACCGGGCAAGTGCTGGCGGTGGATGGTGGGCAGTCGCTGGAAGTGAACTGAAGGCAGAGATCACGGTTGTTGCGCCGCAAGCCGATGAGCACCACGGCCGCAAAAATCGCACCCCCAATGCGCTCCAGGCCCTGCGCGCCGCCCACGCCCGACTGACGCCTGCTCGCTACATAGTGTTAGCCGCTTCTGAAGGAGCGATCCGAACCGTATTGCAACAGTTCACTGACGGCGCCGCACTCAGAGCTTGAACGCGCAACGCTTCCGATCCTTATCTGAGCAGATCGACACGTTCGAAAGGTTCGGGTCTTGCACCCAGCTTGCGCCGACGGGCTGCGCTACTTTTTCAGCTTCAGCGACATGCGCAATCCGGAAAGGCCCGGGCCGGCGTAATCGCAGGCGATCAGATGTTCGTCGCTGAGGATGGATACCGAAGTAAAAGTCAGCTCGCGCGGCTCGACATCGTCTGCCTCAGGGGGATTGACGCCGATCCACGGATTGCCATTGGAGGTCGAAATCGTGGTGTAGGTGTCGCCTTCGACAGATTTGGACTTGGCGATACGAGCACTGTGCAGGTCTGGACACGATTTATTGATATCGGTGGCTGCGGCGGCGTTCCCCGCCATAGCGGCCAACGCGACCACCATCACCAGTGATTCACGATACATCTATCTCTCCTGATTGAGACGCCATGAATATGACGTCAAGCACAGTACTGTCGACTATCGGCAGCGTAGATGCATCCAGAATGCCGAAAGGACAACGCGCCATACGAAAAAGGCGACGGAACCTCGTCAAACATCGGCAAGATAACGTGGCTACGGAATGCACATCGCCTTAGAGCAAATCGCCATCGGGAAGATTCGCCTCTTGCTTGTTATGCAGTTGGCGCCCTTGTGCGCTTGCACTGCGGTGACATGCGCCACCTGCACCGACTATGGCCCAGCACATGCGAGACGCGAGGAGTTCTTCCGCCCGCGTGATCGACCTGCCGGCAGATGGCCGTGATTACGACCGCCGTAGTACGAGCGCCGCAGTTAGAGTGAGGCAATTACGCCACCAACTCCGCTGCCTCCACACAATACTCGCCGCGCGCAGGCGCCAGCGCTGCACACACCATTGCCGCGGCGATCCGTTCGGCCGGGTTGATGCGGAAGCGGCGTGGCAGCAGCGGGCCGAGCGCGCCCAGCACGAGACTGCCGATATGTTCGCCGGTACGCCGCTCTTCGCGCTCGCCGCCGATCAGCCCCGGGCGTACGAAGGTCAGCGAGGGAAAGCCGACTGCGCGCAGATCGCGTTCCAGTTCGCCCTTGACGCGGTTGTAGAAGATGCGCGAATGCGCGTCGGCGCCAGCCGCCGAATTCAGTACGAACACCGAGGTGCCCTGCGCGCAAGCCGCGCGTGCCAGTGCCATCGGGTAGCCGTGATCGATGCGATAGAACGCTTCGCGCGAGCCGGCCTGTTTCATGGTGCTGCCCAAGGCGCAGATGGCCGCTTCCATGCGCGGGGCGGTCCAGCTGTCCAGGCGATCGAAGTCGATCACCTGGTTGCGCAGTTTGGGATGGATCTGCGTCAACGGCCGGCGCGTGATCGCAACCACGCCCGTGCAGCGCGTGTCAGTGAGTAACTGCTGCAAGACGTGTTTGCCGACCAGACCGGTCGCCCCTGCCAACAACACGTCCATCAGTGCGCTCCTGCCATCAGCGTGCGCCCTCGGAGACGATGCGCGCACTGCTGGCGATGCGATCGCGCTCCACCGCCAGCAAGGTCAACGAGTGCGCTGGCGCCTTCCATTCGCTGCCACCGGCCACCACGCGGCCGCCGTGGCGTGCGGTGTCGACCAGCACGCGCCAATGTTCGTCGTGCATCGCCGGCAGCGTGAATGTCACGCTGGTGGCGGCGGCATTGATCAACATCAGCAAGCTCACGTTGGCGGCGATCTCGCGCAGGCCGGTGGTCGGCGAGCGGCCATCCAGGCGCAGCATCAGCGCACGCGCTTCCGGGTCGTGCCAACCGGCTTCGTCCATCTCGTTGCCGTTGGGCGCCAGCCAGGTGAGATCGCGCAGGCCCAGCGCTTCATCGAACTTGCCATCGAAGAAACGTGCGCGATGCAGCAGCGGGTAACGCTGGCGGATGCGGATCAGCCTGCGCACGAATGCGGCCTGATCGGCGGCGGCAGCCTTGCTGGCAGCCGTCCAGTCGATCCAGGTCAGTTCGTTGTCCTGGCAATACGCATTGTTGTTGCCGTTCTGGCTGTGGCCGAATTCATCGCCGGCCAGCAGCATGGGCGTGCCTTGCGAGAGCAACAGCGTGGCGAGCAGATTGCGCATCTGCTGACGCCGCAGCTGCTTGATCGCCGGGTCGTTGGTGTCGCCTTCGACGCCGTAATTGGCCGAGATATTGTGGTCGCTCCCGTCCCTGCCCTCTTCGCCGTTGGCAAAGTTGTGCTTGCCCTCGTAGCTGACCAGATCGCGCAGGGTGAACCCATCGTGCGCGGTGACGAAATTGACCGATGCGGTGGGGCGGCGACCGCTGTGATTGAACAGATCGGCCGAGCCGGTGAGGCGTGTGGCCAATTCGGCCAGCTGCCCACCGTCGCCGCGCCAGAACGCGCGCACGTTGTCGCGGAACTTGTCGTTCCATTCCACCCAGCCCGGCGGGAAATTGCCGACCTGATAACCACCCGGGCCGATATCCCACGGCTCGGCGATCAACTTGGTCTGGCTCAGCACGGGATCCTGGCGCACCGCATCGAGAAAGCTGCCCGAGGGGTCGAAGCCATAACGCTCGCGCCCGAGGATGCTGGCCAGGTCGAAACGGAAGCCGTCGACATGCATTTCCTGCACCCAGTAACGCAGCGAATCCATCACCATGCGCAATGCGCCGACGTTGGTCAGATCGAAGGTGTTGCCGGTACCGGTGTCGTTAATGTAGAAGCGGCGATCGTCGGCCAGGCGGTAGTAGCTGGCGTTGTCGATGCCCTTGAACGAGAGCGTTGGCCCGAGTTCGTTGCCTTCGGCAGTGTGGTTGTAGACCACGTCCAGCAGCACTTCCAGCCCGGCGTGATGCAGGCGCGCCACCATCTGCTTGAACTCGGCCACGGTCCGCGTGGACATGTAGCGCGCCTGCGGCGCGAAGAAGCCCAGCGTGTTGTAGCCCCAGTAATTGCGCAGGCCTTTTTCCAGCAGGTACTGATCGTCGACGAAGGCGTGCACGGGGAGCAGTTCCACCGCGGTGACGCCGAGCGAGCTGATATGGTCGATCAACTCGTCGGTCTTCAGGGCCGAGAACGTGCCGCGATCTTCCGGCGGCACTGCCGGGTGCAGCATGCTCAGCCCGCGCACATGCGCCTCGTAGATCACCGTGCGATTCCATGGCGTCTGCGGCGGGCGATCCTGGCCCCAGGTGAAGGCCGGGTCGATCACGGCGGATTTGGGCATGAACGCGGCACTGTCGCGACGATCGAAACTCAAATCCTTGTCGCGATGGCCGATGGTGTAGCCGAACAGATGCGGCGCCCATTTGAGCTCGCCGACGATCTGCTTGGCATACGGGTCCAGCAGCAATTTGTTGTGGTTGAAACGATGACCGGCATCTGGCGCGTAAGGCCCGTGTACACGGTAGCCGTACAACTGGCCGGGGCGTGCATCGGGCAGATAGCCGTGCCAGACCTCATCGGTGTATTCGGGCAGCGCCAGGCGCTCCTGCTCGCGGCCACGCTCGTCGAACAGACACAGTTCCACGCGGGTGGCGTTGCGCGAGTACAACGCGAAGTTGACGCCCAACCCGTCCCAGGTGGCGCCGAGCGGATTGGGACGGCCTTCGCGGATGCGCGAGCGTTGCGTGAACTTGCGAGTGGCCATCGGTAACTCCTGAAAACGGTGAACTCAAAACCAGTGAGCGAATACGAATGCGTGCGGGTGCACGTTCAACCCTGCATGGCGCCGCCAGCAGGGTGCACCATGCAAGATGACAGAGGCACCGTTACTGACGTGCAGTGACGGGCGGGTTGGCCTGTTCGGCGGCGCGTTCTTCGGCGTCCACCAGGCGCTCGGCCATGGCCCAATGACGGGCCGCATGCCCGTCCGGGCGGCCTTCGGCCTCCCAGATCTCCTGTGCCAACTGGCGAAGTCGTGCCTGCCGTTCCGTGTCGTTCATTGCGTACGTTCTCTTAGGGGGTCGTCAACACTGCCACCGGCGCGCGTGCAAACAGCGTGGATAGCGCCAGGCGGCCTTGCTGCGGCTGCAACGTGCTGCCATCGAGCACATTACGGTATGTACCTTGCGGCAATGCCAACGCCGCCTGACCCCAACGTGCCGGCGGCACCAGCAACGGCAGATCGCCCTCGGTCTGGTCACCGGCACCCAGTCGCATGACCGCCACCACCAGCGACTGGCCGCGGTACTGACGACGGAACGCCAGCACCTGCGCATCGCCACTGACCGCCACGTTGAGCGGCTGATAGTCACCCTGCGCGAACAACGCCGGATGTTCGGCACGCAGCTGCAACAGCAGCGCGGTGAGACGCGCCTTGACCGCGCCATCGCGCCAGCTGCGCAGCAGCGTGTTCCAGTCGCGCGCCTGCGCCAGCCATTGCTGGCGCTGCGCGTAATCGACCGGGCGGCGATTGTCCGGATCCACCAGCGACAGATCCCAGCCTTCGGTGCCCTGATAGAGATCGGGCACGCCCGGCACGGTCAGGCGCAACGTGGTTTGCACCAGCGCATTGCGCGCGCCGGCGGCGGCGATGTGGTTGCTGGCGCGCAGCAGCGCACGCCGCAGCGGCAGCCCGGCGCGGCTGCACAACACCTGCTCCACGGTGGCTTGCACGGCCTGTTCGTAGGCTGGCGAGCCATCGGTCCAACTGGTGTGCAACTTGGCCTCGCGCACTGCCTTGAGCAGCCACTGCGCGATGCGCTCGGCGTAGGCGGCCAGCGGTTCGGTCTGATCGGCGCCCAGGCCGATCGGCCAGGCGGCGACCAGGGTCTGCCACAGCATCTGCTGGTCGCCACCGGCCAATGCCGGCGATTCCAGTGTCTCGGACAAGGCATCGAACTGGGTGCTCTGCTCGATCCACCAACGCGGCTGCTCTGAGACCACCGCCAACCGCATGCGCAGGTCTTCGCCGCGCTTGTGGTCGTGCGTGGCGGTGGCCAGCAGCGCGCGTGGGAAATGTTTGGCGCGCTCTTGATTCTGCGCATGGAACTCGGCCGCTTCATTGGCGAAGTGGGTCGGATGGCTGCCGACCTCGTTGCGCGACAGCAGCACGCCGTGCCGATAGAACGCGGTGTCTTCCACCGACTTGGCATTGAGCGGTGCAGACAACTGCTCCACGCGACGACGCAGGATGCGCCGCAAGGCGATCTGCGCGCGATCGGCGCCGGCATCGTCGAGCAACCAGCGCTCGATCGCATCGACGGCCGCAACGATCGACTCCGGCATGCCCTCGCGCGCACGCGCGGCGGTGGCGCGTAAGCGCTCGGCTTCGCTGCCGGTCACGCCCTTGGCACCGGCGTAGGTGCGGTACACAGGGAACCAGCGCAGCAGCACGCACAGGCCGCGCGCCAGCATCTGCGGGCTGAACTCGCGCGTGGGCGGGTCCAGCCGTGCCAATGCCGACAACGCACCGACGGCGCGATTGAATTCGGTCTGCAGCGGGCCACGCAGGATCTCGTCGCGTGCGGCGCGTTCTTCCTGGGCGAAATCGCCACTACGTCCGCTCATCTTCTGCCAGGCACGCGCCAGCGGCTTGAAGCCGGACGCGTCATGCAGCACGCCGCCCACCTGGTCCATGAAGTCGTAACCGGTGGTGCCATCGCAGGGCCAGTCGGCCGGCAAGGCTTCGCCGGGTGCCAGAATCTTTTCCAGATACAAGGCCAGCGTGCCGGGCTTGAGTCCGCGCTGACGACCGGCCGCATCCAGCCGGCTACGCAGCTTGCGCACATAACCGGTGGGGTCGGTGAGGCCGTCCACGTGATCGATACGCAAGCCATCCAGATGGCCCTCGGCCACCAGCCGCAGCGGCAGCGCATGCACCGCGTCGAACACCGCCGGCAGTTCCACCCGCAACGCCACCAGCGAGGTGATATCGAAGAAGCGGCGGTAATTGAGCATGTCGTTGCCCACGCGCCACCAGTTCAAGCGATATGGCTGGCGTTCGATCAGCTTGTGCAGGCGGCCATCGCCGCGTTTGGCGCCGTCGTTGTAGTCGCGCAGCCATTGGGCACGTGCGGCCTTTTCCGGCACCTCCAGCGTCTGCGGACGGATCGGGTAACGCTGGTCGTAATGCGCCAACGCCGCACTGCCGTCGTCCTCGACCACCAGCGTGATCAGGCCTTCGGCCAGTGCGGTGGCATACGGACGGTCCAGCACCGCCAGCCACAATTTTCCATCGCGGCCCGGTGCGCGCCAGTCGATGTCGAACCAGTCGGCATGTTTGGCGCTGCGGCCGTTACGCAAGACATCCCACCACCACGCATTGTCCGCGTGCGTGGCCATGTGGTTGGGCACGATATCGGCAATCAAGCCCATGCCGTGTTCGCGCGCGGCCTGCGACAAGGCGATCAACGCGGCTTCGCCGCCGAGTTCGGGATTGACCACGGTCGGGTCGATATTGTCGTAACCGTGCGTGGAGCCGGGTACCGCAGTGCCGATCGGTGACAGGTACAGATGGCTGATGCCGAGCCCGGCGTAGTACGGCACCTGCGCAAGTGCATCGTGCAGGGTGAAGCCGGCATGCAGCTGCAGGCGGGCGGTGGCGCGAAGGTCGATCATGGATGCGGTTCCGAAACGGCCGCGACGCGACGCGCCTCGGCAAAGCCCTGCAGCGCCGTACTCAGGCGCGCATGCGGCAAGGGATCGGGCAGGCGTCGGCGCCAGTTGGGATGGACCTCGACGGTGCCCGGCAGATTGGGTTGTTCTTCCAGCGCCAGCGCGTCTTCCACCGGCAACAGGGCCAGTGGCGAGACGCTGGTGGCGGTGAAGCGCAGCGCGCCCAGCAGCGGGTCGTTCGCAGCGCTCAGGCCGGCGTGTTCGACCGCCGCATCCAGACGTGCAAGATCCTTGCTCCGCGCGGTGACATCGTCGCTCGCCTGCGCGGGCTTGATCAGTTCCAGCTTGCGTCGCCAATCGATATCGCGGCCTTCGCGCCAGCCGGTCAAGGTGGGCAGATCGTGCGTGGTGGTGGTGGCCACCGCATCCGGCCGCCACAGCGTCGGCGACACAAAGGCGCCGTTGTCGTCGCGGGTGAACATCAACACATCGATGCCCATCACGCCACGTCGCGACAGTTCTTCGCGGATGCCGGGCGGCACCACACCGAGGTCTTCGCCGATCACGATGGCGCGATGCCGCCACGATTCCAGCGCGAGCAGATTGAGCAGATCGTGCAGCGGATAGGCCAGATACGCGCCCTCATTGGAGCTGGCACCTTCGGGCACCACCCACAGCCGCAGCAGGCCAAGAATATGGTCGATGCGGATGCCACCACGGTCGCGCAATACCGCGCGCAGCAGCGCGATATACGGCGCGTAGCCGCTGCGTCGCAATGCAGTGGGCGAATACGCGCCGATGCCCCAATGTTGGCCATCGGCATTGAAGGCATCCGGCGGTGCACCCAACACCAGGCCACGCAACACGGTGTCTGCGGCAGCTGCAGCTTCGGCGCCATTCGGGTCGAAGCCCACGGCCAGATCGGCGATCAAGCCGATCTTCATGCCACGCTCGTGCGCCTCGCGCTGCGCATCCGACCAACTGCGTGCTGCCAGCCATTGCGTGAATACATGCAGCTGCGGATCGCCATCGCCGAAATCCTGCGCGGCAAAGCGTGCAAAGCCCTCCAACGCAGCGCCGCCCTCGCTACGGAACGCGACCAGGTCGGCGTGATCTGCTGCGACGCGCGTGTACAGATGGCGAAGCAATTGCCACTTGGCCTGCGCAGACGCCGGCCAGTCGATCAATGCACTGTGATGCAGCGTATCGAAACGCTCGCGCAGCCCAGGCACTTCGTTGATCGCATCCAGTGCCAGTTCGCCCAGCACGCGCACCGGCGCGGCATGCAACGGATCCAGAAAGCGCCGGTCGCTGGGCGAATACGGGCTGTAGCCGCTGGTGACCGGGCGCGAGGCATGCACCGGGCTCAATGCCAATGCATCGGCACCAGCCAGCGCGGCATGCCGCACCCACTCCACCGTGCCGGACGCGTCACCAATACCACCGTCGTCGATGCTGCGCGCCGAATACACCTGCAGCGCCATGCCCCAGGCACGCGGAGCCGGCAATCCGCACGCATCGGCCACGCTGAAGCAGCGTTGCGGTGCCACTGCGACCTGCTGAGTCAGCCCGCCGATCTGCAGCGTCCAGTAACCGAACCGTTGCGGTGCACGCACCTGTCCTTGCGCATCCGCACGCGCTTGCTCGCTGGCACCGCTGTCATCCACCCAACGGCCGCTGGCATCAGGGGCAACCGACACGGGCAATAGCGCGGCCACCTGTACGGTCAACAGCGGTGCCGGTTCGATTGCCTGCGCCTTGCAGCGACGCAGGCTGTCTTCGCGTTGCGTGGCGGTGGCGGCAGGCAGTTCCAGCGCAGTGAGCACCGCATGCAGCGACTGTTCGGACACCTGCCGCGGCTGGTCGCTGGCATCCACCCAATCCACCATCACCCCGGCCGCTGCGGCCAGCGTGTGCAGATCCGCCCTGCTCAGATCGCGCGTACTCATGCGCGCTCCTCATGCCAGGCGATGAAGCCATCGACCGGCAACTGCTGCGCATCGGCAGCGACGTTTTCGGCATGCGCCACACGTCCGCGCAGTGGCGGCATCGGCACTGCAGAGGTGCCGACGTTGAAGGCGATATGCCACACCCCACCCGGCAACTCCCAGCTGGCAGTCACCGCGCCTTCGGCCAGCACACTGGCGCCCACGGCGCGCGCTTGCGCAAGACCTGGCACCAACCATTGGCGGCGCACGCCCAGCAAGGCGGTGAACCAAGCTGTCCATTGCGCGCCCTCGCCTTGCGCAGCGTCTTCGATCGGCGACCGCGAAGCGGCGAAGGTGGCGTGGCTGTTCGGGTCGGGAATGGTGGCGCGCTGCGCTTCGTCGGCGAATGCGGCGAAGTGGGCAAACTCGCGACGACGGCCTTCGCGCACGGCATCGTCCAGCGGCGGGCCGAAGTCTGTGAAGAACAGGAACGGCTGCGTGGCGCCCCACGGTTCGCCCATGAAAAACAGCGGAATCATCGGCGTCAGCGCGGTCAACGCCAGTGCGGCGCGCAGGCGTTGTTGCGACACCAGCACGCTCAGCCGCTCGCCACGCGCACGGTTACCGATCTGGTCGTGGTTCTGCGCAAAGATCACAAACTTGTGCGGCGGCAGATCACCACTGGGCTCGCCGCGCACATGTCCACGCGGATCCGGCTGGCCTTGATAGGCGAAGCCTTCGCCCAGCACGCGCGCCAGATGCTGGGTCGGTTGATCGGCAAAGGCGGCGTAATAGCCTTCCTCCTCGCCAGTCAGCAGCACGTGCAGCGCGTTGTGGAAATCGTCGTCCCATTGCGCGGTGTAGCCGCGCTGCAGCTGCGAGGCCTGGTTGAATTCGTTCTCCAGCACCAGATGCACGTGGCGACCGGCCGGCAGACTGGCCTGCACGGTCTGCCGCAAGGTATCCAGGAAGGCGTTCGGGGTGATCGCGTGCACCGCATCCAGACGCAGACCGTCGAAGCCGTACTCGTGCAACCACATCAGCGCATTGTCGAGAAAGTAACGCTGCACCTGCGGCTTGCGGAAATCGATCGCTGCGCCCCACGGGGTGGGCTTGTCTTCGTTGAAGAACGGGGCAGCGTAGCTGTGCAGATAATTGCCGTCCGGGCCGAAGTGGTTGTAGACCACATCCAGCAACACCATCAGGCCATGCCCGTGCGCGGCATCGATCAATGCCTTCAATTCGTCCGGTGTGCCATAGGCTTCCACCGGTGCGTACGGCAGCACGCCGTCGTAGCCCCAGTTATGCGCACCCGGAAACGCGCTCAACGGCATCAGCTCGATCGCGGTGATGCCCATTGCCGCCAGCTGCGGCAATTGCGCCTGCACACCGGCATAGCCGCCGCAGGTGCCGACGTGCAGTTCGTAGATCACCGCCTCGTCCCACGGCCGTCCCTGCCATTGGGTGTTGTGCCAGGCGTAGCCATCGCTGGGCTGCACGGCGCTGGGAC
The DNA here is from genome assembly GCF_024499015.1 of Xanthomonas hortorum pv. pelargonii. Classification (NCBI taxonomy): domain Bacteria; kingdom Pseudomonadati; phylum Pseudomonadota; class Gammaproteobacteria; order Lysobacterales; family Lysobacteraceae; genus Xanthomonas; species Xanthomonas hortorum. The sequence continues at coordinate 2,993,035 of NZ_CP098604.1, read as the reverse complement.
CATGCACACCCTCGGGCTGCCAGCGCGAGGCCGGGTCCGGCACCGGCTCGCCGCCATCGACGCTGTAGCGATACCGCGCATCGGCGGCGCAGTCGATCAGCGCAGTGAAAAACCCATCCTGCCCGGCGTGCAGCGCGCGACGCACGCCGTCGTCGAAGACCACATCCACGCCCTTGGCATCGGGTGCCCAGAGCGCAAAGCGCACCTGTCCCTCACCCGCTGGCCATGCGCCCCATGCCGGCAGGGTGTCGTTGCGCTCGTTCATCGTTATTTCTCCGCTTGCAGATAGATCGTGGCCAGCGGCGGTAAGGTCAGGCGCAGGCGTTGTGCGTGCCCGTGCATGCCCATCGGCTCGGTCGCAAGACGACCGCTGTTGCCGAGATTGCTGCCGCCGTAATGGGCATTGTCGGTGTTGAGGATTTCGCGCCAGCCGCCGGCACGCGGCACACCAACGCGATAGTCGTGGTGCGGTTGCGGGGTGAGGTTGCTCACCGCCAGCAAGGGTGCGCCGCCATCGGGATCGTGGCGGATGAAGGCCAGCACGCTGTTGCGCGCATCGTCGGCCACGCTCCAGTCGAAGCCGTCGGCGCGATGGGTGCCGCGATACAACGCCGGCACGCGACGCAAGGCCGCGTTGAGATCGCCCACCAGTTGCTGCACGCCGCGATGCGGGGCGCCATCGAGCAGATGCCAGTCCAGCGATTGGTCGTGATTCCAGTCGCGCCATTGGCCGAATTCGGCACCCATGAACAGCAGTTTGTCGCCCGGATGCGCCCACATCAGCGCCAGATAGGCGCGCAGATTGGCGAAGCGCCGCCAGTCATCTCCCGGCATCTGACCGAGCAGACCACCGGTGCCATGCACCACTTCGTCATGCGAGAGCGGCAGCACGAAGCGTTCGGAGAACGCGTAGACCAGTCCGAAGGTCAGCTGGCTGTGGTGCTGCGCGCGCTCGGCCGGATCGCGCTGCATATAGCTCAGCGTGTCGTGCATCCAGCCCATGTTCCATTTGTGCGTAAAGCCCAGGCCGCCTTCACTGATCGGCGCGGTCACGCCCGGCCAGGCGGTGGATTCTTCGGCGATGGTCAGCACACCGGGAAAGCGCGTGGCGATCTCGCTGTTGAGCTGGCGCAGGAAAGCGACGGCTTCCAGATTCTCGCGGCCGCCATGCGCGTTGGGCACCCATTCGCCTTCGGCGCGGCCATAGTCGCGGTACAGCATCGAGGCCACCGCATCCACGCGCAGACCATCGAGGTGGTAGTGGTCGATCCACTCCAGCGCGCTGCCCAGCAGGTAGGCGGTCACTTCCGGCCGGCCGTAGTTATAGATCAGCGTATTCCAATCGCGATGCATGCCTTCGCGCGGGTCGGCATGTTCGTACAGGGCGGCGCCATCGAACTGCGCCAGGCCATGTGCGTCATCCGGGAAGTGCGCGCTGACCCAATCCAGGATCACGCCGATGCCGGCGCGATGACAGGCATCGACGAATTGGGCAAACCCATCCGGGCTGCCATGCCGCGCGGTCGGCGCATACAGCCCCAGCGGTTGATAGCCCCACGAGCCACCGAACGGATGCTCGGTGATCGGCAGCAGCTCGATATGGGTGAAGCCCAGCTGCTGCACATACGGAATCAGTTGTGCGGCAAGTGCCGGCCAATCCAGCGGCTGGTCATGCCCATCGCGGCGCCAGGAGGCGGCGTGCACTTCGTAGATCGACAGTGGCGCCGGCGCCGCACTCGCATCGCGCGCGGCGATCCAGGCAGCATCGGTCCACGCGAACGCTGCGGCGCCCGGTACCACCGAGGCCGTGGCAGGCGGCAATTCGCTTTGACGCGCTACCGGGTCCGCCTTGAGCAGCACGCGGCCGTCGGCGGCAGTGATGGCGTACTTGTAGCGGGTACCGGCTTCCACGCGCGGCAGGAACAGCTCCCAGAAGCCACCGATCCGCTGGCGCATTGGATGCCGCCGCAGCTCCCAGCCGTTGAAGTCGCCGACCACTGCCACACGTTGCGCGTGTGGCGCCCACACGGCGAAGCGCACGCCCGGCACATCGTTGCAGTGCAGATGCTGCGCACCCAAGGCGCTGCGCAGCGCCTGGCCATCGCCTGCGGCAATCTGCAGCAGCACGGACTCATCCAGCGTGGCGGCGAACGCGTACGGGTCTTCGATCTCCTGCACCACGTCCGGCCAGACGATGCGCAGCCGGTAAGGGCCCTCCACCGCCAACATGCCTTCGAACACACCCTCGATCGCGCCGGGCTGCATGCGTGCCAACAACTTGCCGCGTGGATCGATCAGCCCCATCGCCTCGGCGCCGGGCGCCAGCACACGCACCAGGCGGCGGCCGTCGGCTTGCAGACGCGGGCCCAGCACCGCGAAGGCATCGGTGGGCAATCCATCGGCCAGCGCCTGCAGGCTCCGCATGACTTCGGACGCCTCTTCCATGCTCACCGCCGTCGCTTCCGCCTCCTGCCCCTGCACGCCCAGCCGTTCGCTCATGACACCGTCGCAAGCGCGGGCGCAGTTGCGGCGGTGCGTTCGTAGAGGGAGAGGTACTTCTTGCCCGCCACATCCCATCCGCTGGGGCGCAGCATCGCCGCACGGCGCATCGCCGACAGCAGGCTGGGCAGGCGGAAGGTACGGAAGGCGCGCTCCAGGCAGCGGCGCAAAGCCTCCACGCTGGCTTGCTGGAACAGGAAGCCGGTGACGCCGTCATCCACCGTGTCGATCAGGCCGCCGGTGGCGTGCGCGATCGGCAGGCAACCAAAGCGCTGCGCGTACATCTGGCTCAGCCCGCAGGGCTCGAAGCGCGAGGGCATCAGCAGGAAGTCGGCACCGGCGAACATGCGCCGCGCCAGGCCTTCTTCGAAACCGATGAAGGCACCAACCTGGCCGGGATAACGCCGGGTCAGCTCGGCCACCTGCTGTTCGATCTCCGGCTCGCCGCCGCCGATCACCGCGATCTGGCCGCCGGCCGCCACGATCTGCGGGGCGACCTCGCAGATCAGGTCCAGGCCTTTCTGATGCACCAGCCGCGAGACCACTGCAAACAAGGGGCCGGTGCTTTCGCGCAGCCCGAACGCCTTGCGCACCTGCGCGGCGTTGGCCTGACGGCCCTGCCAATGATTCACGCTGAAATGCACGTCCAGATGTGCGTCGGTGCGCGGATCCCAGCTGGCGTCGATGCCGTTGACGATACCGGTGAGCGCGCCCTTGGCCGCGCGACCGGCCAGCAGGCGGTCCAGCCCGCAGCCCTGGGCCGGGCCGGTGATCTGCTGGGCATAGCTGACGCTGACCGTGTTGACGTGGTCGGCATGCACGATGCCACCGCGCAGGAACGACATCTGCCCGTAGAACTCCAGCTCGGCCACCCGCTCGGCGGGAATGCCCAGCGCGGCGGCCATCGAATACGGCACCAGGCCCTGATAGGCCAGGTTATGGATGGTCAACAGGCACGGCGTGGTGCCGCCGGACCAACGTACATACGCCGCCGCCAACGCGCACGGCCAGTCGTTCAAATGCAGCAGGCGTGGCTTCCAGCCCAGGCCGGCATGGCCGGCGGCAATCTGCGCGGCGGCATGCGACAAGGTGGCGAAGCGGATCGCGTTGTCTTCGAACTCCGAACCACTGGTGCTCACATACGGCGAGCCGTCGCGTTCGAACAGTTCCTTGGACAACAGGATGTAGATCGGCAGGCCATCGGACTGCACGATGCGGCCGATGTCGCAGGCAGGCAGCGCAGCATGCGCCAGCACCCGGCCGACGATCTCCACCTTGCCGGCGCGTGCCAGCACCGCGCGGTAGCCGGGGATCAACACCCGCACGTCGTAACGGTGGCGCAGCGCGCGTGGCAGCGCCGCGGCCACATCGCCCAGACCGCCGGCCTTGATGAAGTCCGCCATCTCCGACACCACGAACAGCGCACCACGCGTGTCGGCCAACGAGACCGGCAGGCGCTCGTGGTGCCGGATGAAACGCCCGCGTGCATCGCGCGGTCGCCCGCTCTTCTTCAGAGTAGGGATCATCGTGCTTCGCTCTAAGCGTGCGGTAGTAGCGTGCAGCGGCATCATGGCAACCATCTAAACGTCCGTCGTAAAGTGGGTGGAGACGGAAAAACAGCGAAGCGGAAACCATCGTCTGCCACTACGGCCAGGCGACCTGCTGCGAATGAGGAGCGGGGATGACGCGCGTACTCCACGTTGTCCTTGGAGATGAATCTACACCCCGACCAAATAAAAAATGCGTGAATACGTGCTGACTTTTCTGCGACAACCGACATTCCGTTGCGCATGGTTGCGCATGCAGGCAGGCATAAGCCGCACATTGCAGGGCAATGACGTGCCTCTATTGGTGCACCAGCACTGCAATGCACCGCAGGCGCGATCTTTCGGCGGCGCCCGCCGTCACTTGTATGACTTGTTCATGCGCACGCGCGCGGCACTGGTCGCGCCCGTGCCTGGCCGATGCGCGCATGCTGGTCATGCAGACTCTTGTCTGGCCCGCTTAAGCCACCCGCCTGCGCGCCGATAACGAGCGATAGCACTACGACTTTGAGACCCTGGCGCATGGCAGACCAGCCTGAACTCCCAAGCCGCCCGCGTGGCGGGCTGCGCCGCCTGTTGCCCTGGGGCGGGGCGGACAGCGCGCGCCCGGCTGCGGCCTTGCCGGCAGTGCTGAGCGGCGGGCAAGGCCTGGCGGCGCATCAATTGGTGCCGGCCAAGACCAAATCCGGCGCGCACGATCCTGCCGCCGCCACTGCCTTGCTGATACGCCTGTTCTCGCATGCGTCGCATCCGGAAGCCTTGTTGCTGTCGTTTGCCGAAGGCATCGCCAGCCTGCACGGCGAACTCGGCGACATGGGCGTGCGCCTGAGCGCGGCCTACGCGGCCGGCGACTGGCCTGGCTACGGCCGCGGCCTGCGCCAGTTGATCGACAAGTACATCCGCACCGTCGACACCGGCGATTCGCTGGCCGAAGGCCGCACCGAGGCCGAGCAGCTGCGCGATCTGTTGCGGCATGCATTGGGCAACGCACTGGCCACGCTGCTGCAACGCAGCCCGGAGCTGGCCGAAGAGGCGCAGACACTGGCCTCGGCGCTGCGTCATTGGCGCCCGGGGCATGAACTGATCACGCTGGAACAGCGGCTGCGCGAGCTGAGCCACCAGATCGGCCTGCGCGCCGAAGATGCCAGCGAGCAACAGAACCTGTTGCTCGGCCTGTTCGACCTGTTGCTGGAGAACGTGGGCGAACTGCTCGACGACCGCAGCTGGCTGCAAGGCCAGATCTCGGTGGTGCGGCAACTGATTTCCGGCCCGCTGGACGTCGGCTCGATCGAACAGGCACGCGGCACCTTGCGCGAGGTCATCTACAAGCAAGGCCTGCTCAAGCAAGGCATCACCGACTCAAAGACGGCCATGCGCGAAATGATGGTGTCGTTCGTCGACAGGCTCGATGGCATGGCCACCAGCACCGGCGAATACCATGATCGCGTTGCCGGTTATTCGCAGGCGATCGGCGACGCACGCGGCATTCCCGACCTCAATCGCCTGTTGCAGGACCTGCTGCAGGACACCGCAGGGGTGCAGGCGCAGGCACTGGCCGCACGCGACGAACTGCTCTCGGCCCGACGCCAGGTCGAAGATTCCGAGCAGCGCATCGCCTCGCTCGAACAGGAACTCAAGGACGTGGCCGGCCTGGTGCGCGAAGACCAGCTCACCGGCGCGCTCAACCGGCGCGGTTTCGAAGAACTGTTCCAGCGCGAAGCCGCACGCACCCAGCGCAGCGGGCAGCCGCTATGCGTGGCGATGCTGGACCTGGACGACTTCCGCCGCCTCAACGAGACCCACGGCCATGCCGGCGGCGACGCCGCGCTGCGCCATACCGTGGACGTGGCCAAGGCCGTGCTGCGCACCACCGATGCCATCGCCCGCTTCGGCGGCGAGGAATTCGTATTGCTCTTGCCGGACTCCACCATCTTCGAAGCCAGCGCGGCGGTGATCCGCCTGCAGCGCGCGCTGGCCCAACGCTCGTTGCTGCATGACGACGTGCGCGTGTTCATCAGCTTCAGCGGCGGCGTGGCATTGCGCCATCTCGACGAATCCCAGGACGATGTGATCCGCCGCGCCGACCGCGCCATGTACGACGCCAAGTCGGCCGGCAAGAACCGGGTGATCAGCGCGGATTAGCGGCACGTGCCGACAGGTGCGTCCCCGCACCGGACCCGACGCCTGCGTGGGGCAAGCAGAGTCAGCGCCCTCCGTCGCCTCATTGGCTGGACAGGCATCTTGCCAATCGCTTCAAGGGCTCTGCCAACGCAGCCTGAGATAGTCCACCACCTGCTGCGTCTGGGCCGCAGCGAGAGATCCGTGGCGAAACAACATGCAGCCGCCAACCTCAGGCAGCGATGCATTCACGTCCAGCTGGCGGGCGATCTCGGGCACACCGCCGTCCACTGTCCAATCCGGCTCCAGTGCGTTGGCAGTGCCGACCTTGTACAACGCCATGCCGATATAGAGTTGCACGCGCCGACCGCGCACGGTGTCCGCCCACCAGCGTGCGATGGTGTCGTAGCGCACTGCCTGGCGTGCCAGCGGCCAGTAAATCTGCGGCACGATGTAGTCCACGAGTTCTTCGCGAACCCAACGGCGGGTATCGGCGTAACTGGTATCGAATGCGGGCGCACCTGCCTGTGTGTCCGAGCCCAGCGGATCATCCTGACGATTGCGCCACACCCCGGCCGGGCTGACCCCAAATGCCACCCCTGGCCTGATCGCCCGAATGGTCCTGGCCACCTCTCGCATCAATCGATAGGTGTTGTCGCGGCGCCAATCCCCTTTGTCGGCAAATCCGGCCCCATGGGCGGCATAGGTCTGTGCGTCGTCGAGGGGAGACTGCGCCGATTCGGTGTAGAAGTAGTCATCGAATTGCACCCCATCCACGTGGTAGAACGCCACCAGTTCGGCGACCACGCCACAGATCCAGCGACGCACGGCCGGAATGCCGGGATCGAGCACCAGCCGATTGGCCGCCACGCCCACCCAGTCGGGGTGGCGCAGATAGACGCTCTGCGGCGAATCGGTCGACGCAGTGGCAAACGCATCCAGCGTGGCCTGGTCCAGGCCGGTCGAAACACGATAGGGATTGAGCCAGGCATGCACCTGGATGCCCCGCGCATGCGCATGCCGCAGCAAGAATGCCAGCGGGTCGAAACCCGGGTCTTTGCCTAGAACGCCGGTCATGACCGGCGACCATGGCAGGATGCGCGAGCGGTACAGCGCATCGGCACAGGGCTTGACCTGAAAGACCAGGGTATTCAGATGCAGCGCCTGGGCCTGATCGACGATTGCCAGCAATTCCCGCTGCTGCACCGCGATGCGTTCGGCAGGGTCGACGATCCGTGCGGACGCGGCACTTGGCCAGTCGAGATTGAACACGCTGGTGATCCAGGTTGCGCGCATCTGAACGCTCGCGGGCGTGGCTGCGCTGGCTGGAACGCCCACGATGGCCGCAGCCATTGCTGCCGAACCCAAACCGAGAAAGCGCCGCCGACCGATCACGGGGGAGCCGCCGGCAGGTGCCGCATCCCGATCCGCTGCAGACATTGCCTGGCGCGCTTGATCCGGCTGCTGCACGGCAGGCCGCGCCGCATGCGTGTTGTCTTGTTCTTTAGCCGTCTTTTTCACGCATCCCTCCTGCATCGCGCTGCTGCAGTGTGGCCCGGTCTCTACGCCAGGCTGCCGTCATGCAGCACATTCCGATACAACCCAGGAGGCACACCCTAGCAATGGCGACCGCCCGAAGAAGCGCGCAACATCGGAATCACGAACTTCGCTTCGTCAGGTACGCAGCCGCCGTGACGCAATGCCCGAAACGGCGGCGCCATCGTGCAGATGGGCGCTCGCAAACGGCCGACAGTCACTGGCGGATCGTTGGCAGCCACCGTCATCGCCCTTGCGCTCGACCGACGCCAGCCAACGATGCCACACCGGCGCCGAGTTGCCTCCCAACCCGGCGGCCGTGACGCGGCGTCAATGCGCCGGTTTTTTCCCGCGCAGCTTCTGGAACAGCATCACCGCGCCCAGCACGATCGCGCCAGCGACCACGCCAACCAGCATGTTGCCCAGTGCATCGACCAACCAACCCATGCCGCCAGCCGACTTGGTCAGGTCCTGCACGACATGGTGCAGCGCCGGGATGTTGTGCACCAGGATGCCGCCGCCAACCAGGAACATCGCCAGCGTGCCGGCCACCGACAGGAACTTCATCAGCCACGGTGCGGCCACCAGAATGCCGCGACCCAGTGCCGCCAACGCCGCGCCCTTCTTGCTCAGGTACAGGCCCAGGTCGTCCAGCTTGACGATGGCCGCGACCAGGCCGTACACACCGATCGTCATCGCCAGCGCGATCGCCACCAGTACCGCGACCTGCTGGCCGAACGACACCCCGGCCACCACGCCCAGCGACAGCACGATGATCTCTGCCGACAGGATGAAGTCGGTGCGGATCGCGCCCTTGACCTTGTCCTTCTCCAGCGCCACCACGTCCACGCTCTCGTCGGCCAGCGCGCGGGTGCGTTCGGCATGCCGCTGCGCTTCTTCTTCCTCGTTATGCAGGAACTTGTGCGCCAGCTTCTCCACGCCCTCGAAGCACAGGTAGGCGCCGCCGATCATCATCAGCGGCATCACCAGCGGCACGTTGTAGCCGCGCCCGCGCAGCCAGGCTTCCAGCGCGCTGATCGCCAGCGCCGCCGGCACCAGGATCACCTTGTTGACCAGCGAGCCCTTGGCCACCGCCCATACCACCGGCAATTCGCGGTCGGCGGTCACGCCGGTCACCTGCTGCGCGTTGAGCGCCAGATCGTCGCCGAGCACGCCGGCGGTCTTCTTGGCCGCGACCTTGGTCAGGATGGAAACGTCGTCCAGCAGGGTGGCGATGTCGTCAAGCAGGGTGAACAGGCTGGCACCGGCCATGCGGGGGTCCTTCGTGGGTGGCGCTGAATTCTCGCCGATCCAGCGCCCGCATGGGGTGATGGCTTGCGTCGGATTCACCACGTCACCACCCAGCGCTGGCCACACTCAGCGATTGCACGAGTGCCGGAGATGGCCTTGAGTCCGAACGATCCTTCCCGCACGCCGGCCCAGGCCGCGATCCCGGCCGATAACGCCGTGGTGGGCGGCATGAGCCGGCGTACACAGATCCTGCGCCTGTTGCTGCGCTATCGCGGCTCGGGCGTGTTTGCCGGCATGAACCTGGACCCGGCGGCGATCAACGAGTACGAAGTGCCTGCCGAAGGCACCCCGGACCAATTCGTCTCCGATCTGGAGGCACTCGGCCCCACCTTCGTCAAACTGGGCCAGATGCTGTCCACGCGCCCGGACATCGTGCCGCCGGAATTCGCCACCGCGCTGGAGCGCATGCAGGAAAACACCAATTCGGTGCCGGTGGAGCGCATCCGCCAGATCATCGAAGAAGAACTCGGCGTCTCGGTCAACAAGGCCTTCTCGTTTTTCGATCCGGTGCCGCTGGGCTGCGCCTCGCTGGCGCAGGTGCACCGCGCCGCGTTGCGCGACGGCACCCCGGTGGCGATCAAGGTGCAAAAGCCCGAAGTGGCCGCACAGGTGCGCTCGGACCTGGACGTGCTCAAGAGCTTTGCCACTGCCGCCGACCGGCTGACCGGCATCGGCCGGCGCGTGCGCTTTGCCGACTGGCTGGGCGAATTCGGCAAGACCCTGCGCGCCGAACTCAATTACGAGGACGAAGCCGAAACGCTGGTGCGCTTCGGCAAGCACCTCAAGCCGTTTCCGATGCTGTGGATCCCGCAGCCGATCTGGGACCTGAGCAGCCGCAAGGTGCTCACCATGCAGCTGGCCGAAGGCGTGCGCGTGGACAAGATCTCCGGCCTGCGTCGCACCGAACAGCCGATGGACACCCTGGCCGCGGAGCTGGTCAAGGGCTATCTGGATCAGATGTTCGTGCATGGCGAAATCCATGCCGACCCGCATCCGGGCAACCTGCGCGTGCTGCAGGACGGGCGCCTGGCGATCTTCGACCTGGGCATGGTGGCGCACGTGCCGCCGCGCCTGCGCGAGCGCTTGCTCAAGCTGCTGTTCGCCGCCGTCGATGGCCGCGGCGAAGAAGTCGCCGAAGAGACCATCGCGCTCAGCACGCGGCTGGAGGATTACGACGAAGACCGCTACCAGCGCGAGACCGGGCAGATGATCGCCCGCTACGCCGCGCACGACGCCACCTCCGAAGGCCGCGTGGTGCTGGATCTGGTGCGCATCGCCACCGCCAATGGCCTGCGCACGCCGCCGGAGTTGAGCCTGCTCGGCAAGACGCTATTGAATCTGGAAGGCGTGTGCCGCGCGTTGTCGCCCACCCTGGATACGCGCCGCATCGTCGAGCGCCATCTGCAGCACGTGATGCGTGCGCGCCTGAAAAAATCCCTGTCCGCCGCCAACCTGGCCAGCGAGGCGATGGAACTGCAGCATCTGGTGCGCGAAGGGCCGCGGCGCATGTCCGAGATCCTCTCGCTGGCCGCAGAAAACCGCCTGCAGATGCGCGTCACCGGGCTGGAAGAATCGCATCTGATGGAAAGCCTGCAGAAGATCGCCAACCGGGTGGCGGCCGGCATCGTGACGGCGGCGCTGATCATGGCCTCGGCGCAGATGATGCGCATCGAAACCGGGCTGAAACTGTGGGGCTATCCGGCGATTGCGATGGTGCTGTTCCTGCTCGGGGTCTTCCTGGGTCTGGGCATCGTGCTTAGCGCGTTGTTCTTCGACCGCCGCGTGCGTGCGCGCGAGGAACGCGGGCACCGATAGCGCCACACACAAACCACCCCCATGCGTAGGAGCGCACCCGGGCGCGACATGGCTCCACCAGGCGTCGCTTGCCAAGACCGCCGCGTCCAGCGGTCGGGCGATGTGGCGCTATCGAGACGTCGCCTATGTGCGAGAAGCACGGCAGGTGCGGAATGCAGAGACCGCGAATCTCCAGCGAGCGCCACCGCGACCAGGTGATCGTCAGCGCGCGCGCTGTGCCGCGTTGCAGCAGGCGCTCGACTCCAGCAAACATTTCAGTCAGCTTCAGCGCGGCATAGTCCGTCATCCGGGTGTCACATTGCAGGTGGCGCACAGGACAGGCGAGCAAGGCGTCCGGTACGCGCTCGCATCATTCCCCCACGGACGCTGCCGCATGCATTGGATGTTGTTGTTCTCGTTGTTGCTGTTGCTTTGGTTGTTGGTCGCCTCGCCGCGTCTGGCGTGGCTGAAGGCTGGCCTGCTGTCGTTGCTGTTGCTGCTGCTTAGCGCCTGGGGTCTGGTCGACCGGCTCAGTGGCGATGGCATCAACGCCGCAACGCTGTACCACCTGCGCGCCGACATGGACGGCGCCGGGGTAAGCGATTTTTCCGGCTACATCGCCGTGTTCATCGGCATGGTGCTGCTGTCGCTCAGCCCGCTGGTGCTGCTCAAGGTGCGGCGTTTCCGTCGCCCGCGCGGAGGCGGCGCGGTGTTCGCTGCGTTCGTGACGATGTTGCTGGTCAGCATCGCGGTCAGCCCGCTGTATCGCGATGGCAAGCGCCTGTACTACCAGTTGCGCCCGGTGGATTACGCCACCGTGGTGCCGGAATATCTGGTACCGCAGCAGCCGTTACAGAAGCGCAAGAACATCGTGTGGATCTACGGCGAAAGTCTGGAACGCACCTACTTCGACGAAGACGTGTTTCCCGGCCTGATGCCGAACCTGCGCGCGCTGGCCACCGAGGCGGTGGACGTGCGCAACCTCACCTCCACCGAAGGCAGCGGCTGGACCATCGCCGGCATGGTCGCCTCGATGTGCGGCGTGCCGCTGACCACCGCGCCCGGTGATGAAAACAGCATGGGCCGCATGGGCCTGTTTCTGCCCGAGGCGCGCTGCCTGGGCGACTATCTCAAGGATCAGGGCTACCGCAATCACTATGTCGGCGGCGCCGATGCCAGCTTTGCCGGCAAGGGCAGTTTTCTGTCCAGCCATGGTTTCGATGTGGTGCACGACGTCAGCTATTTCCGCGACAAGGGCGTGGCGCCGAAACATTTTTCCGCCTGGGGCGTGCACGACGATGTGCTGCTGGACGATGCCTGGGACAGCTTCCAGACGCTGTCGCGCGCCGGCCAGCCGTTCATGCTCACCACGCTGACCATGGACACCCACCATCCTGCCGGGCACTTGCCACTGGCATGCAAGGGCCAGCACTACGACAGCGCGCTGGGCGACATCGGTTTGTTGCATGCGATCAAGTGCAGCGATCGGTTGATCGGCGAGCTGGTCGCGCGCATTCGCAACAGCCGCTACGGCAAGAACACCATTATCGTGATCGCCTCCGATCACCTGGCGATGCCCAACGATCTCAGCGATGTACTCGCCAAGCAGAAGCGCGAAAACCTGCTGCTGTTCCTGGGCAAGGATATCGCGCCGCAGCAAGTGGTCACGCGCGCCGGCAGCACACTGGATTCGGGTGCAACGCTGCTGCAATTGCTGGAACCGGGCATGCGTACGCTGGGCTTCGGCCGTTCGCTGCTGGCCAGCGATGCGCCGCCCAGCGCCAGCGTTGCGGCCAGTCGCGACAGCGGCAAGGACTACCCGCGCTATCTCGCCTACGCACGCACGCTATGGACCGGGCGCAGCACACGCATGCTGCGCATCAACGGCAATGGCGATGTGGTGGTGGGCGTGCAGCAGGTACGCCCGCCGGTGCTGCTGGAATACGACGAGGACACCAATCTGAAAACGGTGTATCTGGAAAACACTTCGCGCCAGTTCGATCGCACGCATACCGAAGGCACGCTGGCGTATGTGGACCGCTGCACGGCATTCGAAGACGGCTCGGCCGACGGCGACTGGTGCGCACTGGTGGTCGATCGCCAGCAGAGCATGAAGCTGTATCGCGACCCGGACCTGACCCGTGGCATCGCCGTCGATGCACCGCTGGAAGCCAGCCAGCAAGGTCCGCGCCCACGCGTGCGTCAGCCGATCATGCTCACCCAGACTGCGCGCAAGACCGAGGCCGGCCGCTACATGCTGGAGCTGTACGCTAAACGCCGGCCCACGCGTGCATTCTGGGTGGAAGCAGTGTCGTCCGAGCGCAAGGTGGTGCTGGCCCAGCAATGGGTAGTGCCCGATGCGGCGGGACGCATCCGCATGCCGGTAGGCCTGGAACATGCGGTGGAGGACCTGGAAATCCGCGCCTGGCTGGATTACACCGAAGACGTCAGCGTGGACGATCTGGCACTGGTCAAGGAAACGCCTGTCGCAGACCGCTCCTGAGTTGCGGCGCTGTACGGGCATCAGGCGTTCGCCGCTGTTGATCGGTGCGGCTGCTCAGCGCTGGTTGCTCGGTGCGGCATGTACCACGCGTACATGCCGGTTCTGAGCGTACCGTCCATAACCGTGTTGCCAATTGCGCGCGACGTTTTGTCGGTCACTTCAAGACCGTGAGATCTCGGTCGTCTTGAAACGATTGGAGGATGTGATTGGACGATGCTCATAGATCAGCTGTAAAGCCGCTGATCTGCTTGTTGGCTGCAGGGCCCTTGCCCGCCTACCATCGCGAGACACGCCGCAAGTACGTCCATGTAGGCTCTTACGCGGCATCCATGCCGCGTAAGGTCCCGCGACGGTAGGCGGGCAAGGACCAGTCGAGGGTGTCGTTTTGCACGGTTGCAAGCAATGCGCGACATTCGCTGTTCGGGTAAGGGCGTGTCCTATCAGCTTTCTAACGCAAGCCGAGCAACCAACAAGCTTTTAAGAAAGCAGCCGACCAACTTTCTGGTGCGGTGCCCTCACCGATTGCGGGACCGTGTGGCGGCATGGATGCCGCCACCGAGCCTACATGGACGTACTTGCGGCGTGTCCCGCGAGCGGTGAGGGCACCGCACCCTCGACTCGACTCGACTCGACTAACCAAGCTTTTGATCTGATCGTTTGACTGTACCCAAACAACGCGAAGCCTCGACATCCCGGCTGTTTTGGAGCAGTTGGACAGTGCGGATAGATCAGTCGTACAGCAGCTGATCTACGGCGTGGCTATGGGTCCCATCCCCGCACACTGCGTGCACTCGCAGGCTCAGTCTTCCGATGCAGGCGTGCCATCGCCTGCATCGCGCGCCACCGCCGCGCCCGCACGGCTGAAACGAATCTCCTGCGGCGATTGCGGTGCAATGCCCACGGTTTCCATCCGCTGCAGCAGCGCAAAGAACAACTCGCTGCGCACGCCATATGCATCGCGCGGGCTGCGGACATAGGCGAACGAATTGAAGTTGACGTGGCCGCCGGCCAGCGAATCGATGAACACCGCCGGCGCCGGCTCAGCCAACACCTTGGTGTGTTCGGTGAACAGTTCCAGCAACATGTCTCGCACCTTGCCCACTTCGGCTTCCAGCGGCACCGAGAACTGCAGCTGCACCCGGCCCATCGGGTTGGACAGCGTCATGTTGCGCACGCTTTTGGTGATCAATTCCGAGTTGGGCACGATCAGGGTGGAGCGGTCACCGACCTGGATTTCGGTGGCGCGCACGCTGATCTTGCGCACATCGCCCTCCTGGTCACCAATGCGCACCCAATCGCCGATCTTCACTGGCCGCTCGGCCAGCAGGATCAAACCCGACACGAAGTTCTGCGTGATCGCCTGCAAGCCGAAACCGATACCCACCGACAATGCGCTCAACACCAGCGCCAGCCGCTTCAGATCCAGCCCCAGCGCGGTCAGGCCCCAGATCGCCACGATCAGCCAACCCAGATAGCGCGCCACCGTACTGATGGAGTTGCGCGCACCGGCATCCAGCTCGGTCTTGGGCAGATAGGTGTTGAGCAGCCACTGCTGTACCACGTGCACCAGCCCCATGCCGAGCAGGAACACACACAGCGCCCTGAACACATCGCTGGGGGTGATCACCAGTTCCTTGCCAATGGGGATGCCGTGGGTAATGTTCTCCGCCCAGCCGGTCACCACATTGATGTTGGCTCCGTAAGGCGTCAGTAGCACTGCGATGCCCAACAGCACCAGCAGCACCCGCGTTGCTGCGGACATCAGCAGCCCCAGCTGGACCAGGCGTCCGCTCCCGATGCTCAGCGCATGCGACAGCGCGCGGCTGAAACGGCCGTCGGGATTGAACATCCAGCTCATCAGATCGTCGGCAAACACCACCAGCAAACCGAGCAGGCTGCAGATCAGGGTGATCCAGATGATCTGCCGCTCCACGAACAACGCCAGATTGAGGTAGCCGAACAAGGCCGATATCAGTGCGAAAATCACCGCCAGATGGCCCAGCAGCCGAATCAGCACGATGAAGCCGCCGCCCCGCGACACCACCGGCGTTGGCGCATCGCTGTCGGGATCGACCGCGCCCGCAGTCGCCGCCTGCGCCCGCAACGACAGGCTCAGGCCGGCCAGCGCCGACAGGATCAACCCCGCATACAACAACGCGGCGACCGCATCGGTGGCGGTCGTCAGCGCAGGGCTGCTGCCTGCGGCTTCACTGATCTTTGCGGCCATGCCGCTGAGCCAGATGACCGCGGCGGTAACCAGGCAATGCACGCGCAGGCGATCGACGGTGGCATCGTCCAGCGGAAACAAGCGCCAGCTGGGCTGGTGCTTCATCAGCAGGCTTGCACTGAGCGAACCGACAAAGGCGGCCACCAGACTGACGGCGACAAACCCGGTCAGCAGTTGATCCAGATCGTCCGGCAGCTCGCCGAGCGCGCGGATGCCTTCAACCAGCACGAACGCCGCAATCCCCAGGCTAAGCGTACCGACCAGCAAGAACCACAATGCCAGCCCGGAGCGTCGCAGGCGTCCGCCGGGCGCACGCGAGGCTGCGTAACGGCGCCCCAGGTGGCGCAGGAAGATCCGCATCGGGATTGCCAGCAGTAACGCGATCACGGCGGCGGTGATCAGCCCGCCCATGCCGTTGGCTGCAGTTCCCGCCTGCACCATCTGCACCGTCTTGGCGGAGAGCGCCTGCAGACGGGCACGATCGTCAGGCCATTGCTGTGCGATCTGGTTCCACAATGTCGGCGACAGCGGCGAGGCGACACGCGTGGAGAGCTGCACGCTGAAGCGTTGCACCCGTTCGCGTTCGAGCCGATCGGCCAGGTCCTTGGCATTGGAGACCAGCAGTGTGGCGCGCTTGAACTCGGCATCCAGCCGATCGCGCTGCTTGGTCAGCGACTGGCGCTGCTCGCGCAAGTCGTTCGGTTCGTTCTTTTGAGCGACGCCCAGCCCCTCCAGCCGCACGTTGAGTTCCTTCAGCGGCGGCTCCAGCGTGCGTACCAGATCCTGCGCCTGCCGCTGCGCGCCGGTGACATCGTCGGTCAGCTTGCCGAGCTGGTCCTTATCGGCCTTGTCCATGCCGGTGTCGGCCTGGCTCAGCACCTTCTGCATGCTGTCCAGCTGGGTCTGCGCGTTCTCCAGCAGCGTGTCGTCGTCCTGCGCCACTGCGGCGCCCACGCACACCATCCATAAAGCAGCCAGCAACAGCACACGCCGCAACACGCCGCGATGGGCACCCAGAGCAAATCGAAATTCAGACACAGGCAGGCATTGGACAAGCGCGGACTACCGCAGTGACGGCATCTTAATCCACTGCTTCGGGTACAGCCGATCGCTGCTGCCGTGAGGATTCAGTCTGGCAGAGCTCGCCAGTGTGGACTGGCACTCCGCGATTGGCGGTTCGTGCGCGACAGCTGCGGCACAGCTGGCAGCCGCAGGGGGGATGGACGCCCCACCCATCCCGACCTGCGCATGAACGCTGTGCAGCTTGTCACCTCGCGGCAACGGTGCGCTGTCGCAGAATCGAGTCACCGCTACGGCAGACGCAGCGGATGACCGCGAAGGAGACACTCTATGCAGATTCAGATCCAGACCGACAAGCACGTGCCGCATGACCCCTCTGTCGTGCAGCATGTCGAGAAGACCTGCTCCGCCCAGCTGGCGCATTTCGCCAACGACATCACCCGCGTCGAAGTGCATTTGCGCGATGAAAACGGTCAACGCGGCGGCGCGGCGGATCGAACCTGCAGCATCGAGGCACACGTCGCCGGCCTGCCGCCGATCGCGGCCACCAATAGCGCCGAAACCACCGCTTCCGCCGTCACCGGCGCCGCGCGCAAGCTGCGTACCGCCATCGAACATGCGCGCGGCAAGCAGCACGCCAAGGCGACCGCACCGCCGCCGGACATGCTCTGATCTGAGCATCCGAGCTACGGCAGGGCCGCATTACGCCCCTGCCGTGCCAAACCGAAAAGAACATCGGCCCGCTGCGGTGACACTGCAGCGGGCCGCTTAGCTAAGCGAGGTGGAGGCACCAGCCACTGCGAGCTGGCGCTTGGACGCCGTCGTTTACGGCACTACTTGCCGCAACCATGCGTGATGGCCTGCGCTTGCGCAACAACGCGGCATCAACGTTTTGCCGGCTGCCATCCGGCCTCCAAGGCTTCTCTGGAACTGCAGAACATCCGCTCGCCACGTGCGGTCGCAATGGAGGTGCGTTCGTAGTCGCGCTGACCGGGCATGTGGAAAATCTTTTCTCCCTTGCCAGAGATATTCCCTTTGATCTTGCAACCCGCGATGCCAACAGTCGATGCGTGGGATGACGCCTTCACCGAAGACGCGCGTTTGGCGCGTCGGAAGTCCGATGGCATCTGAAAGGACCCGCTCCAGATGTTGCGCTCCTGCTGCTGGGCAATGCGTTCGTCTGCGACGAAGGAGGTGGCGTATTGGCGATACGCCACTGCCCAACCCGAGCGGACCATCCAGCCGTTGAGGGACTGTCCCTGGACAAAGCACTCCGCAACGATCCTTCCATAGCGATCCATGTCATGCGGTTCACAACGCACGGTTTTGTCCAGCAGATGGCTGTCCAGCGCTGCGGCTGAGCGTCGGCCACACGGCCAGGCGCGCCCGTCCTTGGCTGTGCACTGCTGTGCGCTTTCCGGGGCATCGATGCCCCAAAGACGGATGCGCTTTTGAGCGACGGTGATGGTGTCTCCGTCGGTCACCGTCGCGCGGCCGCTGAGCTCTTGTGCGAAAACGGATGAAGCAATAAACGCAAGCGAAAAAAACAACGAACATCTGAACAACATCAACAGCAACTTCCTT
The DNA here is from genome assembly GCF_024499015.1 of Xanthomonas hortorum pv. pelargonii. Taxonomy (NCBI): domain Bacteria; kingdom Pseudomonadati; phylum Pseudomonadota; class Gammaproteobacteria; order Lysobacterales; family Lysobacteraceae; genus Xanthomonas; species Xanthomonas hortorum. The sequence goes on along the minus strand of NZ_CP098604.1, from coordinate 2,974,899 downwards.
CAAGAAATCGGCAACGCGCGGTCCTTTCTGCTCGCCTTGTTGGCAACGCTTCAGCCGGTTGGCTGTGTCAGGTCGGCTCCGTCGGCCTGATCGCTGGCAAGCAATGGATGCGTGCCAAAACGGCCCGGCACTGTAGCGGGAAGCGGCTGCGAAAGGGAGCGCGATTCCCATCCCCTTGCCGCCAGGCTGACGTTCTTCCGGCCGCCGATGACCAGGTGGTCAAGCGCTCCGATGTCGAGCAGGTCCGGTGATTGCTGCAGGCGCTCAATGAGCTTGCGGTCGGCTACGGGTTGAGCGAGCGGACAACAACCAGCCGGCCGCCGGCGCTGTCTGGCGGGGGTGAGGCCGGCGCACCTGCGAAGGTGGATCCGCATACTCGTCCCTGTCCTGGGGCTAGCGCCCTCATCCATGCCCCCAATCACGACGGATTCGAGTGAATCGAGGTGGACACACAAGGACCCACAGGCAACAAAAAAACCCCCGATTTCTCAGGGGTTTTGGACTTTCTTGGATGTCCCCGGAGGGACCATCTGGTGCGCCCGGAGGGATTCGAACCCCCGACCAATGGCTTCGGAAGCCACTACTCTATCCGGCTGAGCTACGAGCGCCTGGCCGCGCATTATGCCAGAACAGGCGCCCAGGTGACGGCCTGGCGGGGTCCAGCCTGTGGGAAACGCCCGGAGCACGCGGCGCTTGCCCGGCCAGCGGCCATGCCGGCCCATCTTCGCCCAGACCATTGGCTCATGGCCGCGCCACGCCCAGCGCGCATCGGTGGCGGGCTCGACCACCAGCCAGCGCATGACCGCATCCAAGCCGCACTGCTACCCTTTGCGGCATGAGCAAGCATGCTGTCGAACACGTGCCCGTTGCGGCCGCGCTGACCTGGCCGCAGCGACTGGGCCAGTACTGGAAGTTGATCCGCGGCGATCGCCCGATCGGCAGCCTGTTGCTGCTCTGGCCCACCTGGTGGGCGCTGTGGCTGGCTGCCGATGGCCTGCCGCCGTTATGGACGCTGTGCGTGTTCACCGCCGGGGTCTGGCTGACCCGCTCGGCCGGTTGCGTGATCAACGACTACGCCGACCGCTGGCTGGACCCGCATGTGGAGCGCACCAAGTCGCGTCCGCTGGCCACCGGCGCTGTGTCCGGGCGCGAGGCGCTGTGGGTGTTCGTGGTGCTGATGCTGGTGGCGTTCGCGCTGGTGCTCACGCTCAACTGGCTGACCGTGGCGCTGAGCGTGCCGGGCGTGTTTCTGGCCGCCAGCTATCCCTATCTCAAGCGCCACACCCACCTGCCCCAGGTCTATCTGGGCATGGCGTTCGGCTGGGGTATCCCGATGGCGTTCGCGGCAGTGCAAGGCAGCGTACCGCCACTGGCCTGGCTGCTGTATGCGGCCAATATCCTGTGGGCCACCGCGTACGACACCTGGTACGCCATGGTCGACCGCGAGGACGACATCCGCATGGGCAGCAAGTCGACCGCCATCCTGTTCGGCAAGTTCGATCTGGTTGCACAAGGCGTGCTGTATGCATTGATGTTCGCGGCCCTGGTGCTGGTGGGCCTACGTGCCGGACTCGCCACCGCTTACTGGGCCGGGCTGGGCATCGCCGCGCTGCTGGTGGCCTACGAATTCCGCATCGCCCGCCATCGCGAACGCGGCCCCTGCTTCCGCGCCTTCCTGCACAACAACTGGGTAGGCCTGGCGATCTTCGTCGGCATCGCCGCGGCGCTGGCGTTGCGCTGACGGTCAGATGCGGCAATCGCGTCGCTAGTTAAGCCCGGGACGAGAAGGCACTGTTTGCGCGCCACTGGCGCGCGCGCTTGGAGCGCCCACGTCGCAGACGCGGGCTGAAGCGCGGAGCGGGGTTTGGGGTACGGCGTGGTTCCACTTGTCAGGTGCCGGCTTCGGTGGGATGCGACAGCGCGACCGGGAATCGGCTCCTCGGCTCGGTCAGACATCCTGTCTGACTCGCCGCCGCGACACATCCCTGTGCCGCTCTCCGCCAATCCCCGGTCACGCTGTCGCTTCGGCACGTCATTTTCATGACTTAGGTGGGCTCGCGACTTGATGACCAGTCGCATCAAACAGTGCGGGCGAAGCCACACGGTGCAGGCTACAACGCGCAAGCCAAGCCTCACGGCACCCGCGCGCATACCCACGCATCCACCCGCTGCACACCCGCGTGCCGCAACGCCTGCGCGGCCGCATGCAGCGTGGCACCGGTCGTCATCACGTCGTCCACCAAGGCCACATGCGCTGGCAACACGCCGCGCGCCACGAACGCATCCCGCACATTGCGTTGGCGTTCGTCCGCATCCAGCTCCGATTGCGGTGCGGTCGCCCGCACGCGGCGCAATAACGGCAGGCAGGGCAACCGCAGCGCGCGGCCAATCGGTTTGGCCAGCTCCAACGCCTGGTCGTAGCCGCGCTGGCGCAGGCGCTGCCGATGCAGGCTCACCGGCACCAGCGCCTGTGGGCGCGGCAAGTCCGCACAGCGTTTGGCCATCAACTCGCTGAGCAAGCGCCCGGCCGGTAGATCCTGATGAAACTTGAAACGCCGCAGCAAGCCATCCACCGGCCAGCGATAGGTGAAGCACGCATGCACGCGCTGCAGCGGTGGCGGGTGCTGCAGGCAGTGTCCACATCGCAGCGCTCCATCGGAAACATATAACTGCGTCGCGCAACACAGGCAGGCGTGGCCGTGATCTGGCAGGGCGGCGCGGCATGCCGGGCACAGATCGCAATCGGCAGTGCCGGCCTCTGCACAGACCAGGCACACGCTCGGCAACAGCAGCCGCAACACCCGTTGCGGCCACCTGTAAACCGAGCGCACCCCATCGAAGTTGACAGCCTCTTGCATGCTCACCAGACTGCCTGCCTTCCAAGCCGCTGACTGTCAGGAAACCCCAATGTCTGTTGTCGTACGCCATGACTGGGATCGCAAAGAGCTGCAGGCGCTGTTCGATCTGCCGTTTCCGGAGCTGCTGCACCGCGCCGCCAGCGTGCACCGCGCCCATTTCGATCCGGCCGAAGTGCAGGTTTCCACGCTGTTGTCGGTCAAGACCGGCGGCTGCCCGGAAGACTGCGCGTACTGCCCGCAGGCGCAGCGCTACGACACCGGCGTGACCGCGCAGAAGCTGATGGAGACCGAAGAGGTCGTCGCCAAGGCGCGGCAGGCCAAGGCCGCCGGCGCCTCGCGTTTTTGCATGGGCGCGGCCTGGCGCTCGCCCAAGGAGCGCGATATCCCCAAGGTCGCGGCGATGATCCGCGAGGTCAAGGCGATGGGCCTGGAGACCTGCGCCACGCTCGGCATGCTCGACGCCGGCCAGGCGCGCGCGCTCAAGGACGCCGGGCTGGACTACTACAACCACAATCTGGACACCGCGCCGGATTACTACGATTCGATCATCCACACCCGCCAGTACCAGGACCGCCTGAACACCCTGGAGCACGTGCGCGATGTGGGCCTGAAGACCTGCTGCGGCGGCATCGTCGGCATGGGCGAAACCCGGGAGCACCGCGTCGGCCTGCTGCTGGCGCTGGCCACGCTGCCGTCGCATCCGGATTCGGTACCGATCAACCAGCTGGTGCAGGTCGCCGGCACGCCGTTGCATGGCACCCAGCAACTGGACCCGTTCGAGTTCGTGCGCATGATCGCGGTCGCCCGCATCGCCATGCCCAAATCGATGGTGCGCCTGTCTGCAGGCCGCGAAGCGATGAGCGATGAGCTGCAGGCACTGTGTTTCCTGGCCGGTGCCAATTCGATCTTCTACGGCGAAAAACTGCTGACCACCGGCAACCCGGACACCGAACGCGACCAGGCACTGTTCCAGCGCCTGGGCCTGCGCCCGATGCAGATCACCGTGGACGCCGCCGAGCATGACCACCCCGGCACCGTGCATGCGGACATCACCCGCGGCGCGGCCTGCGAACACGCCGCGTAACCGCAGTTCCACCCAGCCGGCACCGATCGTCGGTGCCGGCTGGGCGCGTTGAGCCGGGCACGCTACGCTAGCGGCCCTTCCCGCCGTTGAACGACTCCATGGCTCGCCCCGATCTGCACGAACGGATTTCGTCGCTGCGCAAGTTGCGTGTGGCCCAGGAACGGGTACGGGTACGGCGCCAGGTGGGCCGCCGCGATGGCGTGCGGCTGGAAATCGATGGCCGCTGGCTGACAGGTTTTTGCTCCAACGACTATCTGGGCCTGTCGCAGCAGTTCGAAGTGGTCGCCGCGTTGCAGGACGCCGCCGCGCGCGATGGTGCCGGCGCCACCGCCTCGCATCTGATCTGCGGCCACCACACCGCGCACGAAACGCTCGAACGCGAGATCGCCGACTGGCTCGGCTATCCATCGGCGCTGCTGTTCGGAAGCGGCTTTATCGCCAATCTGGCCGTGCAGCAGGCCTTGCTCAGCGAAGAAGACGATGTCTGCGTGCAGGACCGGCTCAATCACGCCAGCCTGCTCGATGCCACACGCCTGGCCGGCTGCCGGCTGCGGCGGTATCCGCATCTGGATGTGGAAGGTGCGATGCGTCAGCTCAAGGGCGCGCCCGAAGGCGCGGCGATGCTGGCCAGCGATGGCGTCTTCAGCATGGATGGTGACGTTGCGCCGCTGCGTGCATTGAGTCTGGTCGCGCGCATGCAGGAAGCGCTGTTCTACGTCGACGATGCGCATGGCGTGGGCGTGCTCGGCCCGCAAGGGCGCGGTTGCGTTGCCGATGCGGGGCTCGGCGTGGCCGAAGTGCCGCTGCAATTGGTGACCCTGGGCAAGGCGCTCGGTGGCTACGGCGCGGTCGTCGTTGGCGACGAAGCGCTGGTGCGCCATCTGGCCGAAACCGCGCGCCCGTACATCTACACCACCGCATTGCCGCCGGCACAGGTCGCCGCGACCCGGGCGGCCGTGCGCCTGGCGCGGCGCGACGACTGGCGGCGTGCGCGGCTGACCGAATTGATCGGCAGTTTTCGCGATGGCGCACGCAGGTATGGCTTCGAACTGATGGCCTCCGATACACCGATCCAGCCATTGCTGTGCGGCGAAGAATCCACGGTGATGGCGATGTCCGCTGCGCTGGAACAGGCCGGCTTTTTGATCGGTGCGATCCGCCCACCCACCGTACCCGAAGGCAAGGCGCGTCTGCGCATCACCCTGTCTGCGTTGCACACGCCGCAACAGGTGCAGGCGTTGATCGAAGCCCTGGTGCAGGCGCGCGATGTGGTGAGCCGGCAACCGCTGCGCGCCTCCGCCTGAGGGCGGCGATCGAAACGACTGCGCAACCGCCGGGCAGCGCAGCCGGTGCGCGCGGTGACATGGATCACCCGGCCACTGCAGTGCCGAACGCGCAGTCCACGCCCAGCTGACACTTGCTGGATCAGTGGCGCGGTCATGGTCATGGTCATGGTCATGCGAGCACGCAACGGAACTGGCTCGAATCCCAGGGTCAACGCGCCACGCGCAAGCGCCATGCACTGACTCAAGACTCACAGCTCCTCCCGCGCGGATCTGTGCACGCCGATCCGTGCCGATCGGCGACAATGCGCGCATGCATATCGACGTCATCGGCCACGGGCCTGCACTGGTTCTTCTGCACGGTTGGGCGCTGCACGGCGGCGTGTTTGCACCGCTGGTGGAGCGGCTGGCGCCGCACTATCAACTGCATCTGGTAGACCTGCCCGGGCACGGTTTCAGCCGCGACGAGAGCACGCCATTTGCGCTGCCGTACGTGGTCGCCGACATCGCCGCCGCCACGCCGCCGGCAGTGTGGATCGGCTGGTCGTTGGGCGGCTTGTTCGCGCTGCATGCCGCCGCCACCCAACCGCAGGTGCGCGGGCTGGCGATGATCGCGGCCACGCCGCGGTTCGTGCGTGGCAACGATTGGCCGGAGGCGGTCGAACGCGAGGTGTTCGTGCAATTTGGCCAGGACTTGTCGCGCGATTATCGCGGCACCCTAGAGCGCTTTCTGGCGCTGGACACGCTGGGCTCGGCGCATGCCCGCGCCGAGCTGCGCAGCCTGCGCGAGACGCTGGTTGCGCGCAGCGAACCGGCCGCCGACGCCTTGCAACAAGGCCTGAGCCTGCTGGAACGCACCGACCTGCGCCGCGCGCTGCCGAAACTCGTACGCCCCAGTCTGTGGATTGCCGGCCAACGCGATCGCCTGGTTCCGGCAGCCGGCATGCACGCAGCTGCGGCCCTGGCCCCGCATGCGCAATCACTCACCATCGCCGGTGGCGGACACGCGCCGTTTCTCGGCCACGCCGATCAAGTGAGCGAGGCGCTGCAACGCTTCGTTGCGTCCGTACCGTGAGCGGATCGCCGATCATGCCAATTCACTGATCGAGGGAGCAGCGCATGGACTTGGGCATCGCCGGACGTTGGGCACTGGTCTGCGCCGCCAGCAAAGGCTTGGGGCTGGGCTGCGCACGCGCGCTGGTCAGCGAAGGGGTGAACGTGGTGATCGTCGCGCGCGGGCGCGATGCATTGGAGCAGTCGGCCGATGCGTTGCGCGCGCTGCCAGGTGCCGGCGAGGTGCGCAGCGTGGTGGCCGATATCGCCACCCCGCAGGGACGCACCGATGCGCTTGCCGCCTGCCCGCAGGTCGATATCCTAATCAACAACGCCGGTGGCCCGCCGCCCGGCGATTTTCGGCAGTGGGAACGCGAGGACTGGTTACGCGCGCTGGATGCCAACATGCTGGCGCCGATCGAACTGATCCGCGCCAGCGTCGATGCGATGCGCGCACGGCGCTTCGGCCGCATCGTCAACATCACCTCCAGCGCGGTGAAGGCGCCGATCGACATCCTGGGCCTGTCCAACGGCGCACGCGCCGGCCTCACCGGCTTCGTCGCCGGGCTGGCGCGCAGCACGGTCGCCGATAACGTCACCATCAACAATCTGCTGCCCGGCCAGTTCGCCACCGACCGGCTGCGCGGCAACTTCGCCGTGATCGCGCAACAGCAAGGCGGCACCGCCGAGGACGTCGCCGAGCGCAAGCGCGCGGGCATCCCGGCCGGGCGCTTCGGCGAGCCGGACGAATTCGGCGCTGCCTGCGCGTTTCTGTGCAGCGCGCAGGCCGGCTACATCACCGGGCAGAACCTGCTGATCGACGGCGGCAGCTACCCGGGCACGTTCTAGAGCGCGTCGGCCACGCGGAGGTTGTGGCGACCGCAGCGGACGTCGCGGTTGTTTTCGGCCACGACTCGGCGTGTCGAAACACAGTGCCGGTCCATTGCGGTCGCCACGCAGTCGCTGGCAGAGCGACCGCGTGCAGAGCTCTCCATGCCGATTGCCACGCCACACCACACATCGATTCCCTCCGCCGCGCGCAGCGGCGACAATAGCCCCGCAATGAACAGTACCTTCGACCCTCGCCACGTCCGGCGCGCCTTTGCGCGTGCCGCCAGCAGCTATGCCGCCGCCGCCGCGCTGCAGCGCGAAGCGGAAACGCGCCTGCTCGAATCGCTCGACTACTTTGACGACCAGCTGCCCAAGGTGGTGCTGGATGTCGGCGCCGGCCCCGGCCATGCCAGCGGCGCGATCAAGAAACGCTGGCCCAAGGCGCAGGTGATCGCCCTGGATCAGGCCATGCCGATGCTGCGCCAGGCGCGCAAGGCCGCGGGCTGGTGGAAACCGTTCGCACAGGTCTGCGCCGATGCGCGCGCCTTGCCTGTGGCCGATGGCAGCGTGGATGTGATCTTCAGCAATCTGTGCCTGCAGTGGGTGGAAGACCTGCCGGCGGTGTTCGCCGGCTTCCGCCGCGCGCTGAGACCGGGCGGGCTGTTGCTGTGCTCCACCTTCGGCCCGGAAACACTGATCGAACTGCGCGAAGCCTTCGCCCAGGCCGACCCGGCCCCGCACGTGAGCAGGTTTCCGCCGATCGCGCAATTCGGCGATGCCTTGCTGATGTCCGGCTTCCGCGACCCGGTGCTGGACCGCGACCTGTTTACGCTGACCTATAACGACCTGCCCGCCTTGATGCGCGAGCTGCGGGCGATGGGCGCGACCAACGCGCTCAGCGATCGCCGCGCCACCCTGACCGGACGCGGCCGCTTCGCCGCCGCCAGCGCCGCCTACGAGCCGTTACGGCGGCCGGACGGCACCTTGCCCAGCTCCTGGGAAGTGATCTATGCGCACGCCTGGGCACCGGCACCGGGCGCGCCGATCCGCGAACAAGGGCACGACATCGCCAGCGTACCGTTGGCCTCGATCCCGATCCGCCGCCGCATCGACTGAGCGGCGGTACAGATCGCTGGCCGCAATACACCTGCTGCCGGTGAGACACACAATCTTGGGCCGATGCCAATGCCGACCTGTCAGGCTCGGCGGCGACACCCGGTAGAATTCATTAGTTAACGGCCGCATGTTCCTGTGACGGCTCGCCTTGTTCAACGCCTCAACCAGAGTGGCTGGCAAAACGTGGCAAGCAGTCGTCAGGTGCGTGCAGACGGCGCGGAGGAACCGGTGTGTACGTGTGCAGTACATGCAGGTTCCGAGCACCGGCAACGTCCGCCGGCTGCATCGTCGTTTTGATCCCCGCTCTTGCGTTTGCGGCTCCCGCTCCCCAATCGGCCTTCTACATGTTGAAGTGGCTCATCATCGCGCTGTTCATCGCATCGGCGCTGTACATCCATTACCGCGGTCGCGTGCGGCACCGGCTCAGCCGGCAGCTGCTGGACCATTCCACCTTCATGGCGCCGATCAACACGCTGATGTATCTGTGTTCGCGCGTGCCGACCACGCCCTTCATCGACCCCGGCAAGGAATTCCCGGAGCTGGCGCCGTTGCGCGCCAACTGGTCGCTGATCCGCGATGAAGCGGTGGCCCTGCAGCAGATGCAGAAGATCCGCGCCGCCGACGGCTACACCGACATCGGCTTCAACTCGTTTTTTCGCCGTGGCTGGAAGCGCTTCTATCTGAAGTGGTACGGCACCGCGCACCCGTCGGCGGCCGAGCTGTGCCCGCAGACCACCGCGTTGCTGAAGTCCATCCCCACGGTGAAGGCGGCGATGTTTGCCGAGTTGCCGCCAGGCAGCGAACTGCGCCCGCACCGCGACCCGTTCGCCGGGTCCATGCGCCTGCATCTGGGCCTGGCCACGCCCAACGACGACCGCTGCTTTATCGACGTCGACGGCCAGCGTCACAGCTGGCGCGATGGCGAATGGACCATGTTCGACGAGACCTATATCCACTCCGCGCGCAACGACACCGACCAGGACCGCATCATCCTGTTCTGCGACATCGAGCGCCCGATGCGCTGGCGCTGGGCGGCGGCGGTGAACCGCTTCGTCGGCCGCAGCCTGCTCTCGGCCGGCGCCTCGCCCAATCAGGAAGGCGACAAGACCGGCGGCATCAACCGCGTGTTCCGCTATTTCTACGCCGGCCGCCTGAAAGCCAAGGCCTTGAAGGAACGCAACAACCCGCTGTACCAGACGCTCAAATGGGGCATCTTCGTGCTGGTAGTGGTCGGCATCGTGTTGCTGTAGCGCCAAGACCGACCGCGTAGGAGCGCGCTTGCGTGCGATGAAGCGTTACCGAGAAAGCCTTATCGCGCGCAAGCGCGCTCCTACATAGGCATAGGTCCGGCCGCACTACCGCACCAACCACGTAGGAGCGCACCCGGGCGCGACCAAGCATTCCCGGTAGCGCCTCATCGCGCCCAGGTGCGCTCCTACGCAGGTCTAGCCCGTGCCGGTCGATGCAATCAGCGCGAGACCTGCGCGATCCATTCCTGCAGGTTGTAGTAGTTGGTGACGCGGGTGAGCTTGCCGTCGCGCACATCGAAGAACGCACCACCCGGCAGCACGTAGGTCTGCCCGTTGGCCTCCGGCAAGCCTTCGTCGGTGGTGTGGTAGACCCCGTGCACCACGTACTCGGCGCCGACCCGGGTGCCGTCCTCGTTGGCGGTGATCACGATGTCGCGCAACTGCTCGCGGTAACTGTCGTTCATGCGCTGCAGGAAGGCGGCGAATTCCGCCCGGCCGATCTCGCGCGGCCCCTGATTGAGGTCGTGCGCAACGTCGTCGGCCAGGAACGCCAACATGGCGTCCCACTCGCCGCGGTTGAATGCTTCGTAGTAGGCCTGAACCAGGCCGGTGGCGCGTTGCCGATTGCTCTCGCTCATGCTCGAACCTGCCGCTGGGAAAGCCGCATCATAGAGCGCGTCTTGCACTGCAACGTTATCGCGCGCCGCAGACCCGGCATCAGGCGCCCTGCACCACCAGGTCGCGGTGGAAGTAATAGACCTCCTGCAGCAGAAAGCGCCAGCTGGTGTGGAAGCTGCGAAAGCGCGTGCTGGGGGTGGACGAGGCCAGCGCATCCACGCCCAGCTCCTGGCTCAGCCGCAGCGCGCGCGCCATGTGCAGCGGGTCGCTGACGATGATGGCCCGGTGCATGCCGTGGCGCTCCATCAGCGCGCGCGCCTGCTGCAGGTTCTGGCGGGTGGTGCGTGATTCGGTTTCGATCACGATCGCTTCCGGCGGGATACCGTGACGCAGCGCATAGCGCCGCGCGACCTGCGACTCGGCAAAGCGCGCGCCATTGCCGAAGCCGCCGGTGAACAACAGCCGCGGCGCATAGCCCTGCGCGTATAGATCCAGCGCATGCCGGATGCGCTCTTCGAACACCGGCGAAGGCCGCGCGTCGTAGGCGGCCGCGCCCAGCACGATGATCACATCGGCCGGCGCGGCCTGGTCGCGGTCGCCGATCCACACGATCCAGCCCGCCACGCCCACCAGCCAGATCGCCGCCAGCATGCACAACCGCCAGCCCCAGCCCCACAGGCCGAGCCCGCGCGAGCGCCTGCTCACGCCGCGGCCCATGGCAGCGCGTCCAGATCGACATTGCCGCCGGACAGGATCAGCCCGACCCGGCGCCCGGCAAAGCGCGCCGGGTCGGCCAGCACCGCAGCCAGCGCAATCGCCGAGGACGGCTCCACGACTTGTTTGAGCACCTGCCAGATCAGCCGCATCGCCTGCACCACCGCGGCATCGTCCACAGTGATCACCTGCGCGCCGGCCGCCTGCAACAGCGCGAAATTCGGTGCGCCCAGGGTGCCGCGCAGGCCGTCGCAAATGGTGTCGGGGACAAAATCGACCAGGCGCTCGCCTGCCGCCAGCGAGCGCGCGGTGTCGGCCGCGCCGCTGGGCTCGGCCAGCACCAGTGCGCACCCCGGCGCGGCCTGCAGCGCCAAGGCCGCACCGGCAGCCAGCCCGCCGCCGCCGACCGGCGCCACCAGCACGTCCAGCCCGCCGCTCTGGTGCAACAGCTCCAGCGTGGCGGTGCCCTGCCCGGCGATCACGGCCGGGTCGGTGTAGGGATGGACCAGCGTCGCGCCGCTGCTGGCCTGCACTTCCGCGCACAGCTGCTCGCGCGCGGCGATGGTCGGCGCGCAGCGCCATAGCGTGGCACCGTGCCGGGAAATATTGGCCAACTTGGCGGCCACCGCACCCTCCGGCACCACTACATGGCAACCGATGCCACGGGTGCGCGCGGCCAGCGCCAAGGCGGCGCCGTGGTTGCCGGACGAATGCGTGACCACGCCGCGCGCGGCCAGCTCCTCGGGCAACGACCACACCGCATTGCAGGCGCCGCGGAACTTGAAGGCGCCGCTGCGCTGCAGGTGTTCGGCCTTGAAGAACACCTGCGCGCCGCAGAGCGCATCCAGGCTGTGCGAGGTCAGCAACGGTGTCGGCGCGCACTGCGGCGCGATGCGCGCAGCGGCTTGCAGGACGTCGGAATGGGCAAGAGAAACCGTCTCGATCATGCCTGCAAGATTAACGTATCCCCCACTCTTCACGGTTGCGCGCACAATTCCCGCGCATGCTGGATCGATGAAAAAGCGCCACATAGCGACACAGTTAAGGACCGATTCAATGCATCGGTTCGAAAGTGGGACCATGGTTGCAGGAGGGCACCATCCATGAAATTCCGTCTGATCTTCGCCGCCGGGCTACTGGCTCTGAGCGGCTGCGCGACTTACGACTACACCGGCGGTGGGTCGGGCGGCTATTACCGTGGCGCTCCGGCCGTACAGTATCGCTACCCGCCTGGTTACTCGCCGTATTTCTACGGCAATCCGTACGGCAACCCCTATGGCGCCGGTTCGATCGGGTTGTACGACTACCCGGTGTATCCGGTCTATCGCGGCGGTGGCGGCTACTACTACCGGCAGAACGATCGGCGCCCACAGTACCGGCCGCCGCGCCCGAACGGCTCGTATCACAATGGCCCGCGTCCGAACGGTCCCCGCCCCAATGGCCCGCGTCCGCAGCAGCCCAATCGTCCACCGGCAACCGGCGCTCCGCCGTCGCGGCCGCCCGCACGCATCGGTGCGCCGCCTGGGGTGATCCGGCAGATTCAACGGCAGACCGCACCCCGCACTACCCGTGAGCAGATCCCCTGAGTTGCTGACTGCGACGCGGCCCACAAATGGATAGATTGGGGGCTTGCGTTCAGCCGGCACTTGGTTGCAAGCTAGGTGCTCTGTGACCCGCCACGTCATTTTTTGACCTGACGCGTTCCAACGACTGACTTATGTCGATGTCCGACAGGGAAATCTGGATCCCCCCTGTTCCGGCCCTGTCGGATATCGGCGCCTTCAACGCATAAAGCCCCGGCATGCCGGGGCTTTATGCGTTTGTCCTTCTGCTTAACCTGGCAGCGCCTGACCGCATCAGCCTGGCAGAGCGCATCGGCAGCGGTGCCAACCGCAGAAAAAAATAAGGGTCGGCAGTCCCCCGACTACCGACCCTTACGCTACCCCATCGCACGCGCGGCTGGCCCCTGTTCCAATTCCAGCCTTGCGCCCATGTCGCAATGCCACGACGGGTGCATTAGGGATATCCGCACGGAACATGCCAACTTGAGTGCCACTGTTCTAAAATGTGATTTAAATCACATTTTTATCGATTGAGTGACCTCAATCGCCCTTCAGCCGATAATTCCGCGGCCGCTTGTCTTCCTTCCGCTTCCTAGTCCACGCCCATGTCCGATTCCTTTTATCGCTACGACGTCATCGTGATCGGCGGCGGCCATGCCGGCACCGAGGCCGCGCTGGCCTCCGCGCGCGCCGGCGCCCGCACCTTGCTGCTGACCCACAACATCGAGACGGTGGGCGCGATGAGCTGCAACCCGGCCATCGGCGGGATCGGCAAGGGCCATCTGGTCAAGGAGATCGACGCGCTGGGCGGGGCAATGGCACGCGCGGCAGACTTGGCCGGCATCCAGTGGCGCACGCTCAATGCCTCCAAGGGGCCAGCGGTACGCGCCACCCGCTGCCAGGCTGACCGCACCCTCTACCGCAACGCGATCCGCTGCATCGTCGAGGCGCAGCCCAACCTGACCGTGTTCCAGGCAGCAGTGGACGATCTACTCATCCACAACGGCGCTAGCGAGGGCGACAGCGTGCGCGGAGTCATCACCCAGACCGGGCTGCGTTTCGAAGCACCCGCAGTGGTGCTCACGGCCGGTACCTTCCTGGCCGGCAAGATCCATGTTGGCGAGACCCAGTACGCGGCCGGGCGCATGGGCGACCCGCCGGCCACCACGCTGGCCGCGCGCCTGCGCGAACGGCCGTTTGCGATCGACCGGCTCAAGACCGGCACCCCGCCACGTATCGACGGGCGCACGCTCGACTACAGCGTGATGGCCGAACAGCCGGGCGACGATCCGTTGCCGGTGATGTCGTTCATGGGCCAGCGCAGCGATCACCCGCGCCAGGTCAGCTGCTGGATCACTCACACCACCGAACAGACCCACGACATCATCCGCAGCGCGCTGCATCGCTCGCCGCTGTATTCGGGACAGATCGAAGGCATCGGCCCGCGTTACTGCCCGTCGATCGAAGACAAGGTAGTGCGCTTCGCCGAGAAGACCAGCCACCAGATCTTCGTCGAGCCCGAAGGCCTGGAGGTCACCGAGATCTATCCCAACGGCATCTCCACCTCGCTGCCGTTCGATGTGCAGCTGGCGCTGGTGCGCTCGATCCATGGGTTTGCGCAGGCGCATATCACCCGCCCCGGCTATGCGATCGAGTACGACTTCTTCGACCCGCGCGGGCTCAAGGCCTCGCTGGAAACCAAGGCGGTGGGCGGGCTGTTCTTCGCCGGGCAGATCAATGGCACCACCGGTTACGAAGAGGCCGCCGCGCAAGGGTTGCTGGCCGGCCTCAATGCCGCGCGCCATGTGCAGGCCTTGCCGGCGTGGTCGCCGCGTCGCGATGAGGCGTACCTGGGCGTGCTGGTGGACGATCTGATTACCCACGGCACCACCGAGCCGTATCGCATGTTCACCAGCCGCGCCGAATACCGGCTGCAGCTGCGCGAAGACAATGCCGACGCGCGCCTGACCGGTGTGGGCCGTGCGATGGGCCTGGTCGACGATGCGCGCTGGGCGCGGTTTTCGGCCAAGCAGAAGGCGGTGCAGCGCGAAAGCGCGCGCCTGCAGGCACTGTGGGCAACCCCGGGCAATGCGCTGGGCCGCGAAGTGGCCCAGACCCTGGGCGTGGCGGTGAGCCGCGAGACCAACGTACTGGATCTGATCAAGCGCCCCGAACTCAACTACGCCGCGCTGATGCGCGTGCCGACGCTGGGGCCGGGCGTGGAGGATGCGCAGGTGGCTGAGCAGGTCGAGATCAGTGTCAAATACGCCGGTTATCTGGACCGCCAACGCGACGACATCGCGCGTCAGCAACGCCACGAAACCACGCCGATTCCAGAAGGGTTCGATTATGCCGGCGTGCGTGGCCTGTCGATCGAAGTGCAACAGAAACTCGAACGCGTGCGCCCGCAAAGTATCGGCCAGGCCCAGCGTATTGCCGGCATGACGCCGGCGGCGATCTCGCTGCTGCTGGTGCATCTGGAACGCGCGCGGCGCAGCCAGGTGGCGTGAGGGGCTTGTGGTTAGTCGATTACGTCGCTGCTCGGCAAGCACGTCGTCCGACGGATTCCGCGATGACGTCGGTCATCCATCGCGCTGCCACTCGGTCGCCAGCGAAGGTCTCGCGTACAGCTAGATCAATCAACCAGCCGTCTCTCCCACAGCCACCGAGAACAGTCGGTGGTGCTTGCGCGCGTGCCGGCGTGGGACCTTATGCGGCAGGGATGCCGCATAAGCGCCTACAGGGACGTACTTGCGGCGTGTCCCACGCCGGTACGCGTGCAAGCACCCTCAGTGGACAAACGCGCGAAACGTTGCCAACAGATGTCAGCATGCGATGCCATGTCGCCACGTGCGAAGCCACCGGTACGCGCAGGCTTGCCGCTCGTCCGGCGGACTCTAGCGACACGGGGGAAGTTGCTATGCTCGATCAACTATGACGACTTTCTAATCCATGAACAGATCGAGTGCGATGTTGAAGGCAACTGTGCGCAGTGCCTGTCCGCTTTTAGTGCTGATGCTGGCGAACATCGCGCCGGCGATGGCCACTACCGAAGAAGATGGCCGTTACTGGTTAAGTGTGTATGCCCAGGGCAAGTTGCCGGTCGAAAATCTGTACTGGAGCATGGATATCCATCCGCGCTGGCGCGAGGAAGGCGAGCAGTTCGACCAACTGATTCTGCGCCCCGCCGTGTTTTACCGGCTCAATCCCAAAGCCAGTGTCTGGATGGGCTACGACACCATTATCAGCCATCCGGCCGGGCAATCCTCCAACCGCGAAAATCGCTGGTGGGGGCAGTTTCAATATCAGTTCGATCCGATTGCCAATATCACCATTACCAGCCGCACGCGTCTGGAGCAACGCCACCGCGAAGGTTTCAGCGATGAAGGTTACCGGGTACGCCAGATGATCCGGGCCGTGCGCCCCAGCGCGTTGTCGCCGCAATTGTCGTGGGTGGCGTTCAACGAACTGTTCGTCAATCTCGATCAGACCGAGTGGGGCGCGCGACGCGGTCTCGACCAGAACCGCGTATTCGTCGGTATCAACTGGAAGTTCAACGCCATCTCCAATGTCGATGTCGGGTATCTGAATCAGTTCGTCAATACGCCTGCAGTGGACCGCGAAAACCACGTACTGATGACGACCTTCCGCTTCAACTTCTAGTCACTCGCCCACCGCCCAATGGCGGGCAGCAAACGCTGGCGCAGCACCAGTGCCGCCAGCGCCAATGTCTCATCGGCGGCGCGCAGTACGCCGCCCATGTTGATGAAACCGTGGATCATGCCGGGAAAGCTGTGCAAGGTGACTTCCACCCCGGCGCCGCGCAGACGCTCGGCATAGGCGCGTCCTTCGTCGCAGAGCATGTCGCGATCGCCCACCACGACCAGTGCGGGCGCAACGCCGGCCACATCGGGCACCAGCATTGGCGAGACGCGCCAGTCCTGTGCAATGGCGGGGTCGGCACCAACCACATGGGGCTGGGCCACCAGCCACTGCAGGGTAGCAATCACGTCTTCCACGCCGGCCGGTGCGGGGTGTTCCGGCGCCAGACGATAGTCGACAGCCAGCAGCTGACAGCCGGCACATGCAGCCAGTTGCCGGCAGACGTCGTCATGGGAGTCCAGATCGCCCACCACACCGCCGCCGCCGTGCACGAACAGGCAGGTCGGGGCGGGGCCAGGGGCAAGATCGGATGGTCGATACAACCGCAACGGCACCGGGCCGGCAGCGGTGTCGGCATGCAGATCGCGTACCTGCGCCATCTCCACGCGCGGGAAGCCGAGCTGCGCGCCGAGCGCGCGCATCATCGCGCGCGCACCTTCGATCGGCAGGGTGTCCATGGCCGGTTGACCGGATTGTTGAAGCTGGGCAAACAGGCGCACGACATCGGGATCAAACGACATGACAGACCCTCCAGGAGACGAGGAGCGAGCCTGCCAGATACTTATGATCAATCACCATTAAATTGCATAAATAATTTCAATGGCATTGCCTGATGCACGCCGCAGCGCTGCAAACCCCTTGACTGGCCTTGCATGCGGCGGCAAGGGCGGTACCCGGCGGGCTTGTGCGACAGTCACGCAATCAGCGTCAGTTGGTTTTTTTGCTGCGCCGCATCGCGTCTGCACGCGCTGGCATCGGCGCGCTCAGCGCGCACCGACACGTTGCCAATGACCAGTGCACGCTGGCAGCGCGCCGTGTGCGACGTTGCCAGTGTCGCGCCGCATAGGGCGCGACAGCCGCTGGCTAATCTTCGTCTTCCGCAGCGGCCTCGCGGCCTTGCTGACGGATGAGGTTTTCCTGGCGTGCGTCTTCGATCGAGGCGCGGATGGCGCGCACGTCGGCGCGGTGGGTGTCGAACTTGAAGCGTCCGGTCAGCACGCTGTCCGGGCGCAGCTCGCCCTTTTCGAACAGCGCCCACATCTCTTCGCCGTAGTAGGTTTCCAGCAACTCCGGCGCAAAACGGCCGAGGCAATCGCGCAGGTTGTGCACGTCGCGCAGCAGCATGTCGCGCGCGGCATTGTTGCCGGCGGCGCTGACCACCTGAGGAAAGTCGATCAACACCGGGCCCTCGGGCGAGACCAGCACGTTGTATTCGGACAGATCGCCGTGCACCAGGCCCAGCGACAGCATCTTGACCACATCGCCGATCAGGCTGGTGTGGAACACGCGCGCCTGCTCCGGTTCCAGCTCCACTTCGCCCAGCCGCGGAGCGCTGTGGCCGGCTTCGTCGGTGACCAGATCCATCAGCAGCACGCCGTGGAAATAGCCGCGCGGCTTGGGCACATGCACGCTGGCATCCATCAGCTGGTAGAGCACCTCGGCTTCGGTATTCTTCCACGCGGTCTCGGCTTCGCGGCGACCGAATTTGGTGGCCTTGCCCATCGCGCGTGCCTGGCGGCTGCCGCGCACCTTGCGGCCTTCCTGATATTGCACGCGCGCCTGGAAGCTGCGCTGCGCCATGTCTTTGTAGACCTTCGCGCACAGGATGTCTGCGCCTGTGCTGACCACATAGACGGATGCTTCCTTGCCGCTCTTCAGTGGTCGCAACACTTCGTCGATGATGCCGTCGTCGATCAGCGGTTGCAGGCCCTTGGGGGTTTTCATGGACTAAGAGGACCGATCCGGAACAAATCAGCAGCGATTATGCGGCAAGCAGGGTGAAGCGATTACATGTCCAGGCACAAGCTGCGACCGGGGGCATGCATCTGCCTGAGCGCTTACCATGCGGGAACCTGTCCAACCTGCGACCCAATGCCCGAGCCCGCCGCCAGCCGACGTAAACGCCCCACCGCCGTGCCCGCAGTCGGTAGCGAACGCGGCCTGCCGCATGAGTTGATGCAGCAGATCGCCGCCGCCCAGGGCGACCCGGACTTCATGACCTCGCTGGGACGCGGGCTGGTGGTACTCAGCGTGTTCGCACAGCACGCGCGCGAGGTGACGATGTCGCAGATCAGCCTGGAAACCGGCATCTCGCGCGCGGCGGTGCGGCGGGTGCTGCACACCTTGGCCAAGCTGGGCTATGTCGGCGAACAGGGCCGCGGCTATGTACTGCTGCCGCGGGTGCTCGGGATCGGCGGTGCGTATGCGGCCTCTTCATCAATGACCGCGGCAGCGCAGCCGGTGCTGGATGGCTTGCGTGACCAGCTGCACGAATCCTGCTCGCTAGGCGTGCTGGACGGCGACGACCTGTTGTACGTGGCGCGCGCCGAGACGGTGCGCATCATGTCGATCGGGCTGCGCCCGGGCACGCGCCTGCCGGCCTACTGCACCTCGATGGGCCGGGTGCTGCTGGCCGCCCTGCCCGGCGACACCTTGCAGGCGTATCTGGAGCGCACCACGCTGCGCCCGCGCACCGACCGCACGGTGACCCAGGCATCGGCGCTGCTGGAGCTGCTGGCACGTACGCGCCGCGAAGGCATGTGCCTGACCGATCAGGAACTGGAAATCGGCCTGCGCTCGATCGCGGTGCCGGTGCGCAACCTGCGCGGCGAGGTGATCGCCGCGCTCAACATCGGTGCCCAGGCCGGGCGCGTGAGCCTGCAGACGATGCAGACGCAGCTGCTGGAACCGCTGAAGCAGGCGGCGCAGCGGCTGGGGGCGTTGTTGAGTTAGGGCTTGTCGAACACGCTCAGCGCGGCCGGCGCAGAAAGCCGACCACCGCATCCACCCAGGCGGCATGCGTGTCTTCGACATGCGCCACATGGTCGGCGTGCGGCAGCGTGACCCAACTGCGATCTTCGCTGCGCAGGCGTGCGTACAGGTGGGCGTTGTCCGGCTGGGTCGCGATGGGATCGTCGACGCCCCGCAGCAGCAGCACCGGCAGCGTTGCCACCTGCTCGGGCTGGAAGGCGAACTGCTCCATCGCGCGCCAGTCGGTGCGCACCGGGTCGGCCGACACCGCCTGCGCAGCGTAGGCCGCACGCACGCCGGAGGGCGCGGCATTGGCGGTGATGAAATCCTCGCCGGCTGCTTCGACCGTGGTGCGTGCGCGCAATGGCTGGGCTGGCGTTGGTGTGGCATCGGGAGCCGCATCGACATCGTCCGGAAAACCGTACAGCACCAGCGCAGACAGCGCCTGCGGGTGTTGCTGGCCGATCAGCAGCGCCACCCGCGCGCCGTTGGAATAACCGAGCAGCGCCGGCGGCGGCAAGTGCGCGTGCTTGCGGGCGATCCAGGCCAGCACCTCGGCGACGTCGGCCACCGCGCGCGCCGGTGTGTTCCAGCCGCTGCCATCGCGCGCACTGCCGCCATAGCCGCGCAGGTCCACCGCGTAGGCGGCGTACCCGGCCTGCGCCAAGGCCGCGAGCACCGAGCGCGAATCGCGCGCTTCGCCGGGAACCTGCAGGTCGAAATTGGGCAGCGCACTCCAGGTACGCCCATGCACCAGCAGGATCGTGCCACGCGGCTGTGCCGGTACGCGCGACCACACCGCCAGCGTCTGGCCATCGTCGGCGCGAACCTGCGACAGCTGCGTGCCCGGTCCGGGATGCGGCTGTGCCTGCAGCGCACAGGTGGCGATCAGCAGCATCAGCAGGCAGGCGAAGCGCAAGGTCATGAGTCATCTCCCTGGGACGTGATGTCCGACAGCGGCCATCTTGCCTGCGATGCTTGGCGGTGTACGAGTGGCACATGCCGATTCCGGGCACCGACGTGCCCACCTGGCGGCTACGTAATCGTTTTTTGGCCGCTCTTGCTGCTCGCGCCTCGAGCACGACACACGTGGTTGCGCTGCCGGCATGCGCAGCATCTTCCGGTTCGGCTTCGCTCGGTCGCTTTGTCGCTCGTCAGAGTGTCTGACGCGATGCTAGCGGCTCAGCCTTCGGCGGCCTGTTCTTCGAGAATCGGTTTGGCCAGTGCGAATGCGTGATTGGCCGCCGGCACGCCGCAATAGACCGCCGCCTGCAACAACACCTCCTTGATCTGATCGGGCGTGACGCCGTTGTTGCGCGCGGCGCGCACGTGCAGCTTGAACTCTTCGTCATGGCCCAGCGCCACCATCATCGCCAGCGTCAGCAGCGAGCGGGTATGCGCGGGCAGGCCGTCGCGGGTCCAGATGCTGCCCCAGGCGTAGCGGGTGATCAGTTCCTGAAACTCTTCGGTGAACTCGGTGCGTGCGGCCAGCGAGCGGTCGACATGCGCATCGCCAAGAACGCGCCGGCGCTCGTGCAGGCCGGCCTGGTAACGCTCGTCTTCGTGCATCGGATCTCTCTTGCTTAGGGAATGGTTGGAGCGGCCGTGCAGCGCTGGCGTGCTGGCAGCTGCTTTAGTCGGCCTGAAGAAAGCGCAATACGGTGTCGTTGAACGCGGCCGGCGATTCCAGATTGCAGATATGCCGGCCGGGCACCTGCGCGTAATGGCCGTGCGGAGCGGCAGAGGCGATCTCGCGCAGATCGTTGGGCGAGCAGACCGGGTCATCTTCGCCAGCGACTGCGAGCAATGGCAGCGCCAGCGTGTCGAGCGCGCCACGGAAATCGGCATCGGCCACGGCCTGGCAGCAGGCGATATAGCCGTCCGGCGAGGTCGACACGAACGCGGCCACGATCATCTCCAGCCGTTGCGCGTGGCTGATGGCAAACGGCGGCGTGAACCAGCGCTGCAAGGTGGCATCGACCAGCACGGCCAGGCCTTCGCTGCGCACCTGTGCGATGCGCGCGTTCCAGGTCTCGCTGCTACCGATCTTCTGCGCAGTGGCGCACACCGCCAGCCGCCGCAGCCGTTGCGGTGCGTGCAGGCCCAGCCACTGCCCGGTGAGGCCGCCGATCGACACGCCGCAGAAGTCGCTCTGATCGATCTGCAACGCATCCCACAGCGCCAGCACGTCCTGGCCCAGGTCGGCGACACTGTACGGGCCGGGCGGCGTCTCAGAATCACCATGGCCGCGGCGGTCGTAGCGCAGGATGCGGTAGTGCGGCGCAAAGGCGGCGATCTGCGTGTCCCACATCTGCAGGTCGGTGCCGAGCGAGTTGCAGAAGGTCAGCCAGGGGCGGCCTTCGGTGCCGTCCAGCCGATAGTGCAGGCGGTGCGTGGGCAACTGCAGATAGGCCATCGAAGTACCTTCAGCGAAGAAGAAGAAGCGGCAAGCACGCGATCGATCCAGACCGAGGACATGCCGCGCCAGCTGTCCACATCGAACAGCGCCTGCAGTTGCGCATGCGTGAGCACCGCACCGACCAGTGCATCCTCGGCGAGCACCTCGCGCAGATGCCGCTGCTGCGCCTGCGCGCGTGCCACCGCCTGCTCCACCACCGCATGCGCCTGCGCTTTGCCGAGCTGCGCTGCGAGCGCGAACACCACCGCTTCGGCATACAACACACCGCCATGGCTATCCAGATGCGCGCGCATGCGCTCGCGGTCCAGTTCCAGATCGGCCAGGCACAGCTGCATCTGCGCAAGACTTCCGGCAGTGAGGCACACGATCTGCGGCAAGGTCTCCCATTCGGCGTGCCATTGCCCGGCGGCACGCTCATGCGGCTGCGCCATCGCGCTGAACAAGGTCGCCACCAGGCCGGGCACACGCGTGGCGGCCGCAATCGCGGCGACGCTGGAGACCGGATTGCGTTTATGCGGCATCGCCGAGGAGCCGCCCTTGCCGGCAGCGGCGGGCTCGAACACTTCGCCAACCTCCGATTGCATCAGCAGCACCACATCGCCGCCGATCTTGCCCAAGGTGCCGGCCAACAGGCCGAAGGCGCAGCCGACCTCGACGAGGCGGTCGCGCGCGGTGTGCCACGGCAATGCGGGCAACGGCAGCGACAGCGTCTTTGCCAGCGCTTCGGCGACCTCGAGGCCGCGCTCCTGCAGCGACGCCAACGTGCCGGCCGCACCACCGAACTGCAGTACCAAGGCATCGCGCTGCAAGGCCTGCAGGCGGTGGTGCGCGCGCTGCAACGCATCCAGCCAGCCGGCGACCTTGAGCCCGAAGGTGACCGGCACCGCCTGCTGCAACAAGGTGCGACCAGGCAGGCCGGTATTGCGCTCGCGTTTGGCCAGTGCGGCCAGATCGGCGCACAGGTGTTGCAGACGCGGTAGCAATAGGTCGAGCGCAGCGCGCAGCTGCAGCACCGTGCCGGTATCGATGACGTCCTGACTGGTGGCGCCCCAGTGCACCCAGCGCGCGGCCTGCGCATCGTGTTCGGCCACGCGTGCAGTCAGCGCCTTGACCAATGGAATGGCGGGATTGCCGGCCAGTGCAGTGGCCTGCGCCAGCGCGGCCAGATCGTAGTGCTGCACGTCGCAGGCATTGGCAATGGCCTGCGCGGCCCCGGTCGGGATCACGCCGCACTGCGCCTGCGCGCGGGCGAGCGCGGATTCGAACGCCAGCATTGCCTGCACACGCGCGGCGTCGTCGAACAACGCGTCGCACGCAGGCTCGCCAAACAAGGATCCCAACAGGGAAGACGTCGCAGTCATGCATGGCCTCTCTTGACGTGCGGGCAGCATGGCACCGATGCGCAGGAGTGCCAACTGGCATGCGCGATGCGCACGCGCGCGCATCGCAGCATGGGCAAACGCGCAATGACGCTGCGATCAATAATGGAAGAACACCGTTTCCGCATCGCCCTGCATGTGGATGTCCCACACGTAGTTGCCACTACCGCGCGATTGCGCCAGCAGCGTGGCGCGACGCTCGGCCGGCACCAGGGCAAGGATCGGATCGCTGCGCAGTTGCGGGTCGTCGGCGAAGTACAGCCGTGTCGACACGCCGCGCAGCAGCCCGCGCATGAACACCAGCACGGTCAGATGCGCGGCCTGCAGCTTGCCGTCGGGCCCGGCGACCTGGCCTGGCTTGATGGTGCTGAAGGAAAAACATCCTTGCGCATCGGTGGGCACGCGGCCCCAGCCATCGAAGCCGGGGTCATGCGTTTCGAAGCGGGTGTCGGCGGCATGCGCATAGATGCCGGCGCCATCGGCTTGCCACAGTTCCAGCACCGCGTCGGCCACCGGAGTGCCGGCGCCATCGAAGACGCAACCACTGATCTGCACCTGCGTGCCTGTGGCCTGCGCAGGTGCAAGCCGGTGGCGATACAGCGGCTCCAGCCCGAGCCGGTAATACGGGCCAACGGTTTGCGACGGGGTGGTGTGCAGGCTCATCGACTCACTCCCAGACGGTTTGCTTGCGACCGCGCAACACGATGTCGAAGCGGTAGGCCAGCGCGTATTCGCTCACCGCGTTTTCCCAGTCGAAACTGGACACCATGCGTTCGCGTGCCAGCGGATCGTCCACGCAGTTGTAGATCGGGTCGTGCGCCAGCAACGGATCGCCGGGGAAGTACATCTGGGTGATCAGCCGCTGTCCGATACCATCGCCATGCAGCGAAAAATGGATATGCGCCGGCCGCCAGGCGTTGTAGTGATTGCGCCACGGATACGCACCCGGCTTGATGGTCTTGAACGCATAGCGGCCGTGGTCGTCGGTGAGCACCTGGCCGGTACCGCGGAAATTGGGATCCAGCGGCGCATCGTGGCGATCGCCCGCATGTTGATAGCGGCCAGCCGCGTTGCATTGCCACACTTCCACCACGCTGTTGCGCACCGGCTTGCCGTTTTCGTCGAGCACGCGGCCGGAGACGATGATGCGCTCGCCCAACGGCTCGCCGGCAAAGCCGGCAGTGAGATCGGCGGCATGCTCGCCCAGCGTGAGCCGATCCAGTCGCGGCCCGGTGACTTCCGACAGCGTGACCGGGATGTCGATCGGCGCGCGCGTGGGGCCGCGCAACGCGGTGGATGCATAGGGAAGATGCAGATACGCCGGCTGCGTGCCGATCCGGATGCGGCGATAGCCGAGCAGCGGATCGACTGGCGTGTCAGAGCTGGGGTCGCGCATGCGGGATCTCCATCGGTTGCGCTACGGCGCGGTCGGGAATGCTAGCGTCAACGCTGCAAGCGTCGAGAACGCTCTGGGTGTGCGGTAACGGCAGCGGTGGTTGCAACGGGCGCACTACACGCGCTCGATCGCCAGCGCCACGCCCTGCCCCACGCCGATACACATGCTGGCCAGGCCAAGCCGTCCGTTGCTGGCTTCCAGTTGCCGCAGCAAGGTCAACGCCAGCCGCGCGCCGCTCATCCCCAGTGGGTGTCCGAGTGCGATGGCGCCGCCGTTGGCGTTGACGTGCGGCGCATCGTCGGCCAGCCCGAACGCGCGCGTGCAGGCGAGCGCCTGCGCGGCGAAGGCTTCGTTGAGTTCGATCGCATCGAACTGTTCGATGGTCAGGCCCAACCGCGCCAGCAAGCGCTGCGTGGCCGGCACCGGACCGATCCCCATGAAGGCCGGCTCCACACCGGCGGAGGCGAAGCCGAGCACGCGTGCGCGCGGGGTCAGCCCATGCATCTGCACCGCCTGCGCGGAGGCCAGCAACAAGGCGGCAGCGCCATCGTTGAGGCCCGAGGCATTGCCGGCAGTCACCGTGCCGGGCTGGCGGAAGACCGGCTTGAGCTTGGCCAGCATCTCGGCGGTGGTATTCGGGCGCGGGGGCTCGTCGCGATCGAGAGCGGTTGCCTCGCCACCTTTGCGTGGGGCCACGGTCACCGGCGTGATTTCTCCATCGAAGAACCCGGCCGCCTGTGCAGCGGCAACGCGTTGCTGACTGCGCAATGCAAAGGCATCCTGGTCTTCGCGCGCGATGGCATAGCGCTGCGCCACGTTCTCTGCGGTTTCGCCCATCAACTCCACGCCGTAAGCGCCCTGCAGACGCGGATTGACGAAACGCCAGCCCATCGTGGTGTCCTCCAGCTGTTGCGTGCGGGCGAATGCGCCCTCGGCCTTGCCCATCACCCACGGCGCGCGCGTCATCGATTCGACCCCGCCGGCAATCGCCAGCCCCAGTTCGCCGGCACGGATGCCGCGCGCCACCGTGCCGATCGCATCCAGCCCGGACCCGCACAGGCGATTGAGCGTGCTGCCCGGCACCGAAGACGGCAGGCCCGCCAGCAACAGACTCATACGCGCGACATTGCGATTGTCTTCGCCGGCCTGGTTTGCGCAGCCCAGATACACGTCTTCGATCAGCGCCGGTTCCAGTTGCGGATGACGCGCCATCAACGCGGCGATCGGTACCGCGCCGAGGTCATCGGCACGCACGCTGGCCAGGGCGCCGCCGTAACGGCCGATCGGCGTGCGGATGCCATCGATCAGATAGACCTCGCTCATGCCTCGGCTCCCGCAGCCTGCTTGCCATGCGCTGCATCGGTGCGTGCCTGCAGCGCGCGCAGTGCCTGCAATTCCGCAGCGCTCGGTGGGGTGGTCTGCGCCAGATCGGCGGCGAAGCGGATCGGCCAGCCGGTGGCCGCACTCACCTGTTCGCGGGTGCTCCCGGGGTGCAAGGCGGTGACGGTGAGTTCACGGGTCACGGGGTCGGGCTCCATCACGCATAGATCGGTGACCACCACGGTGGGGCCGGCGCCAGGCAGGCCGGCACGCTGGCGCGCATCGCCACCGTCCAGATGCCCGACCGTGGTGATGAAGTCCAGCACCGGCACGAAGCTGCGTGTGGATTGGCGCATGATGATGAACACCTGCTTGGCGCTGGCCGCAATCTCCGGCGCGCCACCTGCGCCGGGCAGCCGCGTTTTCGGCGCATCGTACGGGCCGATTACCGTGGTGTTGAGGTTGGCATGGCGATCAATCTGCGCCGCGCCCAGAAAGCCCACATCCACACGACCGCCCTGCAACCAGTAGCGAAAGATCTCCGGCGTGGAGACCACGGTGTCGGCGGTGTCGGCCAGTTCGCCATCGCCGATCGACAGCGGCAGCACGTCCGGGCGCGCGCCGATCGGACCGGATTCGTAGATCAGGGTGACGTCCGGCGCATGCGTCAGCCGCGCCAGGTTGGCGGCAGTGGATGGCAGGCCGATGCCGACAAAGCACACCGCGTTATCGGGCAGGCGCCGCGCCGCCGCCACGGTCATCATTTCGTTGGTGCTGTAGTCGCTCATGCGGCCACCTGCAACAGCGAGTGCGCGTACACGCGCTGGAAGGCAGCGAAATCCTCGGTATCGAGAAGATGCGTCTGGATCCATGCCTGAAAGCGCGCACGGTCGCGGGCGATCGCATCCCAGGCCAGATAGAAGCGGTTGTCGCGGGCGTAGTAGCCATGCGCATACGACGGTGCGGCGCCACCGGGCACATGGCAGACCGCATCCACCACCCAACGCGGCAGGATGCAGGCGTTGGGCGGCGCATCCAGCGTGTCGACGATCTCTTCCACCGTCACGATCACCTTGCGCGCCGCCAATACGGCCTCTTTCTGCACGCCCAGAATGCCCCACAGCAGCACATTGCCGCGGCGGTCGGCCTGTTGGGCGTGAATCACGGTGACATCGGGATTCACCGCCGGCGTGGTGGCCAGCGTTTCGCCGGTGTACGGGCATTGCAGGAACTTAATGCTGTCGTTGACGCGCGGCAGGTCCGAGCCGACATAACCGCGCAACACCGCAAACGGCAGCCCTGAGGCGCCGGCCACGTAAGCGTTGGCCATGTCGGCATGGCTGTGTTCGCGGATCTGCAGCGGCTGCGGCCAGGCATGTTCGACCGCATCGCGCAGCCGGTGCAGCGAGCCGACGCCGGGATTGCCGCCCCAGGAAAACCGCAATGCCGCCGCGCACCCGGCGCCGATCAGCTGGTCGTAGATCAGATCCGGCGTCATGCGCACCAGGCGCAGGTCGCGCTTGCGCTGGCGGATCACCTCATGGCCGGCGGCGTGCGGGATCAGATGGGTGAAGCCTTCCATCGCCACGCAATCGCCATCGGCGATCAGCTGGGACACCGCTTCTGAAAGGGAGACGATTTCGGCCATTGCAATAGTCCTGCACAGCGAGCGTGCGGTCACGGTAGGCGCAGCGGCACAGCCCGGTCAATCCGATTATCGGCGTGCATATTCGATAATCGCACAATTTCGCTTGGCGACTGGCGCTCCAACATTGTCTCCGGTGTATACATAACTTCGCTTGCAAGCAGACGCCAGCGCTGGCAAGCGCGTCAACTGGTCGTCAGCCGGCGTACCACTGCCGATCCGCACCCCAGGTTGTATACAAACCCCAGGAGTCACGGTCATGTCCCAGTCCAAGCAGCTGTTTCCCCTCAACGCGTGGTATGCCGTCGCCTGGGACCACGAGATCGAGCACGCGCTGACCCCGCGCAAGGTCTGCAACCTGGATGTGGTGCTGTATCGCAGCACCGCCGGGGCCGTGATCGCACTCGAAGACGCGTGTTGGCATCGCCTGGTGCCGCTGTCGATGGGCAAGCTGCGCGGCGACGATGTGGTCTGCGGTTATCACGGGCTGGTCTACAACACGCAAGGCCGCTGCGTGCACATGCCCTCGCAGGAAACCATCAACCCGTCCGCATGCGTGCGCAGTTTTCCGGTGGCCGAGAAGCATCGCTATGTGTGGATCTGGCCCGGCGATCCGGCGCAGGCCGACACCAGCCTGATTCCCGATCTGCATTGGGCGCACGACCCGGCCTGGGCCGGCGACGGCCGCACCATCTACGCCAAGTGCGACTACCGGCTGGTGCTGGACAACCTGATGGACCTGACCCACGAGACCTTCGTGCATGGCTCCAGCATCGGTCAGGACGAGATCGCCGAAGCGCCGTTCGATGTGATGCACGGCGACCGCTCGGTGGTGGTGTCGCGCTGGATGCGCAATATCGACGCGCCACCGTTCTGGGCCAGCCAGATCGCGCGCCATCTGGATTACCACGGCAAGGTCGATCGCTGGCAGATCATCCGTTTCGAAGCGCCCGGCACCATCGCCATCGATGTCGGTGTGGCCATCGCCGGCACCGGAGCGCCGGAAGGCGACCGCAGCCAGGGCGTCAACGGCTACGTGCTCAACACCATCACGCCCGAAACCGACACCACCTGCCATTACTTCTGGGCGTTCATGCGCAACTACGCGCTGCACGACCAATCGCTGACCACGCTGACCCGGGCCGGCGTGACCGGCGTGTTCGGCGAGGACGAGGCGGTGCTGGAAGCGCAACAGCGCGCCATCGACGCGCATCCGGATCACACCTTCTACAACCTCAACGTCGATGCCGGCGGCATGTGGGCGCGCCGCGTGATCGATCGACTGATCGCACAGGAACAGCGCGCGCAGGAATTGTCGCTGCGCATGGTGGGCTAAAGCACCGCGACGGAGGTTCGCATGTCACCGACCACCCCGTTTCGCAGCAGTGCCGCGCAAACCACGCGCGCACTGCTGTCGCTACGCGAACTGATTCTCGACGGCACCCTGCCGGCCGGCGCGCGGCTGTCCGAGCTGGCGGTGGTGCAGCGGCTGGGCATGTCGCGCACGCCGGTGCGCGCCGCGTTGCAGCGTCTCTGCGAAGAAGGCCTGGCCAGCGCACTGCCGGGCGGCGGCTACGCGGTGCAGGCCTTCAGCGAACGCGATGTGCACGATGCGATCGAACTGCGCGGCACGCTCGAAGGACTGGCCGCGCGCATGGCCGCCGAACGCGGGGCATCCGCCGCGTCGCTGGCTCAGGCTCGCCAGTTGCTGGACACGCTCGACGGCATCGTCGGCTCGCCGCTGCACGCCATCGACTTCACCGCCTATGTGCAGGCCAACGCGCAGTTCCACGCGTTGCTGGTGGCAATGGCCGGCAGCGATGTCCTGGGCCGCGAGCTCACCCGTGTGCTGCAGTTACCGTTCGCCTCGCCCAATAGCCTGGTCATGGCGCAGACCACCAGCGCCGAAGCACAACTGATTCTGACGCTGGCGCAAGACCAGCATCGCGAAGTCATCGCTGCCATTGAATACCGCCAGGGCGCGCGTGCCGAAGCGCTGATGCGCGAGCACGCACGGCTTGCGCATCGCAATCTGCGCCACGTACCGCAAACCCCGGCGGCGATCACCCAGGTGCGCGGTGGCGCCTTGATCGGCCGCGCCCATCCGTCCAACGCTGGCAGCAGCCAGCACCCCTTTCTGCCCGGAGTTCCCTATGCGTAAAGACACCCAGTGGCACCGCGCCCACGTCGTCAGCATTGCCGATGCCTGCGAGGGCGTGCGCGAGATCGTGCTCGATCCCGGCACTGCGGCGCGCCCGTTCGAGGTGGGCAGTCATCTGGATTTTCGCGTGCAGTTGCATGGCCGGCCAGATGTGCGTTCGTACTCGCTGGTGGGCGAACCGCGCTCCGATGGCTATTACCAAATCGCAGTACGGCAGATGCCCGACAGCCGCGGCGGCTCGCGGCATATGTGGACCCTGCAGCCCGGCGACGTGGTGGAGATCTCGCCGCCCAGCAACAACTTTGCGCTGGATGAGAGCGGCGAGGAAATCCTGTTGATCGCCGGCGGCATCGGCATCACGCCGATCATCGGCATGGCGCAGCGGCTGTCACGTCGTCACCGGTCCTTTCGCCTGCTGTACGTCGGCCGCTCGCGTGCTGCGATGGCGTATGCGGATGAGTTGGAAACCTTGCTCGGCGAGCGCCTGCAGCTGCATTGCGACGACAGCGCAGGGCAGCCGGATCTTGCCGCCGAATTGGCGCGCCTGTCGCCCAATGCCGAGGTGTATGTGTGCGGGCCGCTAGGCATGCTCGAAGCGGTGCGCCAGCACTGGCACGCCGCCGGGCGTTCGCGTGCGCGGCTGCATTTCGAAACCTTCGGCAATAGCGGGCGGGTGCCGGCGCAGGCCTTCGTGGTCAAGTTGCCCGGGCTAGGCCTGGAAGTGCCGGTGGCGGAAAACGAATCGATGCTGGATGCCCTGGCCGATGCCGGGGTGGAGCTGATCGCCGAATGCCGGCGCGGCGAATGCGGGCTGTGCGCGGTGGAGGTGCTGGATAGCGCGGCCGATATCGACCACCGCGATGTGTTCTTCAGCGACGAACAACGCCGCGAGAACCGCAAACTGTGCGCCTGCGTCTCGCGCGCGGTGGGCGGCAGCATCAGTATCGATACGGGATATCGCGGCGAGCTGGGCTGAGAGCGCAGCAAAACTGCTGCGCCAACCATCAGCCAGGCGCGGCAGGCACTCGCTGCGGCGTGTGCCACGCGCACACTGCGGTTTCTGCGCGCGCCGTCCACGCCCACCCGACGACTGCTCGCTACGGCTTGCACGCAGCCGTGTTTGCATCCTCACTCACATGCGCGATCATCTGCGCATGGAGTCGACTCACTACAGGACGGTCCCGGCGCCGGCGCTCAACCCGCGCCAGGAGCAATTGGTGGCATTGGTGCGGCAGCAGGGCTTTGCCGAGGTGGAAGGGCTGGCAACGCGCTTCGACGTCACCCCGCAGACCATTCGCCGCGACCTCACGTTGCTGTGCGATGCCGGCGTGCTGCGCCGCTATCACGGCGGCGTCAGCATGCCCTCGAGCGTGGAAAACCTGGCCTACACCGCGCGCAAGGCGCTACAGGCGCGCGAAAAGCAGCACATCGCCGCCCAGGTCGCCCGCTTCATTCCCGACGATGCCTCGCTGTTCATCAACCTGGGCACCACCAACGAAGAAGTCGCGCGCGCATTGCTGCAGCATCACGGCCTGCGTGTGATCACCAACAACCTCAACGTGGCGGTGATGCTCAGCGCCAACCCCAGCTTCGAGGTCATCGTGGCCGGCGGCGTGGTACGCGGACGCGACCAGGGCGTGACTGGCGAGGCGACGGTGGAGCTGATCCGCCAGTTCAAGGTGGACTTCGGGGTGATCGGCATTTCCGGCATCGACCTGGACGGCACCTTGCTGGACTTCGACTACCAAGAGGTGCGCGTGGCCCAGGCCATCATCGAGCACTCGCGGCAGGTGCTGCTGGCTGCCGACCACAGCAAGTTCGGCCGCAACGCCATGGTGCGGCTGGGTGCGATCGCCCAGGTGCACGACTGGTTCACCGACCGGCCACCGCCGCAGGAACTGGCCACGGTGCTGGCCGAGGCCGGCACCCGGGTGCATTTGGCAGAACCGGCCGACGCGGCCTGAGGCGATTGTTCGTTTTTGTCCGTTTGCGATAAGCACACGCCTCCGGATCGTCAAGATCGATCCAGAAGACCGATCAAAAGCGTATTCTCAATAGCTCGCATCACGAAAAACTGTCCTGAAGTGTAGGCCTGATGGCCCTTCACGTCCCGACAAGGCTTGATGTTCGAATATGTTCGAACATGACAACTTGGGTTCGCTCTTGTGGCGTACCCGGACGGAGACACCGATGGGCGAGATATACGATCTTCTGGTGATAGGCGGCGGTATCAACGGGGTCGGCATCGCCCGCGATGCGGCCGGGCGCGGCTTGTCGGTGTGCCTGTGCGAACAGGACGATCTGGCTGCGCATACCAGCAGCGCCAGCACCAAGCTCATTCACGGCGGCCTGCGCTACCTGGAGCAGTACGAGTTCGCGCTGGTCGGCAAGGCGCTGGCCGAGCGCGAGGTGCTGCTGCGGCTGGCCCCGCACATCATCTGGCCGCTGCGTTTCTTGCTGCCGCATCAACCGCATCTGCGTCCGGCATGGATGATTCGTGCCGGCCTGTTCCTGTACGACCATCTCGGCGGCAGCAAGCGCAGCCTGCCGCGCTCGCGCCGGCTGTCGCTGCGTACGCACCCGGTGGGCCAGCCATTGCAGGAATCGCTGCGCACCGGCTTCGTGTACTCCGATGCCTGGGTGCAGGACGCGCGGCTGGTGGTGCTCAATGCGATGGACGCCGCCAAGCGTGGCGCGCAGATCCATACGCGCACGCGCTGTGTCGGTGCCTGGCGCGATGCCGGGTTCTGGTATGCCGAACTCGAAGGTCGCGACGGCCGCCGCCGCACCGTGCAGGCGCGTGCGCTGGCCAATGCGGCCGGTCCGTGGGCGGTGTCGTTCCTGGACAAGGTGGCCGCGGTGCCGCATAAGCATGCGCTGCGCCTGGTCAAGGGCAGCCACATCGTGGTGCCCAAACTGTTCGACCACGACCATGCGTACATCTTCCAGCAACCGGACCGGCGCATCGTGTTCGCCATTCCGTACGAGCACGACTTCACCTTGATCGGCACCACCGATGTCGACCACGAAGACGACCCCGCCACGCCCAAGATCGACGCGGCCGAGGTGCAGTATCTGTGCGAGGCGGTGAACCTGTATTTCCAGCAGCAGATCAGCCCCGCCGATGTGGTGTGGAGCTATAGCGGCGTGCGCCCGCTGCTCGATGATGCCGAGGACAACGCCGCCGAAGTCACCCGCGATTACCAACTGGAAGTGCTCACCGACGGGGCGCCGTTGCTCAATGTGTTCGGCGGCAAGCTGACCACGTATCGCAAGCTCGCCGAAGAGGCGGTCGACCGGCTGACGCATGCGCTGGGCGCACGCAAGCCGGCGTGGACGGCGCGCGGCGACGCGCTGCCGGGCGGCGAACAGCGCGATATCGCCAGCCTGCTCGAACGCGTCAGCAGCGCGCGGCCGTGGCTGCCGGCACCCACCGCACAGCGGCTGGTTCGCAATTACGGCACCTGCGCGGAGCAGCTGCTTGGCGACGCGCAGAACCTGGCCGCGTTGGGTACGCACTTCGGTGCCGATCTGTACCAGGCCGAGGTGGACTACCTGCGTGCCCACGAATGGGCCGTGACCGCCGACGACATCCTGTGGCGCCGCAGCAAACTCGGTCTGCGCATCGATGCGGCCGGGCGCCAGCGTCTGGAAGACTATCTGCAGACGCAATCGGCCCAGCAGGTGGACGTGGTACCGGCCTGATCGCACAACGTTGCCGGCGAGGACGGGTCGTTCGGCAACGTATCCTGGCGCATTCGCCAGCATCATCCTGAGTCACGTGGAGGGCAACCCAGATGAGCACCAGCCAACACCCCTGCGCGCCAACATGCGCGCCGCACCACCCTGCCTGCGTCATTGAGACCAGCATCGGCACTGTCACAACCATGAGCACGCGCGCATGAGCCGCCAACTCGTGGGTGAGTTGATCTCCGAAGCAGTGGCGATGTTCATCATCATCGCGCTCGGCGATTCGGTCGCGGCGATGTACATCCTCTACGACCCCAGCCCATATCAGAACGCCTACTGGGGCGTGTGTATCGCCTGGGGCCTGTCGGTGACGCTGGCGATCTATGTCACCGGCTCGGTGTCCGGCACGCATGCCAATCCGGCAGTGACGCTAGCGCTGGCGTTGTTCCGCGATTTCTCCTGGAAGAAAGTGCTGCCGTACTGGGGCGCGCAAGTGTTCGGTGCGTTTCTGGGCGCGGCCATCGTTTACCAACTGTACGGGCCGGTGATCGATCACTACAACCAGGTGCAACAGCTCACCCGCGAAGCCGGTGGCGCAGCCGGGG
Organism: Xanthomonas hortorum pv. pelargonii; assembly: GCF_024499015.1. Lineage (NCBI taxonomy): Bacteria > Pseudomonadati > Pseudomonadota > Gammaproteobacteria > Lysobacterales > Lysobacteraceae > Xanthomonas > Xanthomonas hortorum. The sequence goes on along the minus strand of NZ_CP098604.1, from coordinate 2,941,282 downwards.
TGTTCTTCACCGCACCGGGTCTGGCAGTCACGCCGATGCATGCGTTGGTGGACCAGATCATCATCACTGCGTTCCTGATCTTCGGCATCTTCGCCATCACCGAACAGTTCAACGAGGCGGCGCCGACCGCCAACTCCGGCGCGCTGATGATCGGTTTGCTGGTGGCCACGCTGGGCGCCTCGATGGGCTACCTGGAAGCCTGGGCGATGAATCCGGCGCGCGATTTCGGCCCGCGCCTGTTCGCCTACTTTGCGGGTTGGGGCGAGGCTGCGTTGCCGGCCAAGGACAATTACTGGTGGATCCCGATCGTCGGTCCGTTGATCGGCGGCCCCATCGGCGCGCTCGCCTACCAGTGGCTGATCCTGCCGTTCCTGCCGGCACGCGTGCGGCATCTGCAGGGCGGCAAACCGCCGCTCGACCCGCAGTAATCGCACTGCTGCGCGACTGACAGCACAGCGCCGCTGTTGAGCAGGTCTTGAGTGTTACCGGCCTCTCACACAACGGCGTGCACCACCCACTTTCTCGCCGTGCGCCAGCGCCGGCATTGTTTGAGGAATCTCCGATGGAAAAGCAATACGTCCTTGCGATCGATCAAGGCACCACCAGCTCACGCGCGATGTTGTTCGACCGCCAGGGCAAGGTGGCCGGTGTGGCGCAGCGCGAGTTTGGCCAGATCTTTCCGCAGCCGGGTTGGGTGGAACACAACCCGCGCGAGATCATGACCAGCGTCTACACCACCATCACCGAGCTGCTCAACAACGCGCAGATCGATGCGCGTTCGATTGCCGGTATCGGCATCACCAACCAGCGCGAAACCGCAGTGGTGTGGGACAAGGCCACCGGCCAGCCGATCTACAACGCCATCGTGTGGCAATCGCGGCAGACCAAGGACATCTGTACGCAGCTCAAGGACGCCGGGCACGAGCAGATGGTGCGCGACAAGACCGGTTTGCTGATCGACGCGTATTTCTCCGGCACCAAGGTCAAGTGGATTCTCGACCATGTGGAAGGCGCACGCGAACGCGCGCAGAAAGGCGAGCTAGCTTTCGGCACCATCGATAGCTGGCTGATCTGGAATCTCACCGGCGGCAAGGTGCACGTGACCGACTACACCAATGCCTCGCGCACGCTGATGTACAACATCCACACGCTGGAGTGGGACGCCGAGCTGCTGGCGATGCTCGACGTGCCGGCGGCAATGCTGCCGGAGGTGCGCTCGTCCAGCGAAATCTACGGCATGACCCAGACCCAGTATTTCTACGGCGAGCAGGTGCCCATCGCGGGCATCGCCGGCGACCAGCAGGCCGCGTTGTTCGGCCAGGCCTGCTTCGAGCCGGGCATGGCCAAGAACACCTATGGCACCGGTTGCTTTGCATTGATGAACACCGGCGACAAGGCGGTCGCCTCCAAGGCCGGGCTGCTGACCACGATTGCCTGGGGCATCGACGGCAAGGTCGAATACGCGCTGGAAGGCTCGATCTTCGTGGCCGGCTCGGTGGTGCAATGGCTGCGCGACGGCCTGCGCATGCTGGGCAAGGCCAGCGACTCGCAGGCCTATGCGGAGCGTGCCGGCGACAACGACGGCGTGTATCTGGTGCCGGCCTTCGTCGGCCTGGGCGCACCGTACTGGCGCAGCGATATCCGTGGTGCGGTGTTCGGGCTGACCCGCGGCACCACCAAGGAACACTTCGTGCGTGCGGCGGTGGAATCGATGGCGTATCAGACCCGCGACGTGCTCACTGCAATGCAGGCCGATTCGGGCATCGAGCTGAAAGAGCTGCGTGCCGACGGCGGCGCGATCGCCAACGACTTCATGGCGCAGTTCCAGAGCGACATTCTCAACGTACCAGTGCTGCGTCCGGAAGTTTCAGAAACCACCGCACTCGGCGCGGCCTATCTGGCAGGTCTGGCGACCGGCTTCTGGAGCAGCCGCGAAGAGATCGCCAAGCAGTGGGCAGTGGATCGCCGGTTCGAGCCGAACATGGCCGACGACAAGCGCGAACAACTGTATGCCGGCTGGCAGCAGGCGGTGGAAGCCACGATGGGCTTCCGCATCAGCTAAACGCTGCCATCGAAACAACTGCGCCCACCATCAGGTGGGCGCAACGTTAGGTTGGCAACTCGCGTGAGTTACGCACTGCAGGGCTGCACGCTGCAGCCCTGCAGTGCCGCAGCACTTACTGGCCGCTGGTATTGGCGCGGCCGGCAATCGTGTCCGGATCCCAATGTTCCTTGATCAGGCCTTTTTCGATGCGGAACATGTCGAACCAGGTGGTGGTGTAGGTCTTGCTCGGATCGCGCGGATCCGGCAGCGTACGCACCGACACCAGCGTGACCAGATCACGATCTGCGGTGATGGCCACCAGCGGCAACTGCACGCGTTCCTGCACCGGCGTCGGCGGCACGAAGGCGGTCAGAAATGCAATGAAGGCGTCGCGCCCGTTGGCCACATTCGGGTTGTGCTGAATGTAGTTCTTGTCCATGTACATCGGCGCGTACTGCACCTGACCGGCTTCGAACACGGTGCGCCAGAAATCGTAGACCAGGCGCTTGTTGGCGGTTTCGAACCAGGTGGAACCGACCAGCATCTTCTGGTGGTTGGGATTGGCGGTCACTGCGGTCTGCGCGAACGCAGCCACGGGCGCCACCAGCATGACCAGTAACAGGGCACGGGAGAACAGGGTTTTCATGGAGCACTCCTGGGTGGAGACGGGCACTGCGCTCGCTGCAGGCAGCAGCACGATGCTCCGCTGATTGGGGGAATGACGCGCCCTTGCACACAGCGATTTGTACGCGTCGCCGCCAGCCTAACGGCCGCGTTCGCTCGCCCGCTAGACGCCTTAAAGTGGACCAGGGAACTTCTGAAATGGGTGGTGAGAAAAACATCACCATTCAACGTGATGCGCGTCATGTCACCAGGCGCGGCGAACGCATGCGAGCAGCGTTTTGGCATGTGAGCATGGGTACTGCGTGGGACACACAATGCACGAATCCGTGCGGAATCCGTGCAGCGAGACTGCTTGCCTGACAGCCGTGCAGTTGTATGTCGGCGACCTTGATCAGATCACTCGCCAGCCAACTCCACCAACGGCAAACCGGCATAATTTTCTGCCAGTGTGGCGCGGCCGGCCTCGCTGCCCAGCAGATAATCCAGCTCGGCAGAACGTATCCGCGTGGTAAACGCATCTTCGTCGTCGAAGGTGTGCAGCAAGGTGGTCATCCACCATGAAAACCGCTCGGCCTTCCAGACCCGTTGCAGCGCGAGCGCCGAATACTGCTGCAGCACGCCGGCATCGCCGGATGTGTTCCAGCGTTCGAACAACTGTGCGAGTAAGCCGACATCGGCCAGCGCCAGGTTCAGGCCTTTCGCGCCGGTCGGCGGCACGATGTGCGCCGCGTCGCCGGCCAGAAACAGACGACCGTACTGCATCGGTTCGGCGACAAAACTGCGCAGCGGCGCAATGCTCTTTTCGATCGATGGGCCGGTCGCCAGTTGCGCAGCCAAGGTGTCTGGCAGCCGCGCACGCAATTCATTCCAGAATGCCTGGTCGCTCCAGGCCTCCACCCGCGCATCTGCTGGCACCTGCACGTAATAGCGCGTGCGTGTGGGCGAGCGCATCGAACACAACGCAAACCCGCGTGGGTGACGTGCGTAGATCAGCTCATCGTGCACTGGCGGTGTGTCGGCAAGCACGCCCAGCCATCCGAACGGATACACGCGCTCGAACAGGCGCAGTCGCTCGGGCGGAATGCTGGCGCGGCTGATGCCATGGAAGCCGTCGCAGCCAACGATGTAGTCGCAGGCGATATGCTGGCGTTGGCCATCATGGGTGAATTCCACTGCGGGCGCATTGCTTTGTACCTCGCACAGGGTGACGTCCTGGGCGTTGTAATAGGTCGGCGCAGCGCTACGCGCACGTGCCTGCATTAGATCGGCGGTGACCTCGGTCTGGCCGTAGACGGTGACGCCGCGCCCGCAGCCGCGCAGCAGGTCGATGCGCTCACGCTGGCCATCCAGCGACAGTTCGAAGCCGTGATGCAGCAAGCCTTCGCGCTGCAGGCGCTCTCCGACGCCTGCGCGCTGCAGCAGCTCCACACTGCCCTGCTCCAGTACGCCGGCACGAATGCGGCCGAGCACATGCGCCGGTGTTTGCCGCTCGATAATGACGGTATCGATACCGGCGCGCAACAACAGCTCGCCCAGCAGCAGGCCGGAGGGACCTGCGCCGATGATCGCAATCTGGGTTCGCATGCAATGCTCCTGCCTCAGCGGGCTGATGCAGGCCAGTGTCGGTAGCCAAGCGTGCGCTTTGAAGGGATGATTGCGCGCAGTGCTTGGACTTTTCGACGATGCCGACATGCGCGCCCGATATTGCTGCAGCCACCCACGTGCCCGCCTTTGGTCTGTACGGCGAGCACGATGCCGACGCGCCGGAGTTATTGCACTGGGAGTCGATCGCCGCACGTAGCCGGTTGCACGATTGGCAGATCGTGCCGCACCGCCACGAAGACCTGGCGCAGCTGCTGTACGTGCAGCGCGGGCCGGCAACGCTGCAGCTGGATGGCCGCAACCAACGCGTGCGCGGCGCAACCGTGGTGTGGCTGCCGCCGTTATGCGTGCACGGCTTCGGATTCGATCCACAGGTGCGTGGGCACATCATCACCTTGTGCATGCCGTTGGTACGCAGTGCACTGAATGCCACACCACTGCTGCAGCGCGCATTGGCGGCGCCTTTGGTGCTGCAGGTCAATCAAGCACGCGGATTGCTCGACGTGTTGTTCGCCACCATTGCCGACGATCACGCGCGCCAGCGCATCGGCCACGAGGCCGCGTTGCAGGCGGCTGCGGCGCAGCTGTTGATCTGGACGGCGCGCACGGCACTGGAACGCGCACAAGATGCAGCTGCGGTAAGCCCGCAGGCCGATCCGGCATTGCGCCATCTACGCGGCTACCAGGCCTTGATCGACCAGCACTATCGCGCGCATTGGCCGATCTCCCGCTACGCCAATCAATTGGGACTGACCCCGGGCCATCTCAACGCGCTGTGCCAGCGACTGGCAGGGGCCTCGGCATTACACCTGCTGCAGAGGCGGATCATGCTGGAAGCACGCCGTAGCCTGCGCTACACCAGCCTGAGCGTGCAACAGATCGCGGCCAGCCTTGGATTTTTCGACGCTGCATATTTCAGTCGTTACTTCGCCCGCCACACCGGCTGCTCGCCGACGCGCTTCCGTGCTGGCGATTAAGAGCGGCTAACAAGACTATGGCGCTCACCGCTAGTTGGGCTCAGCCGGCTATTACTCTACCCCCGTACACGTCTTGAAGTGATTGCAGAGCATGGATAGCTCAGTTGCCAGGGCGGCTGATCTGCGGGTTGGCTGCAGGGCCCTTGCCCGCCCACCATCGCAGGACACGCCGCAAGTACGTCCCTGTAGGCTCTTACGCGGCATCCATGCCGCGTAAGGTCCCGCGACGGTGGGCGGGCAAGGACCAGTGGAGATGGTCGGTGTGCATGTGCAAGCAATGCACGATGCATGTTGTTCGGATAATGGTGAACTCGGTCAGCTTTCCAACGCAAGCCGAGCACCAACAAGCTTTTAAGAAAGCAACCGACCAACTCTCTGGTGCGGTGTCCTCACCGATTGCGGGACCGTGTGGCGGCATGGATGCCGCCACCGAGCCTACATGGACGTACTTGCGGCGTGTCCCGCGAGCGGTGAGGGCACCGCGCCCTCGACTAGCCATGCTTTCGGCTGCATCAAAACGACGCCAGGGATACATCCAAAAAACGAAGTCGGGTGCAACCAACACGCTGCAGCCATCGATGCAGCGTTAGAGAGGTTTTGTCAGCAACTCCAAGTCGGTTGCGCCACTCCGATCAGAACGGGTACTGCGGCACCGTGTTCTTGATCGTCAGCCACTGCCAATGCGTGTACTGCTCCCAATCGGCCGGGCCGCCGACGCTGGTGCCATTGCCCGACGCACCGGTGCCGCCGAACGGATTGATGACTTCGTCCACCACCGTCTGGTCGTTGATATGCAGCGAGCCGATGTACAGTTGCTCGCCCAAGTTCATCGCACGCGACACCGATGCCGACATGATGCCTGCGGCCAACCCATACTCGCCGTAGTTGGCCAGTTCCGCCGCTTCGTCGTCGGTATCGAACACGGTGATGTTGATCACCGGGCCGAATACCTCTTCGTCGAATGCGCGCATGCCCGGACGCACGTTGGACAACACCGTCGGCGCATAGAACAGGCCTTCGTTTGTCGCGCCGGCTTCGACCACCGCACCGGCGGCAACACTGTCGCGCACGATATCGATCACGCGTTGCAGCTGGCGTTGGTCGATGATCGGGCCGAGCGCCACGGTGCCGCTGACCGGATCGCCGACCGGTAGATGACGGGCTTTTTCGGCCAGCCGCTGCGTCAATGCCTCGGCCACACTGCGCTGCACCAGCACCCGGCCGGTGGCCATGCAGATCTGGCCTTGATGCATGTAGGCGCCAAACGCGATTGCCGATGCGGCCTTGTCCAGATCGGCGTCGTCGAGCACGATCACTGCGTTGTTGCCGCCCAGTTCCAGCGCGACCTTCTTCAAGTGCCGCCCTGCAATCTCGCCGATGCGTCGGCCGGCAGCGGTGGAACCGGTGAAGGCGATCATCGGCACATCCGGCGATTCGACCAGCGCCTGACCGATCTGCGCATCGCCATGCAGCACATGCAGCAAGCCCTTTGGCAGACCGGCTTCTTTCAGCACCTGCGCGATGATCACGCCGCCGGTATACGGCGTACGCGGGTCGGGCTTGAGCACCACCGCATTGCCCATCGCCAGCGCCGGGGCGACCGAGCGCAGCGACAGGATCAACGGAAAGTTGAACGGCGAAATCACCGCAATCACACCCAACGGCAGATGCCGCGCCAGGCTGAGCTGACCGGCACCGGTCGGCAGTACCTGCCCCACGGCCTGCAGCGGCAGCGCCGCAGCCTGCTGATAGAACACCACCGATTCGTTCACTTCGCGCTGGGCCTTGGGCAGGATGCCGCCGGTTTCGCGCGCGATCAACAGCACGGCTTCTGCACTGCGCGCTTCCATCAGCTGCGCGGCACGGTGAAATATCGCAGCGCGCTCACGCGGCGCAGTGGCGGCCCACGCACGCTGCGCATGTTTGGCTTGCGCCACCGCAGCTGCGACATCGGACAGATCGGCCTTGCTCACTTCATGCAATAGGTTGCCAGTGGCAGGCTCGTAGATCTGCAAGGTGCCGCCGTTGCCGGGCACCCAGTCGCCATTGAAAATGCAGCCGTGCCACGCCGGGGTGGTGGGCGCGGAAACTGCAACGTTGGGGAGAGCATTCATGGTCTAGCCTCCTGCTGTGGGGTGGTGTTACAGAGTGGTCGACGCCAGCCCGCCATCAACCGGCAGCGTGATGCCGTTGATCCAGCGCGCAGCATCGGACGCAAGAAACACGATGGCCTCGGCCACTTCATCGGCATACGCCGGGCGGGTCATGCGCTTGGCATCTTCCTTGACGCGTTCCTCGCCAAGCATGGCGGCAAAGTCGCCCAGAATCGGCGTAAAGACCGGCCCTGGCGAGACGTTGTTGACGCGCACGCCACGCTCGGCAAACCAGGGCCGCGATTGCAGCAACGTCCACACGATCAGCGCTTCCTTGAAGTACTGGTAGCAAGTGTCGTGTGCCACCGGATGTTCCGCCAACCACGCGCTGCCGGCAGCAAAGCTGTCGGTGGCGGCCAGTTGCTTGTGCAGGTCCAACCGCTGTGGCCATTCGGCGCCCAGGATCGAGGCCACGTTGATGATGCTGCCGCCCGGCACGATACGCGGCAGCAACGCCTGGCTGAGATGACGCAGGCCCAGGTAGTTGACGCGTGCCACCAGTTCCAGCGGTGCGGTGCCGGGGACGCCGGCCACGTTGGCCAGCGCGTCGATATGCTCCGGCAAGGCCTTCACCAGCGCATCGATAGAGGCCGGGTCGCCGAGGTCGGCCTGGTGAAACCCATGCAGCGTCATCTGCACCGGTGTGCGGTCGATGCCAATCACGGTGGCACCATGAAACCGCGCCAGCCGCGCGACTTCTGCACCGATACCCGAGGCCACACCGGTGACCACGATCGTCTTGTTCTGCAAATTCATTGCCACTCTCCGAAGAGGCCGGCCACGCCGGCACTAGAACACATGGACGTACTGCAGGTTGACGTTGTTGCCGGAGGCGGCGTTCTTCACTTCCACCGGCAGATAGAGATTGGCGAACACGATGTTGCTGGCATCCAGTTGCCATGATCCGCCTGGTCCGGCGTAGAACACGCTTTGACGCGTGTCTGCAACGCGCTGCCCATTGGTGCGGTTATCGCGGAACTGGGTGAGGTAATACGCATTCACGCCCAGATGGATATCCGGTGCCACTTCCCAGGAGGTGGCGAAGTTGATCCAGCCCGCATCGCCGGCCTGCCCATTGCGGAATTCGAAGCCGGGCGGCAGATTCGGACGACGCTCACTGCGAAAGTTGTAGATGTAATTCAGACGCGCACTGATTTCCCAGCTCGGCGTCGGCAGCCAGGTCAATGCGTAGTTCGGCACCACCGACCAATAGCCTGCACTTTGATTGAGGTCGCGGTCGCGATCGAACTTGCCGATCGGTGCGATGGCATCGATCTCGAAACGTTGTGAAAACACCGGCCTGCCATCGCGTATCACCGGCAGCATCTGCAGATACGGCCCGAACGTCAGATCGCCCACGCCGGCGCCGTTATCGCGCAATGTAGCGACACTGTTGCGGCCGAACGAGGCATCCAGGTTGATCAGCGGAACCAGCGTATTGATGCCCAGTGCGCCGCCAAAGAGCTTGTAGGGCGTGACATAGGCGATCTGGGTCAGCAGCAGCGTGGAATCGATGCGCGGATTATCGAACACCGGCACATCGTTGCCACGCGCGTCCTTGATCGCATCCAACGAACTCTGACGCAGGTAGGTGATCACCGCCCAACCCGGCGTGGTGCGCGTGAACCCGTCGAAGAAGCTGGTACCGCCGGTGTTGATGCCATTGGTCAGCGTTGCACTCTGCGGCACGCCCTGCGCAAACGCAGGCCCGGCTGCCAGCAGCGACATCACCCCGAGCAACACACTGCACTGCAGTAACCCACGCCACCCCACGTGGCGCACAACCGATAGATAACTCACTGCGAACATCTCCAGCGGTGGGAGGAAAACAGCGGTAGATAGGGCGTGGCAACGGTCAGGCAGGCGCAATCGCCGCGCCGCTCACGGCACGTGCGATGGACAAGTTGGTGGGACGGTGCTGCCGAGCGCGGGCTCGGCAGCGGCGGATCACTGCGTGTCGAGACGATCCAGCCGGTCGAGTGCGCGCAGCAACGGCGCTTCGCTGCTGCCAAGCACCGCGCTGAGTTGCTGTTCCATGCGCAGCACTTCGGCTTCGGCATCGGTCAGCAAGGCCACGCCGGCAGCGGTCAGCGACAGATGCTGCATGCGGCGGTCCTGGCGTCCACGCACCTGTCGCAGCAGGCGGCGCTTGACCAGCCGCGCCACCACGATCGCCAGATTGGGCGGCGACACGTGCAGCACATCGCCGATCTGGCGCTGGTTGATGCCCGGGTTGCCGTCCACCAGCATCAGCAGCGAAAAATCGACCGGCTTGAGATCGAACGCCGCCACGCAGTCCTGAAACATCCGCCGCACCAGCAGTTCGGTGCGGGTGATGCGGTAGCCCAGTAACCGCAGCAGGCGCGCCTGGTCCACCGTGGTGACTGCATCGGGCAGCAGTGCGGCATTGGCAGTGACGGACATAACGGTTCTCGCAACGATGGCAGCGGGCGGACCGGTGCGCGCAACACTCCCCGCCCGCAACGCCGATCCGCGGCGTGAGCTGCATTGTAGACGTGGCCGGGGGTAACGATGCGGGCGTGTGCGTTGCCGATGCTGCCCGTTGCTGCATGCGAACTCGCGCCACCGACCAGCGGCCGGCCGGTGGCAGCGCATGGCAGCCGCGTGTGGCAGCTGCAGCACGTAGGGAACGGCGATGATCCAGGCACGGCGTGGGCATGAGATCCGGGTCGGCATTGATTGCGTTCCGGAATAGTTATGGATCATAACTACATTGCCAAGCTGCAGCGCAGCATGGTCGCGCTCGCCAGCGTGTTCACGCGGTGCGGCCGCTCACGGCAGCCAGAGTTTCTCGAGATCGCGAAAGCCCCAGTCGGTGGGGCTTTCCATCTGCGCGATGCGGTCCTGGCAGTCCGGCCGCGACAGATCGATGTCCTGCACCAGCACATGGCTGCGCAGCTTGGCCGAATAGAACACGCGCACCTTGGGCTTGAGCAGCGCATCGGCCGTCTGCTCGATCACCACCGCCAGTTTCTGCGACTCCAGCCGCACCAGCGAACCGACCGGATAAATACCCAGCCGCCGCACGAATGCCTGGAACACCGCCGGGTCGAAATGCCCCTGCCACGATGCCATGCGCTTGAGCGATTCGGCCGGATCCCAGGCCCGTTTATACGGGCGATCCGAACTGATGGCGTCGTACACATCGCACACTGCGCCCATCCGCGACATCAACGAGATCGTGTCGCCCGCCAGCTGATTCGGATAACCGCTGCCATCCATCTTCTCATGATGATGCAGCGCGATCTCCAACACCACCGCATTCTGCACACCGCCAGCCACCAGCAAGCGATGACCATCCATCGGGTGCTGGCGCATGATGTCCATCTCTTCGTCGGTGAGCTTGCCTGGCTTGTTGAGAATGTCCAGCGGCGTCACCGCCTTGCCCATGTCGTGTAGCAGGCCGCCCATCGCCGCTTCCACCACCTGCGCCTCGGGCAACCCCAGCTGACGCGCCAGCCCGCTCATCAGCCCGGCCACGGCCATCGAATGCAGGTAGGTGTAGTCGTCGGCGGTCTTGAGCCGCGCCACGCTGATCAAGGCCTGCGGATGCCGCAGCACCGAATCGTTGATGGCCTGCACCAGCGGCATCGCCGCCTCGGTGTCGACGGTGCGGCCAAGCCGCACGTCGCGGAACATTGCCTCGACCATGTCGCGGCCGTCTTCGAAGATCTTGCGGGCACGCACCACTTCGGACTCGATACCAACCTGTGCGGTGACGCTGTTGGTGCGCGCGGTACGGGAGGTGCATGCAGGCTTGGGCGGCTCCGATGGCTCCGGCAGCTCCGGTTCGGGCGGTGCATCCGCTGCTACGTGCGCTGCGGCCGGCGTTTCCAGATCCAATCCACGCGCGGTATCGATCACCAACTGCTCGATGCGGCTGCCATGGATCTTGTCCACATCGTCGGAGTCGACCAGGAACGAGGTCTTCCAGAACGGGTGGTGCACCCACGCGCCCAGGAGCTTGTAGACATACATGCCGGGGCGGAGTTGATCTGAGTCGATGGTTCTGAGCATGCCGGCGCTGGTCTGCTTGAAATCCGCGGAAGAGCCCGCCACAGGGATGGGGGGTCTGACGGGTTATCGGCAGTGCAGTGGATTTCTTTGGCGCGGCCGACTCCGCTAGCGGCACCTGGCTGACGCAGCGTGAGCGGTTCAGCGAGGGGGCAGACGCATGCTCAGCACGGCCGCCGCAGCCAGCAGCAGAGGCAGGCTGCAGGCCAGGTAGAGCGTGGCCGGCGACCACCCTGCATCCACCAGCACGCCCACGCACAGCGGCGAGGCAATCGCGCCGAAGCGGCCCACGCCGATCGCCCAGCCCATGCCGGTGGAGCGCACCGCCGCCGTGAAGACCACCGGCGCCACCGCATACAGGCCGGCAATGGCGGCAAACATGGCCGCACCGGTCAACAGCGCGATCACGAACGCCCAGCTCAACACCGTGCTGTAGAGCCCGAACGCAAGCATGGCCAGCGCCGACAACCCCAGCGCCCCGGCGGTCAGCCGCGACAACCGCGCACGCGCCGCCAGCCAGCTGAACATCCCGCCGCCAGCAATGCCGCCCAGATTCAACAGCACCCCGCCAGTGACGCCCTGCTCCGCCGACAGCCCGGCCACAACCAGCAGCTTCGGTGTCCAGCTGAGCACAAAGTAGAACGCGAACATCAGCAGGAAGAACGCCAGCGCGATCAGCAGCGACCGCCGCCGCAAGCCAGGCACGAACAGGGCCGCGTAGCCCTGCGCATCATCGGCAACCTGTGGCGGCGGCAATGGCAATTCCGCAAGCGGCGGCATGCCCGTGCGGGCCAGCACCGCGTTGAAGCGCGCAGACGCACCGGGCGGGCGACGCGCAATCAGAAATTCCAGCGATTCGGGCAGCCAGGCCAGCACCAACGGCACGCACAGCAGCGAGCCTGCCGCACCAAGCAGGAACACCGCGTGCCACGACCACTGCTGCAGCAACAACGCCGCGATCGCACCGCCCAGGGTCGCGCCGATCGGATAACCGGTAGCCTGTAGCGCCAATGCGGTGCTGCGCCAATGCGCGGTGGAATATTCGGCGGCGATCACTGCAACGCAGGCCAGCATGCCGCCGATCCCGATACCGGTGAACGCGCGCAGCGCACCGAGTTGCCACGCGCTGCTGGCCAAGGCCGAGGCGCCCATGCCGACGGTCAATATCGCCAGGCACACCAGGATCATCGCCCGACGCCCAATGCGGTCGGCCAACGGCGCAAGCAACAACGACCCCACCGCCATGCCGACCAGGCCGGCACTGAACAACACGCCGAGCAACTTGCCCGACAACTGCCACTGCGCCGACACATGCGGCGCGGTGAAGGCCATTGCCATCACATCGAAGCCGTCGAGCATGGTGAGCAGCACGCACACCGCCACCGCTCTCCACTGGAAGGGCGTCATCCGCTGCAGCACGAAGCTTGCGGGTGTTGCTGCGCTATGCGGCATGCGTAAATCCTGTGATGGAGATGGGTGATTGCTGCAGTGCGCCGACCTGCATGCAGGTCGTCGGAGGGCGCCGCACAGTTGCGGCGCAGATCGAGCTCATGGATGCAGCCGACGCGGTTACACGAATCAGTAGTTTCGACGACATGTAGCGTTGCGATGCAGTGGCAAACCAACACCGCTGCAACAGTGCGTGGCAACGCTAGGCCGATCGCAGGCAGCGTTCAAGACGGCTGCCTGCACTGGTGTGCGCTTATCGGACAGGCCGGCATGCCGCTTCGTTTCGAAGCTCACGCGTTCGTTGCTGGTGACTGCAATCAAACGCCTGCGTCGTGTGCATCGCATGCACTACAAAAGGAAGGCGTAACCATTCTGTCTTTGCAGCCTTGATGGCCTCGATGCGCAGCCACGCGGCACATCCACCGCGCGCAGCGTGTTCTGCATACCTGAAGACGGCCAGTTATCATGCAAGCAGTGCATGCATTGGGCGGCACGCTGTTTTGCCGGAGAGTGCCGTGACCCCGATTCGTTCGTTCCTGGACCACACCCCGCAGCTGGGCGCACGCGTCTATATCGACCCCGCCTGCACCATCATCGGCAAGGTGAGCCTGGGCGATGACGTCTCGGTTTGGCCGGGCACCGTGATTCGCGGCGACGTCAATCATGTGCAGATCGGCGCCCGCACCAACGTGCAGGACGGCACCATCATCCACGTCAGTCACCATAGCCCGTTCAACAAGGCCGGCTATCCCACCGTGATTGGCGCAGACGTCACCGTTGGCCACGGCACCATCCTGCATGCCTGCACCATCGAAGACCTGTGCCTGATCGGCATGGGCGCCTGCGTGCTCGACGGCGCTACCGTCAAACGCTACGGCTTTATCGGCGCAGGTGCGGTGGTTGGCCCGGGCAAGGTCGTTGGCGAAGGCGAACTGTGGCTGGGCAATCCCGCGCGCCTGGCACGCAAGCTCAGCGACAAGGAAATCGAGAGCCTGCATTACTCCGCGCAGCATTATGTGCGGCTCAGGGATCAGTATCTGGGTGTGCCGGCTGGCGATTGATTGAGGGTCTGCGAGGCGGGCTCGCGCCCGGCGTTGACGTACCGGTTCAAGGCTGCGTCGCACGCTCCAAGGTCGTCAGCATCGTCAACGCCTGCTCACGCGAAGCGCCGCACATCTCCAGCGATGGCCGCAGGCTGCCGCATACCACCGGGCGCGTCGGCGAGCCGAACAACCGGCAGCCCAACCGCGCATCCAGCTGCACGCACGCCACCCCGGCCGGCTTGCCATTGGGCATGCCGGGAATCGGCGAGCTGATCGAGGGCGCGATGCAGCAGGCAGCGCAGCCCAGGCGGCAGGAAAGCGTGGAAGACATCGGCACAGTGTAGCGGCGCGACGCAAATGCGGCGCTGGCAAAAAACCACATTTGCCGAGCCCCCTATCCGGAACGCCACCAGCCGGGCGCGCTGCCCGTGCACTCCACGTCCGTTGAAACCAGCCCACTGCAGCCTGATCGCCCGGCAGCGTGCACGCTGCAATGACGGCCGCGCCGAACAGCTGCGTGCTAACGTGCCAGATCACCGGAACGCGCCGCGACGGTTGCAGCAGCAACAGTTGCGACGCGCTCTAATTGCCAGCCACCGCTCGCCAATCAGCCGTCGAATTCGCCATGCCCGAGTACCGCTCCAAGACCTCCACCCACGGCCGCAACATGGCCGGCGCCCGCGCACTGTGGCGCGCCACCGGCATGCGCGATGGCGACTTCCACAAGCCCATCATCGCCATCGCCAACTCGTTCACCCAGTTCGTGCCCGGGCATGTGCACCTGAAGGATCTCGGCCAGCTGGTCGCGCGCGAGATCGAGCGCGTCGGCGGCGTGGCCAAGGAATTCGACACCATCGCCGTGGACGACGGCATCGCCATGGGCCACGACGGCATGCTGTATTCGCTGCCCAGCCGCGAGATCATCGCCGACTCGGTCGAGTACATGGTCAACGCGCATTGCGCCGATGCGCTGGTGTGCATTTCCAATTGCGACAAGATCACCCCCGGCATGTTGATGGCCGCGCTGCGGCTCAATATCCCCACCGTGTTCGTCTCCGGCGGCCCGATGGAGGCCGGCAAGACCAAGTTGTCCGAACATAAACTCGACTTGATCGACGCAATGGTCATCGCCGCCGACGACAGCGCCTCCGATGAAAAGGTGGCCGAGTTCGAACGCAGCGCCTGCCCCACCTGCGGCTCGTGCTCGGGCATGTTCACCGCCAACTCGATGAACTGCCTGACCGAAGCACTGGGCCTGTCGTTGCCGGGCAACGGCACCGTCGTAGCCACGCACGCCGACCGCGAGCAGCTGTTTCTGCGCGCCGGACGCGTGGCGGTGGAGCTGTGTCATCGCTGGTACGGCGGCGAAGATCGCACCGCCCTGCCGCGCGGCATCGCCACCTTCGAAGCGTTCGAGAATGCGATGACCCTGGATATCGCCATGGGCGGCTCGACCAATACCATCCTGCATCTGCTCGCTGCCGCGCAGGAAGGCGAAGTGCCGTTCGGCATGCAGGATATCGACCGCCTGTCCAAGCGCGTACCGCAGCTGTGCAAGGTGGCGCCGAATACCCCGAAATACCATATCGAAGACGTGCATCGCGCCGGCGGCATCATGGCCATCCTCGGCGAGCTGGCGCGTGGCGGCCTGCTGCATACCAACGCAGCCACGGTGCACGCACGCACGCTGGCCGACGCCATCGCGCAATGGGATGTCACCCAGACCGACGCGGAAACCGTGCACACGTTCTACAAGGCCGGCCCGGCCGGCATCCCCACGCAGATTGCCTTCAGCCAGGCCACGCGTTGGGACACGTTGGACACCGATCGCAGCGAAGGCTGCATTCGCGATGTCGCCCACGCGTTCTCGCAGGAAGGCGGCCTGGCCGTGCTGTACGGCAATATCGCCCGCGACGGCTGCGTGGTGAAGACCGCAGGCGTGGACGAATCCATCCACGTGTTCGAGGGCAATGCCCGCGTCTACGAAAGCCAGGATTCGGCGGTCAAAGGCATCCTCGCCGATGAAGTGAAAGCCGGCGACATCGTGGTGATCCGCTACGAAGGCCCCAAGGGCGGCCCCGGCATGCAGGAAATGCTCTACCCCACCAGCTATCTCAAATCCAAGGGCCTGGGCAAGCAATGCGCCCTGCTCACGGACGGCCGCTTCTCCGGCGGCACCTCGGGCCTGTCGATCGGCCACGCCTCGCCGGAAGCCGCCGCAGGCGGCGCCATCGGCCTGGTACGCGACGGCGACAAGATCCTGATCGACATCCCTAACCGCTCGATCAATCTGCTGGTGCCCGACGAAGAACTCGCCAGCCGCCGCGCCGAGCAGGATGCCAAGGGCTGGAAGCCGGTGGAGGTACGCCCGCGCAAGGTCACCACGGCGTTAAAGGCGTACGCGTTGCTGGCGACCAGTGCGGATAAGGGTGCGGTGCGGGATAAGGCGATGCTGGACGGCTAAAGCCAGCGAATGTGGCGAGGCATGCACGCCTCTTCGCGCGAGAGCACCGCAGGAATGCGCCTCGGCCGCTTGGCACGCACTAGATTTTCCATCGATGGCAGCTCGATGCGCAGAACCTCGCGATAAAGAAATAACAGCGCTGCCAATGCCCGGTCCTGCGTCCCCGCAGACACCTGCCCTTCGGTCGCCGGGTCAGGAAGGCATCGACCTCCGCCTGCTCCATCTGCCCTGGGTGCCGCTTGCCGTTGGCTGGAATGAAACGCCGGATCCAACTTACGTACGCCTGCTCGGTGCGCTCGCTGTAATGCCGCAAGTGTAAGCGTCGCGCAGCTGATCCAGCAGCCTGACCGATGGGATTGCTGTTACGCCGTCGTTTTTCTGGGTATCTCATACGCCTGCGTCCTTGCCGGATAACGCTAAAAGCATCCGCATGGTCGCGCCGGCTTGCCATCGTGCGATTCCGTGATTGCAGCTAGGAGTTCCCACTTTTACAAAATTCTTGCAATCGAAGATACTAAGCGCAACACCGCCTTTGGGCGGTCCAATAATAGTTAGATGGCCTTGGACACTTCAACGGTGCGTGACCAATGCTAGAGAAATTTCTCTATGCCGTTTTCGGAGCGCTGATAGCGGCATTGGGTTTCCTCGTGCGACGCCGCATCGAGCAGAGACCCATGTTCGAACAGATCGATAAGCAGCAAAAGTTGCTCGATCTGAAGAAGAACTTAGAGGCTTCAGGAACTACCCTTGATGATCTGAAAGTGCTTGAAGACACGATTCTAGGAAAGGCCAGCTCAGCAAAGACACTGGCCACCGCCTATGAAGAACAGGCCGTCCAGATCTACGCCAGTGATCAATCGGAACACATGACTCAAGCGGACATGAATCGGCACGCCGCAGCGTCCTTCCACAGAGCCGAAGAAAGACTTGTCGCTCTGGTGGAAGATTTGCGAGAAGAGCTTTCTGCTGGCAGACGAGACGCGTTCGAAAAGTCTCACCAGGCATGGCTTCAATATCGCGAGGCTAGCGCTGAGTTCCAGTCTAGCCAGTACCACGGCGGTAGTATCCAGCCTCTCATACACGCCAGCGCGCTAGAGAGCGTTACCATTTCGCGGATCGTCGAGCTCGAACCTCTGCTTAGGGAGCTGCGGACAATATGAGGCGGCCATCTAACAATTCGTCCAAGCCGACGCCGCTTCGCGGCGCGGCTTTACTCAGGCGTTAGGCGGCCATGGAAGATCACGGCGCACCAGAAAAGCTATTCAAGTACCTTTCGTCAACCCGCATCGGAATTCTGTCCGACCGAATGGTTCGCTACACGCCATTAGGGGCATTCAACGACCCGTTCGAAGGAAGACCCGAGATTACGGGGCTTGCCTCGAAGGAAGCAGCACTTGCCTCTTTTACTGCAGCAATTCCCAGTGAACTTGAGGTCGCATATAGCAGCCTCCCCGCGGCACTGAGGGCCCAATTTTCCCTTCAGCAGTGGGTGCAGTTTGCAACCCCATTGATGCAACAGCAGCAAGGTCAATTTCTGGCCATGCTCGGCTCTGTATCAAACCAACTCATCCCGACGATTGATACGCCCAGGGTTCCGTAGACACTCAAGACCCTCGTTGCGCGTAGCACCGTTCAAACTCTACAGGGGACAAGTCGCCAGTTGAACCGTGGCGGCGGTTGGGGTTGTAGAACATCTCGATGTAGTCGAATACCTCGGCGCGAGCGGCGTCCTTGGTGGGATAGGTCCGCCGCCTGATCCGCTCGCGTTTGAGCAGGCCGAAGAAGCTCTCTACGGGTGCGTTGTCGTGGCAGTTGCCACGCCGACTCATGCTGCACACCAAGCCATGGGACGCCAGGAAACTGCGCCAGTCATCGCTGGTGTAGACAGACCCTTGGTCCGAGTGAACCAAGCAACCAGTGTTGGGTTTGCGCCGCCACACCGCAGACAACAAGGCCTGCACGACCAACTCGGTGTCGGCCCGATCGCGCATCGCCCAGCCGACGACCTGCCTGGAAAACAGATCGATCACAACAGCCAGGTACATCCAGCCTTCATGCGTGCGGATGAAGGTGAAATCGCTCGCCCAGGCCGTGTCCGGCTCCGTCACGTCGAACTGTCGGTCAAGCAGATTGGCAGCCGCCTTGCACTGCATCCCTCCATGGAAGCGCGGTTTGCGACCATAGCCCACCTGGGCACGCAGTCCCTCGGTGCGCATCAGCCGATGCACCCGATGGCGACTACAACGCTCACCCAGATCGCGCAGATCCGTGGTGATCTTGCGATGCCCATAGACACCGCCGCTGGCCAGCCAGTGGTGCTTGATTAGTCCAAGCAAGCGATCATCTTCCTTGGCGCGCTCACTGTTGGGCGAGCACAACCAGGCGTAATAACCCGACCGGTTGACCCGCAATACCCGGCACATCGCACACACCCTGAATTCCCCGCAGTGGGCTTGCATGAAGGCGTACTTTGCCTTTACCCCTTGGCAAAGTACGCGGCGGCCTTTTTTAGGATGTCGCGCTCCTCGGTCACTCGACGCAACTCTGCCTTCAGCCGCCGAACCTCGGCGCTCTGGTCCACCTCGGCGCGATGCACCACGCCAGACTTGCCGAACGTGCGCAGCCAGGCGTACAGGCTGTGCGTCGTGACACCCAGCCGCTCGGCGACTTCTGCCACCTTGAACCCACGATCAGTCACTTGCCGGACCGCCTCGATCTTGAACTCATCCGTATACCGCTTGCTGCTCATAGACACCTCCGAATCGACCATTTTCCATGGCCTTGAGATGTCTAGGAAACCCTGGGCGTATCAGATCCCTGTCAAGATGGATGAAGTCTTGGGCGTCCTTTCACTGTGTGAGATTTCGGATAGCCTTCTCATGTGGGCTCACTACGGAATGAGCCATACAGGGTTTGTGTTGGAGCTAGATCCAGGACATCCATACTTCAACGCCCGCCGAACAGATCAAGATGAGTTTGGCCACCTGCGCCAGGTTCGCTATCGAGATGTCCGCCCTAGTGCGTCTCTCATCGACCTGGACGGGACAGAGATGTTCTTGGTCAAAAGCAAAGAGTGGTCGTATGAGCGAGAGTGGAGGGTTCTTCGCCCGCTCAAAGATGCGCACAACATAGTTAATGCAAACGGCGAGGACATTCATCTATTCCAGTTGCCGCCCGACTCAATTAAGGCTGTTATTCTTGGGGCAAGGGTATCAACCACACTTGCAGATCAAGCCCGGCTGGCAATTTCCGGCAACAGCGCAATGACACACATCAAACTACTTAGGGAAGGTCTGAACAACGAGGCCTGAGAGTGCGGAATGTCGCATCGTTCCGGAGAGTCGCGTTTGGATTTTAGGATTTTCGCCATTTCTGGCGCTTTCCATGGGAATTCCCCGGGTTACAGGCGCACGCTCCCCATGGCAGGCAGTAACTGCTTTCGCTTCATCCACAGATTGGAGAGCGCAAACAAGGTCAGCACGTGTGCGGTGTTCTTGGCCAGGCCGCGATAGCGGACCTTGGTGTAACCGAACTGGCGCTTGATCACCCGGAACGGATGCTCCACCTTCGCGCGCACGCTGGCCTTGAAGTGTTCCCAACGCTGTTCCCGAGCACGCTCGCGTTTGTTGCCGATGGCTTGCAGCGTCGAGGGCCTGGCGGCAATGAAAATGCAGCCTTGCAGGTCTGCAGTTCTTCGCGTTTGTCCGCACCGGTGTAGCCGCTGTCGCCGAACACGCTGTCTTCTTTGCCATGCAGTAATGCGTGCGTCACCGTGACGTCGGCGACATTGGCGGCTGTGCAATGGACGTGGTGCACCAGCCCGGAAAATTCATCCACGCCGATGTGCGCCTTCATCCCGAAATACCACTGATTGCCCTTCCTGGTCTGATGCATTTCAGGGTCGCGCGCGTGATCGGCGTTCTTGGTCGAACTGGGTGCAGCGATCAGCGTCGCATCGACGATCGTGCCCGACCGCAGGCTCTGGCCCTTGCGTGCCAGATGCGCGTTGACCGCGTCCAGCATCCGCGCGGCAAGGCCATGGGTCTCCAGCAGGCGCCGAAAGTTCAAAATCGTGGTCTCGTCCGGAACGTTGTCCAAGCCACCGAGCTGGGCAAACCTCCGCAAGATCGGGATCTCGTGCAACGCTTCTTCCATCGCCGGATCGCTCAACGCATACCACTGCTGCAGCAAATGAATCCGCAACATCGTCGCCAGTGCGTATGGCTGTCGACCAGGGCGTCCCGACACCGGATAGTGCGGTGCGATCAGACCGAGCAAGTGCTGCCACGGAACGACCTGCTCCATCTCGGCCAGGAAGATCTCCCGGCGGGTCTGCTTGCGCTTGCCCAGGCCTTCAGCGTCGCCGAACGTCAGTTGCATGGATTACTCCTCAACATGAGGCGGGTAGTGTCGCGTATCTATGGTGCGTTGTTCAGAGCTTCCTTAGGGAAGGTCTGAATAACGAGGCCTGAGAGTGCGGGATGTCGCGTCGGTCCGGAGAGTCGCGTTTGGATCTTCGGATCTTCCGCTATTTCTGGCACTTTCCTTGGGAATTCCCCGGGTTACAGGCGCACGCTCCCCATGGCAGGCAGTAACTGCTTTCGCTTCATCCACAGATTGGAGAGCGCAAACAAGGTCAGCACGTGTGCGGTGTTCTTGGCCAGGCCGCGATAGCGGACCTTGGTGTAACCGAACTGGCGCTTGATCACCCGGAACGGATGCTCCACCTTCGCGCGCACGCTGGCCTTGAAGTGTTCCCAACGCTGTTCCCGAGCACGCTCGCGTTTGTTGCCGATGGCTTGCAGCGTCGAACGCTTGGCGGCAATGAAAAATGCAGCCTTGCAGGTCTGCAGTTCTTCGCGTTTGTCCGCACCGGTGTAGCCGCTGTCGCCGAACACGCTGTCTTCTTTGCCATGCAGTAATGCGTGCGTCACCGTGACGTCGGCGACATTGGCGGCTGTGCAATGGACGTGGTGCACCAGCCCGGAAAATTCATCCACGCCGATGTGCGCCTTCATCCCGAAATACCACTGATTGCCCTTCCTGGTCTGATGCATTTCAGGGTCGCGCGCGTGATCGGCGTTCTTGGTCGAACTGGGTGCAGCGATCAGCGTCGCATCGACGATCGTGCCCGACCGCAGGCTCTGCCCCTTGCGTGCCAGATGCGCGTTGACCGCGTCCAGCATCCGCGCGGCAAGGCCATGGGTCTCCAGCAGGCGCCGAAAGTTGAGAATCGTGGTCTCGTCCGGAACGTTGTCCAAGCCACCGAGCTGGGCAAACCTCCGCAAGATCGGGATCTCGTGCAGCGCTTCTTCCATCGCCGGATCGCTCAACGCATACCACTGCTGCAGCAAATGAATCCGCAACATCGTCGCCAGTGCGTATGGCTGTCGACCAGGGCGTCCCGACACCGGATAGTGCGGTGCGATCAGACCGAGCAAGTGCTGCCACGGAACGACCTGCTCCATCTCGGCCAGGAAGATCTCCCGGCGGGTCTGCTTGCGCTTGCCCAGGCCTTCAGCGTCGCCGAACGTCAGTTGCATGGATTACTCCTCAACATGAGGCGGGTAGTGTCGCGTATCTATGGTGCGTTGTTCAGAGGTTCCTTAGGTGTTTTCCAGATGAATCTTGCTTTGCAATCAAGATTGTAGTGGACGCCGCCTAACAATTCATTCAAGCCGACACCGCTCTGCGGCGCGGCTCAATTCATGCGTTAGGCCTCATAAGGAGCATCATCGCGTGGTCAGGGTTCTGAAAAAGCGATTCAGTGAACTCACCGTCCAACTTGAAGCCGTTGGGGCTTCGCGGCAAGTCAAGCACAGTGAAATGACGGGCTCGCACGAAATAGTCGATGACGAGCTTCTTCTAAATTGGTGCGTCAAAGCGAGGAACCTCATCTCAAGTGCCTGCGGCAAAGACTCCGAGCACTACACTTCATTCGCGGAAGCAGAGAAGCCGAAAAATTGGGGAAGTAGCTACGGCGTTTTTAAGCGCGTCAAAGCCGTATTTATGGCGGCGCAGGAAGACTTTGAAGGTGGCTATCTCGGCAAAGTTCGAAATCTTGTCCAAGCGGAAATTGCAGATTCCGAGCTCGATCAGTCAAGAGAGCTTTTGCGCTCCGGGTACGTTGCTGCCGCTGCAGTTGTTGCTGGCGTCATCCTTGAAACAACGCTCAGAACACTTTGCGAACGGCATGCAATAGCAACGGGTAAGCTAGATAAAATGAACGCAGACCTTGTGAAGGCTGGTGAATATAACGTACTAGTTCAAAAAAGGGTCACGGCACTGGCAGCCATCAGAAACAGTGCGGCGCACGGAAACTCAAATGAGTTTGGGCTTGCTGATGTTGAGTCGATGATTGCCGAAATCGAAAGGTTCGCCCAAGAGGCACTTTCGTGAAACGTCGTAAAATTCGCTCTAACGCCTCATTCAAGGAGGACAGCTGCGCCGCCGCTCAATTCCAGCGTTAGGGCTCACATCATGAATATGCAGCAGCTTCTACAGAAGATCTTCGCTGGTCAGACCAGCTTCGACCCGTCCGGAAGTTCAGAGCCGGAGCTCCATGCGTTTCAACTCATTGCGGCATTGATACTCAAAGCAGAGGAGCTTGGATAAGTTACTGATGTTCTGCCCCACCGAGAGTCGAACAGCGGTAACGACTATTACGATACGGTAGTCGTCGGGGGCATCACCAAGCGCGGCCGCGCGGTGGCGGGATGAGCCCTAACAATTCTTTCAAACCGATGCCGCTTCGCGGCACGGCTTAACTCAAGCGTTAGGCGGTGGTGGAGCAAATGCAGTGATGGGTGCAGCTTCGGTGAGTTGGCTGGCATGCATGCGGTCGGCTCCGGGCAGCAGTTATCACCCTTGTGGGTTGCGGTAAGTTCGGTGCTTCGCCCTTGTCCGTCATCGCCGCGCTGCGCTCATTGCGCTTGACTTCGGTGGCATCGCGCGCCGCTGCATCGCTGGGCAAGTTCCCTCCCGCAAGCTGTGGCACACTCGGTCAGGGCGGCAGTGCTGGGGAGCATGGTTGCACCATCCAACCTTCGCGGCCACTCACTGCCTAACAACTCATTCAAGCCGAAGTTGCTTCGCAACTCGGCTTAATTCAAGCGTAAGGGCGCACGGAGATGACCATGCGAAATGAGACCACTAAGAAGATCGATCCAGATCCATTCACACTTGCGCTTTCGATCTTCGGCGCTATTGGAACACTTGCGACAATCGCAGATTACTACCGTGGCGGGCGAAACCGCACAGAGGGACGATGAGAGGCGTCGTCGGAAGGCCACACAAGAACTGTCCTGATTAGCCCTGACCATCAGCCGCCTGTCGCAGGATCTGCGCCGCGCTGGGTGGATGCTGCTGTCACCTGAAGCCAACGAGGTGGCGTGATGAGTATCAATGCCGTGCAGTTCCAAGCGGGATTGTCGATGCCTGAGTTCTTCGCGTCCTACGGCACCGAAGCCAAGTGCTATCGCGCGCTTTACAAGTGGCGCTGGCCGCAAGGCTTTCGTTGCCCTGTTTGTGCCGGACGCGTGCGCTCGCGTTTCAAGCGGGGTGCTGCGATCTACTACCAATGCAGCGCGTGCCGGCATCAGACCAGCCTGATTGCAGGCACGATGTTCGAAGGCACCAAGCTGCCGCTGCGCACCTGGATGCTGGCGTTGCACCTGCTGACCTCGACCAAAACCAACATGGCCGCGCTGGAGTTGATGCGGCATCTGGGCGTCAACTACAAGACGGCCTGGCGGATGAAACACAAGATCATGCAGGTTATGGCCGAGCGCGAATCCATGCGGAAACTGGCGGGTTTCGTGCAGATCGACGATGCCTATCTCGGCGGCGAGCGTAACGGTGGCAAGGCCGGACGCGGATCGGAGAACAAACAAGCGTTCCTGATTGCGGTGCAGACCGATGCCACCTTCACCGCGCCGCGCTTTGTGGTGATCGAGCCGGTGCGCAGCTTCGATAACACCTCGCTGCAGGACTGGATTGCCCGTCGCTTGGCGCCCGAATGCGAGGTCTACACCGATGGGCTGGCCTGCTTCCGCCGGCTAGAAGACGCCGGCCACGCGCACACCACGCTGGACACTGGCGGTGGTCGTGCCGCGACCGAAACGGCCGGTGCACGTTGGCTCAACGTGGTGCTGGGCAATCTCAAGCGCGCCATCAGTGGCGTGTATCACGCCATCGCGCAAGGCAAATACGCAAGGCGTTACCTGGGAGAAGCGGCCTATCGTTTTAATCGTCGATTCCGCTTGCGCGAGATGCTGCCACGACTTGCCACGGCCATGATGCAATCCACACCATGCCCAGAGCCGGTTTTACGTGCAGCGAGCAATTTTCATGGCTGAGAGTCGGGGCTAATCAGGAGAACTGTTGGAACTTGCAGTCAATGTCGAGGCTGCTGTGAACAACATCCAAGTCGACTATGAGAGTGTCAGGGGTATTCTGTGGGACAACGTGCCGTTGCTTCCAAACGCCGCACAAGTTAACGACCAACCTCTCAATGGCCCGTTTCTGCTCGGGCAGTTGCAGCTAGTTCTTTCGCCACGTGACTTCAATGACTTCGCCAAAGCCCACGAACAAATCGCCAGTCAGTCACGCGATCTGCTTAAGGCCACCTACCGACTTGTCAAATCTATGCACGAGCACGAGGTGAGTATTGGAGAGGACACATACAACAAGCTCATCTCACTGCAGTCACAGATCAACCGCTTGTTCATGGAGCGTCTCAACTACATCGAGGCACTGGAGTTCATTTCTTTACTACTTCGGTTCTCATCCGAGATATCAGCACAAATCAAGCAGGAATTCTTGCCGGGTTACGGCAATGATCCTCAGCGGCAACGTCGCTTTGGCGGCGGTGCGCCCTAACAATTCATTCAAGCCGAACCCGCTTCGCGGGTCGGCTTAATTCAGGCGTTATGCCCCATGGCGACATCTCAGCCACTCACAGAAGAAGAGCTAGTCGCACACAGGCGCGGCAAGTGGTCTGTAGCCGGAGTACCGCATCGCGGCTGGACATGCGTAGATATTGAGGATCTTGGAGAACCGCTCATCGAGTGCCAGATGTGCGAGTCTCAGACTATTCGCTACGTCCATCACATGGAGCACCCAGATTACCCGGAAGTTCTTGAGGTTGGGTGTGTATGCGCCGGTCACATGGAGGGCGATGTAGCAGCCTCACGAGCCCGTGAAGCCTCTATGAAAAGCCGTGCAGCAAAGCGCAAGCGTTGGGCCGCACGTGCTTGGAAAGTGTCGGCAAAAGGCAATCCACATATCACTTCGGATGGATTCCGCATTACCGTTTACCCGCGCGGTGATGGCTGGGCCTGCACCTTGGCAGCATTGGATAACTCAACGGTGTTACACGCTCGTCGCAACTACAAGTCCCAAGTCGAGGCCAAGCTTGCTGCTTTCGACCACATTACCCGCCTACAATCCAAAGATGGGGCATAACAATTCATTCAGCCGAACCCGCTTCGCGGGTCGGCTTAATTCATGCGTTAGATGCCAGTGAGGTTTCGTCGTGACTTCAACGCTTGCTATCGCACTTGCCTCATTGTCCCTATCCGTGATTTCAACCGGGATCGCGATAGCGAGCTATTGGCGCACTCGAAGCAATCAAACCTATGACTACGCGGCTCGCCTGCAGTTGGAGAATGAAAGCATCCAAGGCGGTAGCGGCCCAGAGGCTTTTCATTACTCTGCAGACTTGGTGAACGTCGGAATTAAGCCTGTAGAGATCCGCAACATCTTCATTGACTATGGTGGGCAGTCTGAAGGCACTTACTACAAATTCAACGTCGAAGGTCTGTTCCATCTTCCTCCGAACGGCAAGCGCAGTGTCGGATTCTCCATTTCCAGAGAGGACTATGAGGATGTGTTAACAAAATTCGGCGTGCAACAGTGTCTGTTTCGCTTGCGCGTTTGCTTCGCCAACGCTACTGGCGGCAATGTTGAGGCCACTCGTAATCTCATGGGGCTGGGTCCGAGCGAGACCACCTTTTACGCGCAGCGCGGCGATGCAGTCGTCTGAGCTGGCATCTAACAATTCATTCAAGCCGAACCCGCTTCGCGGGTCGGCTTAATTCAGGCATTAGGCCGTTGCAGACACTATCCGATCACTCGAACGTTATTTCGTCTTGGGCCGCAGTGAACCCCGAGATCCATCGCGCTTGGATTTTTGGTAGCTACGCAACTGGCAAGGCTAGGCCAGACAGCGATCTTGATGTTGCAATTGATATTGTGCCTGAAGCAACGTGCAAGTACGGCATCGTTGCATTCTGGTTCGATCATCACACGCGCCTTGAGAAGCAACTCCAGCAGTGCGTCGGCTCAGTAAAGGTTCAATTGGAGATGTATCACCGCTACCACGGCTCAATCGTTTATCGGGCCATCAATTCTGCAGGCATTAGCCCCGTGTACCGACGCTCCGCGGGGCAACGGCCCAACAATTCGTTCAAGCCGAAGCCGCTTCGCGGCGCGGCTTAATTCAGGCGTTAGACCTCAGGAGGCCACATTGCCAAAGTACGAAACAGCGTGGTATCTCAACGATCAAAAGCATTGGGAAGAGGTTTCCTTTCGAGAACTTGCTAGGGACGAGAGGCGCGCAGGACTTCGAGAGCGTGACCTTAGAGATGAACGGGATGGTATCGTCGAATTAGGCATACGTAACCATCCTAAAACGCCGCATTTCTTTGAACTGCGTCGAATTCGTACTGACCTAGAGCCTGGAGTAAAAGAAAGTGCCTGATTAGCCCCGACTCTCAGCCATGAAAATTGCTCGCTGCACGTAAAACCGGCTCTGGGCATGGTGTGGATTGCATCATGGCCGTGGCAAGTCGTGGCAGCATCTCGCGCAAGCGGAATCGACGATTAAAACGATAGGCCGCTTCTCCCAGGTAACGCCTTGCGTATTTGCCTTGCGCGATGGCGTGATACACGCCACTGATGGCGCGCTTGAGATTGCCCAGCACCACGTTGAGCCAACGTGCACCGGCCGTTTCGGTCGCGGCACGACCACCGCCAGTGTCCAGCGTGGTGTGCGCGTGGCCGGCGTCTTCTAGCCGGCGGAAGCAGGCCAGCCCATCGGTGTAGACCTCGCATTCGGGCGCCAAGCGACGGGCAATCCAGTCCTGCAGCGAGGTGTTATCGAAGCTGCGCACCGGCTCGATCACCACAAAGCGCGGCGCGGTGAAGGTGGCATCGGTCTGCACCGCAATCAGGAACGCTTGTTTGTTCTCCGATCCGCGTCCGGCCTTGCCACCGTTACGCTCGCCGCCGAGATAGGCATCGTCGATCTGCACGAAACCCGCCAGTTTCCGCATGGATTCGCGCTCGGCCATAACCTGCATGATCTTGTGTTTCATCCGCCAGGCCGTCTTGTAGTTGACGCCCAGATGCCGCATCAACTCCAGCGCGGCCATGTTGGTTTTGGTCGAGGTCAGCAGGTGCAACGCCAGCATCCAGGTGCGCAGCGGCAGCTTGGTGCCTTCGAACATCGTGCCTGCAATCAGGCTGGTCTGATGCCGGCACGCGCTGCATTGGTAGTAGATCGCAGCACCCCGCTTGAAACGCGAGCGCACGCGTCCGGCACAAACAGGGCAACGAAAGCCTTGCGGCCAGCGCCACTTGTAAAGCGCGCGATAGCACTTGGCTTCGGTGCCGTAGGACGCGAAGAACTCAGGCATCGACAATCCCGCTTGGAACTGCACGGCATTGATACTCATCACGCCACCTCGTTGGCTTCAGGTGACAGCAGCATCCACCCAGCGCGGCGCAGATCCTGCGACAGGCGGCTGATGGTCAGGGCTAATCAGGAGAAAGTGAAGCTCATGAAGAACAAAAGAGAATGGTTCGAGCTTTCTTATCCAAGTACGAAAAGCATGACATGGGATACTACGAGCGACCCTGGAATAAAGATAAGGGCTTTGAAAGCCTGCTGAAGCTAAAATACGAGTATCAATGGGGCACGGAAGTTCAGTTTGGACTCGTATATGGGAAATTCGTTCGCTTCGACATATTTGGAAGATCGAAGGACGAAATACAACTAACTGACAGATGCCCGCTGGTTGCTATCGAGATAGTAGATACGCACTTCCATTCCCGAGAGGCATTTAAGGTATTACTTGAGACGAGTAGGAACATCCCCCTTGTCGTTGCTTACTACTTCATCCCGGTAGCGCCCCGTCTTAACTGCGTAAAAAACCAGAGCGAAGCAATGGGTATTCGAGAATCCGCCTACAGTGCTACATCGCGGATGGCTCCTTCTGGTTTCGAAATGAGCGTGTCGAGGAAATGGCCGGTGTCGCTCCTGAAAGCCCCGACGTCTATTACAACTTCATCCGCGAGAAGCTATGTGCAGATGGATACATCCGACCATCCAATTGAGACGCTGAGTTCTAACCCTCCGTTCGAGGCGCCTGCGCGGAAAGCCGCGCAGGCGCCTCAACTCCACGTTGGGCCTACGCCTCAAAGCGACGGAGTGGGCCCGCGCTGCTGTTGCTCCTGTGAACGCTGGTGCTCTAGCGACTGTTCCCGCGCGCGGTCTTGTTCCAGGCGTTGGTTGAGGGACTCCAGTTGCGAAAAGCTTTCCTGTACCGGGCGTTGGGCTGCTTCGACTGTCGGCATATGGGCGCGCATCATGGCTGGGTCATTCGGTTTGCCCTGCACCAAGATCAGAGTGTGTGCAGCCGGCAAGTCCTTGGTCTTTTCGCTGAGCAGTACGTGGTCTACCCGGGTTAGCCCATTGTCTTTGGCTAGCGTCAGCAGACTGGCTGTCATTCGTTCACTGGTGGCGTCAAACGTGCGGCCATTCGCGGCGTCCAACTGCTCCACCTTGCTTTGGATCTGCTGATGCATGGCATGGTCCAGGTGGCCCGCCTCTGCAGGCGTCAATGCGCGGCCGGGCTCAATCGGTGGCGCAAGGTTAGGAGAGCTGATGCCGCGTGCGCCAGTGTCGTTGAGCTGGACCATGCCATAGCCGTCCTTGCCCAGGTCAACGATGTTGAACGTCTTCGCAGACCCCAGCTCCAGCCCGTTGCGCTCCAGCTGCCTTGGGTCCAGCCCCAACGACTTGAGATCAATGCGGATTTCTGGAGGCTGCCGATCATGCGCCAGATGCGCGTAGTTCTGTGCGATGTGGCTGATCGGATTGACGCCATAGTAATTCCGGTAATCGGAGTCGCCATATGGGCCTAGCGTGCCGCTGCTGTCATAAAAGCATTGTTCAACAGAGTTGGTCAGCGCATCGTTGCGGGTAAAGGGGTGCTTAGTGAGTGCATCGTAGGTCAGTCCATCTGCGAATTGCGGGGCGCCGTTTGGTTGCCGCACCACGCAGCGGTTGCTAGACCTGTCTAGCAATTCCCGCTCAACCACGTCGTCGGGCATCTGAGGGTTGAGATGTTTGAGTCGATCGTGTAGGGCACGCATCCCTGAAATTTCCGACAGCGCTTCGTCTGTGCGCGTCGAATCCAGGTAACTACGCGTGGGGCCCGTCAAATCGACCTGATACTCCCGATTTTCGTAGGCCTCCTGCATCCGGCTGCCCATGCTTTTTCCGAACTCGGCAAGGGCGTCGGCACGATGCTGGGCCAACACACCATGCATCGTTTCATGGCCCATGACCTCGGTCAGATAGTCGATACGCTCTGATCCTGCGAAGTCTTTAAACGCCGCTTCACTGATATTGAGCGTGCCTGCCTTGCCGTGCTTACCATCCTGGAAGTGACCCCCGTTGTTCTGTCCGTGCGAGACAGCAATAGCGCCAATTCGGCCTTTCTCAATTGCATCACCTAACAGGTTCGACAGATAGGGTGATTCGGCAATTGTCTGCCGGATGCTCGCCTCGGCACCAGCAGGAAGCGCAGGGTCCTTTGCCATCTGGGCGAGCAAAGGCTCGATACGCGTGTCAACTCGAATCATGGCTTGCCTCCATCGATTTTCACGCTGTAAATGCATTCTTTTGACTGCTTTGTTCATTGGTTCGATAGAGAAGCAATGAGACTGAGAAAATCTGACTCCCGCCATCGATCGCGCGCCAGTGCTGGCGTAGCCAGCCACCCTGGAACGGCCGCTGACCGCCGCGCGTGTATCCCATCGCTTCAAGCGCTTTGGACAGTGCTTCTGCTTCCCAGATGCAGGTCGACGTAGGCACGCGCGTGGGATCACTATGGTCAGGCAGAGTCACTGCAATCTCTATTCGCGAGAATCCATCTTTCGTTGGACGATGTGTCGCGTAGAGTGCATAGCCATCGGCTAGAGCTGCATCTTTCAGTTCACGCCACGGGTATGCCGGATCAGACGGGGGTCCGAGCTTGATCCCAAGTGCTGACTCCATTTGTGGGTAATCCAGATCCGCTGGCACTGTCAGTCTATCGATGAAGCGCAGCAGCCGGCGCTCCAGTTCTTGAAGAGTGGTATTGGCAGAGACAACCTCCGCCCCATTGTTGGTACTTTTGCCCTTTTTCTGAAGGGGCGGCGGCACTGTGGCAGCAGATGACGTACCTGCATCCCGTCTTGCTTCACTAGGCGTGCGAGTGCATGCACTCGGCAGCGCTATCGCAATCATCAGCAAAGGAAGCAGGCTTCGGGAGAAATTGCTGTTCATTGGGTTCCTGTTGACCGGCGTGACATTGCAATACTGGCTCATAGTCACGCGTGCAATTGGTACATCTGCGCTACCGAGCCCGAAACTGATGGGCGCAACATTGATGGATAGAGCGTGAGGAGCATTTGTCGGAGTGTAGCGAATGTGCATTGACTAAACCGCTCTTGACCAATGCCCAGCTCTGACTTTGCCGAGTGAAGCGCCAACGCGAAGATCTTCTATCAACGCTATCCAGAGCGCCAGCATCAACCGGTTGACATGTCACGCAGCGCGTAGCAGTCTCCTCGGCAAGGAGCGTAGAAACTCCTCGAACAGCGGTACCCACCTCCGTCAAACCGGTGGGTTTTTTGTGCCTGCAGATTCTTGTGGGTGCAACCGACGCGATGCCTGCGTCGGGAGGGCGGCTAATACAACACCCCTAGGGGAAATACGCCCGCCGACTGTTCGCGGTTTCTAACCTCCCGACATCCCGTCGCCACCCGGCGGCGGGGCCTGTTCGTCAAGGAGGGCTTTGCCATGCGTCGATCCACGTCCCGTCCCACATCCGCACGCAAGCGCGCAACGGCGCCACCGCCCACCGAGATCGTCTGGCGCTCGCTCGACCCCTCGATCAAGCCGCGGCCCTACGTCGAGCGCACCCCCATCCCCCAACCCCGCACCGAAGCCCGCCCCCCACGCCACGGCCACCCGCGTGCCCCAACACACTGCACCGTCGGCTACGGCTATTACCCCGCCAGCGACCAACGCGTGCCCACGCTGCGCCTGCGCGGCCGCTGGCTGGAACAACTGGGCTTTGCCATCGGCAGCAAGCTCCACATCCGCCTACGCGATGGCGAGCTGGTCGTCAGCCTGGCACCCGCCGACTGAGCCGGTGTACCCCGCACGCGCAGCACGCCCGTGCGCATCGAGTGCAGCGCGCATGTCATACACCGTGCGCGCTCATGGCTCCCCGCGAGAGGAGGACACAGATGGACCACCCCGCCGTCGTCTTGCATCTCACGCTGGACCAACGCGACCAGCTCGACCGCCTGCTACGCAGCCTCATCGCTCATGGCGACGTCATCGCCATGAGCAAACCGGAGTGCCTGGAGGTGCAGACGCTGCCAACGTTGGGACAAGCCATCTTCGATGCCGCCCATGCCGTGCGCGAGATGCTTGAGCAGCGGGTGGAGCAAAGGCCGGGCAGGTCGTATCTGCACGCCGAAGATGGCGGTTAGGTTGGTTTGGACCTACTGATGGGTCACTTGCTTTCGCATGACGGCATCTTGAAATCTCAGTGGCTTGCCTCGTTACGCTGCACGTCGTCGAACGTAACGCGATGTCCCTGCAAAGATGCGGCATGGCACATGGCCATGGGCAGCCGCACTGTTGCGCAGGCCGTGCGATTCACAGGCTTGCAGCGATTGACGGCCGTCAACGCCTCGGCGAGGATCGTGTTACACCGCGCTCAGGCGGCCCAATGATAGCCAGGCGGCTTGGAGGTTTCGATGGAGTTGATACTTCTTTTGGGTGCGGTGCTTGCTCTTGGCAATATCGTTGCATCGGTTGCAGTACTTCGCGTTTCGGTGCTCTCGCCATCACAACGCTTACTGCAACTTGCCCTCATCTGGCTTGTTCCAGTCATTGGCGCGGTCGTTTGTGCGGCGTTTGCCTCTTCTCAGACATTTGGCTCCACATCGTCCAGTACAATTGACCCGCTCTATCCGTCATCCGATGGTGGCGCATTGGACGGCCAAGACATTGGATTCTTTAGTTGCGACGGTGGTGACGCTGGCGGTGCCGGGAGCAGTGACTAGTGGCGAGGCCTGGCAATCCATTCAAGCCGAACCCGCTTCGCCGCGCGGTTTAATTAAAGTGTTAGGCAGCACAGGAGATTTTCATGGCAAAAAATAAGGACTATTGGTTTCCTGCCAAGACTTATGGATGGGGTTGGGGTCTTCCCACTGCTTGGCAAGGATGGCTTGCCTATGGCCTTGCAGCCGCCTTCATTGCTGCCGGCGCCTTCATCTTTTCACCAGTCGGTCGCCCGCTCGCTTTCCAAATCTACACGTGGACCGTCGTTCTGCTCCTTGTTGCCGTGTGTTGGATCAAGGGTGAGCCACCGAGCTGGCGCTGGGGCAAGTAGGGGTGCCGCCTAACAATTCATTCAAGCCGAACCTGCCTCGCGAATCGGCTTAGAGCGTGTTATGAACTTTAGCCTTGTCACGCTAACGTATATGGATGAAGCCTCGTAAGCCATATCCGACCGATATTTCCGACGAAGAATGGGCCTTTGCTGCGCCGTATCTGACACTGATGGATGCGCAGGCACCGCAGCGCAAGTACGCGCTACGCGCGATGTTCAATGCACTGCGCTGGATCGCACGCGCCGGCGCACCGTGGCGATTGCTTCCCAACGATTTCCCGCCTTGGGAGGCGGTGTATCAGCAAACGCAACGTTGGCTACAGGCTGGCTGCTTTGAGGCCATGGTCAGCGATTTGCGCTCACTCCTGCGTGTGGCGCACGGGAAGAAAGGCCAGCCGAGCGCGGTCATTTTCGATGGCCGGACGCTGCAGTCCACCTGTGAAAGCGGACCGCGCGCCGGATACGATGGCTACAAACGCAAGAAAGGGAGCAAGGTGCACATGGCGGTCGATACGCTGGGACACCTACTCGCCGTCCAGGTCACGCCAGCCAATGAGCAAGAGCGCGCGCAAGTCCGATCGTTGGCTCAAGAGGTACAACACGTGACCGGTGAAACGGTCAAGATCGCGTTTGTGGATCAAGGCTATACCGGCGAAGAACCGGCGCAGGCGGCCAAGGAAGAAGGCATCGAGTTGCACGTCATCAAGCTGCAAGAAGCGAAGAAAGGCTTCGTTTTGCTTCCACGCCGATGGGTCGTCGAGCGCAGCTTCGGATGGGTCAATCGTTTCAGGCGGCTGGCACGCGACTATGAGCGATTGCCGGAAACCTTGGCCGGTTTGCACTTTGTTGTCTTCACGATTCTGATGCTTGGAAATGCAGCTACGCTCTTTCAAGGTTCATAACACGCTCTAATTAAAGTATTAGGCCGCTTTGCACATGCGCACCTATCCGAAATCATCAAAGACATCAGTGGCGGATCGCGCTCTTCTGCTATTCGCTGTACTGCTCGTCTTCTTCGGTGTGTCATTCACGCTCACTTGGTGGCATCACACCAGAACTTTCTCGCCCTGCGCCACTTCTGGCTCCATCGCAAGAGATCCGGTCGCGTGTCATTCTGGCCTTTGGCTGTTCGGCACATCCTGGGCCGGGCTTGCCAGCTTTTTGTTTACGCTCTTTGGCGTCTGCTTGCTCTTTTCATGGGGATGGTCCTTGGCTCGCCGCAAGCGAAGCTAAAGCCTTAAAATGTATCCAATCGCTCAACGCTGCAATCTGCCACTCACGCATTACCCCGCCAAGGAAAGCATGTTCTCCATCTTCAAGAAGAAAGCCGCTCCGTTACTGATCGTTCGAGCCGATGGGCGAGAGTTGTGTCGCGTTAGCCAGAGCGATGTCCCGTGCGAGATCAAGCCTTGCGCATGGTTGAAGGCCAATAGCATCCTCGAATTTGTCGACTCGGCGGGAGAGGTGCATCGGCATGAACTTGGTGCTGCGACGGGGTGGTTCCACTTTTCTGTTCGTGTGCATCCCAACCTCGGATGCCAGGCAGACTGTGTCATTTCGCAGACCGAGCAGCTCGATCCAGACGCGTTTGCGAATGGCCAAGCATCCGGGATCAGGTTTCAGCCGTTCTTTCTGCCGGGCGCCAGCGTCGGCAGTTCCGCACTTGCAGGCAAGGGACTTTTTGCCAGGGGCCTGCACTTCAGCGGATTAGTCACCGGTGGCAACGTGCTGCTTTCTTGTGAATGCGACCACTGCAAACGTTCGTTCCTGATCCGCTCCTATCACGCGGGTTTTAGCAACGCGGGATACTTCTACTCGGGATCTGGCAGTTACACCATCACGGTCGATAGCCATCTGCCGGGCAGCCCTGCAGCGCTGTCCGAGCCCGATGCCGAAGCGCTTGCTGCGCTGGAAGACGCACTGCCATTGGCACCGGATGGGTCCCGCTACGCCTACCTCAATCCCTTCCGCTGCCCGCATTGCGCCAAGCCCTATATCGATTTTGAGGCGAATCCAGGTTTACGGAAGGGCGAGTATTACGGGAATTACTTTGAGGGCTCGACGCTGTTGAGCTACGTCCCTGAGCCTGTTTAGCGTCAGTGGACCGAGCTTTGAAAGGAAGGTCGGCCACTGTCACTTCGACCGATCAGCGTGCCTGCTGAGATGGCGACCTGTTGCGCTAAGATTCGGCTGATGAACGCTAAATTTTTTCTGATTGCACTCCTGCTGAGCGCCTCTGCATCGGCGCAAGGTGTTTCGCCGGCTACGACGCGTGAGGTTGGTCAGCTTTTCAAAGTCCTTGCGCAATCCAACTGCGAATTTTCCCGCAATGGGTCGTGGTACGCGGCGCCGAAAGCCAGCGAACACCTGCAGCGCAAGTACGACTACTTGCAGAAGAAGGGGCTGGTGACCTCCACAGAATCCTTTATCGAACTTGCCGCCACCAAGAGCAGCATGTCGGGCAAGCCGTACCAGGTGCGTTGCGGTGGTAATGCGCCGGTGTCGAGCCAGTCTTGGTTTACTGGCAAACTGCGCGAGTTGCGCAGACGATCTTCGGGTAGCAGCACGACTTCTACAAAACCACACATTCCCACACTGCGGTTTGATCCGCTCACCCTCAATCACTGGCAGATATGAAACTCTTTCAGGCTGATGCAGTTGCTCAAGCGATACTCATGCGGGATCCTGCGGAGCAGGAGGCCTTGCGGCTCAAGCGTGCCAAAGAGGCACAATGGCTGATTGAGCAGCGTAAAGTCGCAGGCTTAAGCCTTGCCGGCTTCGTCGCAGGTGCTGCAGTGGCACACTTTTTCGGCGAACGCTGGGTGACCGGCGGACTACTGGGTTCGCTTCTTGGTGCAGCAGCAGGTTGGATCTGGATTTCTGGGCGCAATCCGCCTGACAATTGGCTCAAGCCGAACCCGCTTCACAAGTGGGCTTAATTCACAAGTTAGGGACCGGAACAGGATTGATGCGCGGCGAGATGGAAAACTGGAAGAACGGTTGGTATGGAGTCACTCTCGGGCTATCTGCCGCGGAGATTGATCGAATGATTGGCCTTTTCGCACGACTCGGCGATGACCCAGACCAGCACTTTCATGTTTCAAGCGACTATTCGGGCTCGAGAGGACTCGGTGA
The DNA here is from genome assembly GCF_024499015.1 of Xanthomonas hortorum pv. pelargonii. Lineage (NCBI taxonomy): Bacteria > Pseudomonadati > Pseudomonadota > Gammaproteobacteria > Lysobacterales > Lysobacteraceae > Xanthomonas > Xanthomonas hortorum. The sequence continues at coordinate 2,905,014 of NZ_CP098604.1, read as the reverse complement.
CATTGAGGTTTACGTCTCCGAGGAAGACTGGAGATGCGATAAGGCGGCGGCGCACGGCTGCGCAAGTAATTTCGCAACCTGCTAATTCATTTCGCACCTGTCCGTTAAAGTGCGGTGTAGCCGCCTCATAATAAGCGCTCATCTAGACCGTTGGCGGCGCTACACCTATAGATCAAACTTCGAATAAAACGCCATATCCTGCTTGCCTCTAAGAAAAAAGCATTCCAGATGCTCCGCGCCCTGCGTCCGAGGTTACTCTTCCCGAGGCGCTGCACCTGCGCCGCGTAGTCGCGCCATCCAGCTCCGCTGACCAGTCAGAATATGCCGGCATTAGATCGATGTCACATTTATTATGTTGGAGATCTCCATATAGGCTAGACGATTTACCGCATTTGTTAACCGGAGGTGGTTGGACGGTCAATTAAATTCTGACCCGCGGCCAAGCATAGCGCTCATTGGCCAAGATCCCGCCTCATTTTTAATCATGAAACAGCGCATCAACGCGGCTCTTCCAGTAAAAAAAGAAGGTCCATGCCAAACATCTGGTGTTACGGAATGGCTTTCTCCATCTGGGCTGGGAAGGTCTCGCCACAAGCTGTATTTGCGTTACCCAAACCTGATGAATTTTCCATAAGGTGAACAATATGAAGGCAGTGCTTGCACGATCCCATTCCTTGTCGTCACTCGATCACATACGCCAACCTGAATCTGGCACGGATAATAACTCCGGTTTGGCACCTGACGCGCAGCTTAACCATAGCGTCTACCGTCAGTCCGAAGACAGCAGGCTGCCAACCACCAGGCCCCCGCAGCGGCGCGGTGTAAGCCTCCGGCCAGCTAGCCCAGAGGCTGCCGGGCAAGGATCCGGCCGCACTGATAACAATGGATTGGAAACCCCACTAATGACCTCGTTAGCGGCTTTTCAAAAACCCGGGCATGTCGGCTCGGTGCGCAGGGAGTCGGGCCGACTTGTTTCTGACAACCCGGTCGTGCACGCGTTGTTATCTTTCGCGCAGGCTGACCAGCCATTCCCGTCACAGGCCGCGAGCATTGAGGGGGTCCGACTAGAGATGGTGTCGCGTCGAGACCCGGAGAAAGCGCTTGAGGAGTTCAAGGACGCATTCACGGTTGAGACGGCGCAATTGATGCCCGCCGCCGACTCGTCAGAGCGGACAGCTGAGCAAATCGATGCTGACATTCATATCCCCTTATTGCTTAAGGCGATTGAGCGGGGCTCCGCAGCATTTGGTTCAAACGCGTTGATCGAGATGGCAGACGGCAGCCAGATCAGCGCGAAAGCGTTCCTCGCCTCGTGCGCCCCCAATGTCATGTCCAATGACGATGTCCTGTCGACGTTCATCAACCAGAAACTCAAAGGGGACGAGGACCTCCAGGTTCGTCTGGGTGCACAGGAATTGCTACATGTAGCGACCAAGAAAGAATTCCAGCTCGGCGGCCTGGCTGGTAGCATCGGCGTCAGCAGCATACTCGGCTCAGCATGGGAACTCGGCGCTTCTGAACTATTGAAAAAAGCCATCTTCGGCAAAAATTTCTCGCCCAGTCAGTATGCTCTGCAATTGGCCGGGATCGATTCAGTGCCGCCTTTGATAATCGAGACCATGGACACCATGTGTGTGCTTGCAATCATCAAGGGGATGAAAGGTGAGGACTGGTCCATGCGCGACTTGCTCCCCAAGGCGATGAAAGCCGGTGCCATCTCTTCAGTTGTGTCATTCCCCAATAACGTCTTGCAGTACGCAGGCTTTAAATCAGGATTAGGTGATCTTGCGGCCAATACGACGACAACCGAAGCTGCCATTTTTGGCGCTGCTTCGGGTATTCCACCCGAAGTCAAGGAAAGCGAAGAGTTGATGCGTGCTGGATTGTTCCAGAGCATCAAGGATGGCGTGATGGCGCATCCCGGCGAGAACATGGGCCCGGAGGAGGCCATTGAGCAGATGACGCGCCATGCGCTCGATATTGCTCCCGGCGAGAGCACCGCTGTCAAGTCTATGGGGCTGGCATCCATTGTCGGGATGATCCCGCTGATCGCCAGCGACAAAGCCACAGGATTGCTCTCGGAAAAGGTGCTACGTATCTTCCGGAGCGCCGTCTTCAATCCGATCGAAGCCATCGCTCTGAACGCGCTGGCGCTTGGCGGACGCGTGCATGTTCCTGGGCTATTCGAATCCGACAATGCCAAGCACGCGCGCGTTGTGCAAACCATTCTGACGCGAGCAAGCGAGCACATGGAAAGCGGGGCACGGGAAATTACCGCAGAAGAGTTGCATCAGATTTTGGCTCCCAGGAGCGAGTTCCTTCGTCATGTAGGAACCGCGATTGTCAAAGGCATGAATGCAAGCTTCGAGGCCCTTCCCGCCCTGGCCCGTAAACTTGGATATGGCGAAACTCCTTTGGCCGAACGTATTCCGTATCAGGACCTGGCTGTGTCTGATACATCGCACCAACCCGCACCCTGAGCCGTAATCCACGGGATAGCCAGGGTTGCGATCAGTGGTTGGAGGGTCATTGGGAGACCTTGCTCCGCAGCTTCGAGGGATGCACGGCGCTGGCGAAGTCAGCGCCGTTGCCTGCTGCCTAATCCAACAAGAGCGGTAGAGTACCTAGCACAACAACTGCAAATGGTTGTGCTAGGCATCTCAAGGCGTGCTACCAAGTTGTTTGCAACTCGGCCCAACTTGGGTTGACAGCGCTTACGCCATCGCTTCGTCGGCATCCAGCGCGACCGCCGGCTGCTGCGCATGATCGAAGCGTTCGCGTGCGGAGCGAATGGCCGCATGGTTCTCGCCTGCCCAGTTGAGCAACTGCGAGATCGGGCCGAGCAGCGCCACGCCAAGCTTGGACAAGGCATATTCCACGCTGGGCGGCTTGGTGGCGTAGACCTTGCGGGTGATCATGCCGTTGCGCTCGAGGTTGCGCAGGGTCTGGGTCAGCATCCGCTTGGAGATGTCCGGCACGGCACGCTGGATGGCGCTGAAGCGGGAGGGCCCGGGGATCAACGTCAGCAGGATCAGCATGGTCCATTTGTCGCCGATCTGATCGAGCACATCGCGCACCGGGCACTTGGTGGCGTCGAAGGGCATGCCTTGCAGGGACGGCGGCGGTGGAAACAGAGCAATCGCGTTCACGGGGGTATCTCACGGTAACCAGGGGGAAGAAAACTGCCTCCTTGTGGAGGATCGAACGGCCCTGATAATGAGTGCGCGGACCTAGAGTCTAGATAGTAGACCACACCTCTTATCAATACCAACTGGAGTTCACCATGGCACACACTTCCCCCCTGATCCTCGTCACCGGCGCCAGCGGGCAGTTGGGCGCGTTGGTCGTCGAAGCCTTGCTAGAGCGTGTGCCAGCGGCACGCATCGTAGCAACGGCCCGCGATACTGCGTCACTCGCAAAGTTCGCAAAACGCGACATCAGCGTGCGTCGCGCCGACTATGCAGACCCGCAGAGCCTGGATGAGGCCTTCGCCGGGGTGGGCCGCGTGCTGCTGGTGTCGTCCAATGCGGTGGGCGAACGCGTGCCGCAGCACCGCAACGTGATCGAGGCGGCCAAGCGTGCCGGGGTGGAATTGCTGGCCTATACGAGCGTGCTGCACGCCGATACCAGCATGCTGTCGCTGGCACCCGAGCATGTCGCCACCGAAGCGCTGCTGCGCGAGAGCGGCGTGCCGCATGTGCTGCTGCGCAATGGTTGGTACACCGAGAACTACACCGGCTCGATCGCGGCCGAAGTGGCGCATGGCGCGGTGATCGGTAGCGCTGGCGAGGGCAAGATCAGTGCGGCCACGCGTGCCGATTACGCCGCAGCCGCCGCAGCGGTGCTGGCCACCGACACACCGCAGGCCGGCAAGGTCTACGAGCTGGCCGGCGATACCGCCTTCACCATGGCCGACTATGCCGCCGAGCTGGCGCAGCAGTCCGGCAAGCCAGTGGCCTATCACGATCTGCCCGAAGCCGACTATGCGGCGGCGCTGGTGCAGATCGGCTTGCCGGCTCCGTTCGCCCAGGTGCTGGCGCAGTGCTCGGCGTCCTCGCGCGGCGGCAGCCTGTTCGACGACAGCCACACCTTGAGCGGGTTGATCGGCCGCCCGACCACCTCGCTGCACGATGCGGTGGCTGCGGCATTGGCGGCTGCGCCTTCGGCAGGCTGACCGGTGTGATCGACCGAAGCCGGGCACAGGCCCGCTTCGGTCGGTGTAGCGCCGTGCAAGCGGCGCATGGACCTTGCGTGCGGTGATCGGCGCAGATGCGGTCAGTGCGCAGGCACTGCGGCGGCCGTGTGCTCCAGGCCCAACCCAGTTCCAGGCACACCCGAGCACCGAACACGCTTGGCAGGCTGCGTGGTCGCCTCTCGGGTCGTGCCTCTGTCATGCCTTCACTTCATTGCCGCGTGGAAAGCAGCAGCACCGGCGCCGTGCAAGACGCGCGCCCCCAGTCGCAAGGCATCCAAGATGCGACCTGATGCCCGATCCGCACGCGATCCCGCCAGCGGCAGGCTAGAACCTGCGCGGACCGGCTCGCCTCGCATTCGTCGCATAACTGACATCGGCTGGACACGCTGCTGACACAGGTATGCGTACGCAGGCGCGGTCGATGTCACCAAACTGACATCAAATCTAAATATAACTGCTGCCATTGCCGCTACGTCAGGACGACCTGGGCGCCTGGCAGGCGCTCAGACGCCATGTTCGCCGCCCCGGTTGGGGGCAGCCGCAGGCCTGACGCTGCCGCCGACCCGTTTCCCTTGCACGAGCCGGACCCATGAAAAAACGCAATCTCGCCACCGTCCTGTGCGCCCTCAGCGCGACCGCCAGCGGCAGTACGCTGGCCGCCGAGCTGGAGTTGTACGTCGACCGCAAGACCAAGCAGATCTTCGCCGAGCCGGCACCGGGGCGCGACAAGCTGGGCAAGTTCGTGCAGGTGGACGAGAACGGCAAGCTGCCGGCCTCGGCACTGCCTGCCGCGCCGGCATTGCCGCCACCGCCCGCCGCGCCAGTGGCGGCCGACACCGCCATCGCCCAGACCGCGCCCGCACCCGTGCCGGCAGCAGCGCCGGCCAAGCCCGGCGAGGCCGGCAAGAAGTGGTACGACAAGCTGAGCCTGCGCGGCTACACCCAGATCCGCTACAACCAGGGCATCGGCGGCGACGCGCAAGACCTGCGTGCGCCGGGCGACCGCTTTATCGGTAACGACCAGAGCCTGGGCATCCGGCGCGCGCGTCTGGTGCTGAGCGGCGATCTCAACGAGCATGTGTCGCTGTACTTCCAGCCGGATTTTGCGAGCACGCCGACCGGCTCGACCACCTCCAACTTCGCCCAGCTGCGCGATGCGTATGCCGATATCTACTTCGACAAGAAGCGCGAATACCGCGTGCGTGTGGGCCAGTCGAAGATGCCGTACGGCTGGGAAAACCTGCAGTCCAGCCAGAACCGTCTCACGCTGGATCGTGCCGACGCGCTCAACTCCGGCCTGCGCGACGAACGCGATATCGGTGCGGTGTTCTATTACAGCCCCACCGTGGCCAAGGGCCGCTTTCAGGATATGGTCAAGTCGGGCCTGAAGGGCTCGGGCGATTACGGCGTGATCGGCGCCGGCGTCTACAACGGCCAGGGCGCCAACCGCGCCGAACGCAACGACGGCATGCATGCGGTGGTGCACGCCACCTACCCGTTCAAATTCGCCAATGGCCAGTATCTGGAAGTGGGCGCCGATGCCTACAGCGGCCGCTTCGTGCCGACTGCGGCGGCGGTGAATATCGGCGGCCGCAGTTTCACCCCGGCCATCACCGACCCGAACGGCTACACCGACCAACGCGTGGCCGCGCACATCATTTACTACCCGCAGCCATTCGGTTTGCAGGCCGAGTGGACGGTGGGTCGCGGCCCGGAGCTGGATGTCGCGCAGCGGCGTATCCGTACCCGTTCGCTGAGCGGCGGTTACGTGCAGGCGATGTTCAAGCACGACTTCAATTATGGCACCCTGCTGCCGTACCTGAAGTGGCAAACCTACCGCGGCGGCTCCAAGTTCGACACCAATGCGCCGCGCATGCGCCTGGACGAAGTGGAAGCCGGCGTCGAGTGGCAACCGATGGATGCGCTGGAACTGGTATTCGCGTATTCGAAGATGAAGCGCACCGACGTCACCACTGCGCCGTATCCGGTGGTGGAAGGCGATCTGCTGCGGCTGCAGTTGCAGGTCAATTATTGATCGCTGCAACCCGATGGAAGACAAACAAGCCCCCGCATGCGGGGGCTTGTTTGTTAGTGCGGTGCCGGTCTCGGTCGCCCGTTGCAGCGGCGGGATAGCGTTCGCATCGGCCCGCATTCCTTCGGCCGCTGATCTACGCAAGCATCAGCGCGCTACCGCGCCGACAGTTCTGCGCGAATGATGTCTGCGCCTGCACTGAGGGCACTGAGCTTGCCTCGTGCAACGTGGCGGGCGAGCGGCGCCATCCCGCAGTTGGTGGACGGGTAGAGCTTGTCGGCGTCGACAAACCGAAGCGCTTTGCGCAGCGTATCGGCCACCTCCTGCGGTGTTTCGATCGTGTTGCTCGCCACGTCGATGGCACCGACCATCACCTTCTTGCCGCGAACGAGTTCGATCAGATCGATCGGCACATGCGAGTTGTGGCACTCCAGCGAGATGATGTCGATATTGGATGTCTGCAGCTTGGGGAACGACTCTTCGTACTGACGCCACTCCGACCCCAGCGTCTGCTTCCAGTCGGTATTGGCCTTGATGCCGTAGCCATAGCAGATATGGACGGCGGTCTCGCACTTTAGCCCTTCGATGGCCCGTTCAAGGGTGGCAACGCCCCAGTCGTTGACCTCGTCGAAGAAGACATTGAAGGCCGGCTCATCGAACTGGATGATGTCCACGCCAGCAGCCTCGAGCTCCCTGGCTTCCTGATTGAGGATCTTCGCAAACTCCCATGCCAGCTTTTCGCGGCTTTTGTAGTGCGCATCAAAGAGGGTATCGATCATCGTCATGGGACCAGGCAGCGCCCATTTGATCGGCTGCCGGGTTTGCTGGCGCAGGAACTTGGCATCGTCGACGAAGACGGACTTCGGGCGGCTCACCGCGCCAACGACGGTCGGGACGCTGGCGTCATAGCGATCGCGGATCCTGACCGTCTCGCGCTTTTCGAAATCCACACCGCTGAGATGTTCGATGAAGGTGGTGACGAAATGCTGGCGGGTCTGCTCGCCGTCGCTCACGATATCGATGCCGGCGTGCTGCTGTTCCTGCAGCGACAAGCGCAATGCGTCCTGCTTGCCTTCGATCAGTTCCTCGTCCTGCAGCTTCCAGGGAGACCAGAGTTTTTCGGGCTGCGCGAGCCAGGATGGCTTGGGCAGGCTACCGGCGGTTGAGGTGGGGAGCAGCTTATTCATGATGAGTGATGTCTTGCGTTCGTGTTGATTAGACAGCGTGGCTGGAGGCCCACTGCTCGAGAATGTTCCCGTAGGGCTTGATGAAGTGCTCCTGCGTGAATTTGCCCTGCGTCACCGCGAGCTGACTGCGCTCTTCGCGGTCGTAGACGATCTGGGTAGACGAGTAATCCTGATGCTTCAGGCTCGGCTGGTAGATGGCCCCTGCTGCGGAATTGGCGTTGTAGATCTCTGGCCGGTAAATCTTCTGGAACGTCTCCATGGTGCTGATGGTGCCGATCAGCTCGAGATTGGTGTAGTCGTTCAGCAGGTCGCCGAGAAAGTAAAACGCCAACGGGGCGACACTGTTCGGCGGCATGAAATAGCGCACCTGCAGGCCCATTTTCTCGAAATACCGATCCGTCAATGACCCTTCGTCCTGCCGGTATTCGATGCCCAGGATAGGGTGCTGGTTTCCGGTGCGGTGATAGACCTTGCTGCTGGAGACGCTGATGCAGATGACCGGCGGCTTGGCGAACCGCGCCTTGTAGGCGTCCGAGTGCACGAAGTGCTTGAACAGCTTGCCATGCAGGCTGCCGAACTCCGCCGGCAGGCTGAAGTTGGACGCGTCCTGATTGTGCGCTGGCAGCAGCACGCTGAAATCGTAGTCGCGCACATAGGAGGAAAAATTATTCCCTGCAATGCCGTCGATGCGCGCGCCGGTCGTTTTATCGAGGATGCTGGGTTTCAATATCTCGATCAGCGGAAATGCATCGCCTGCTTGAAATCCATCACCTGCTTCGCTCCCACCGATCTTCATCTCGACAGAGATGATTTCGAGTTCGACCGCGTAGCGGTCAAGCGTGGGGTTATCCCAATGCGCCAGGTCGTTGAAGCGGTTGTTAATCATCGCCAGCGTGTTACGCAGATTTTCCTGACGACGCTGCCCCCTGGCCAGGTTGGCAAAGTTGGTCGTGTTGCGCGTATTGGCCGCGGGACGGTAGTCCTCATCGAACCAAAGGCTCTTGATGCTGAAGGTCAATTCTTGAGTCATTGCAAGCTGACGCCTTGTTTCGAGATTAAATACGAGCGCACTTTTCAGCGGAGCTGTTGATGCCTGCTGGATGGAAGCCGGAACTCTGGATCGGCGGGCCATCGCCAACGGATCCGGTGGCCGAAGAGGGCGTGGTGGCCCGCCAGGCAACCGTGGGCGGGATGGCCCTCAGGCCGCTGCGACTTTTTCTGCGGCGATGGCACCTGCCTGCCGCGTCAATGCGATCAGCGGCAATGCCCGCTGCACCGCCAGCCTGGCGCGCTCGGCCAGCGCCTCGTTGTGCACGCGGTAATCCAGAAAATCCCGGTCGGTGGCGTAGACGCCCAGCGGCAAGGTGCGTGCCTGGAAGAAACTGAAAAGCGGCCGCAGCTGGTGGTCGATCACCAACGCATGGCGGTCGCTGCCGCCGGTTGCAGCCAACAGCACGGGCGTGTCGATCAAGGCGTCCTGATGGATGAAGTCGAAGAAGTGCTTGAACAGCCCGGTGAAGGAGCCGCGATAGACCGGTGTTGTCACCACCAGCACGTCGGCCTGCTCCACGGCGATCAGTTCCTGCTCCACCGTTGCGGGCAGCTGCGAGCGCCAGACCGCCCCGGCGAACTGCGGTGCCAACGCCCCGAGTTCGACCAGATGCTGCTCGCACGGCACTGCATCGGCGATCAGGGCCAGCAGATGCTCGGCCAGGGCGACGGCCTTGGACGGGCGTTGCATCCCGCCGGAGACCGCGACGACGCGGAGGGGTGTGGCACGTTGACAGTCATGCAGGTGGACCTAGAACGACGAACCCCGATGCTAGGGCTCGCATTCAATGAAGTAAAATGGTGTTATTTCAACAATCCATGAATTCGGATCATCTGAATGCTTGAGCGCATCCATCTCACCATCGTCCAGCAGGTCGAGCAGCAAGGCTCGCTGACGGCCGCCGCCGGCGTGTTGAACCTGACCCAGTCGGCGCTGAGCCACAGCATGAAAAAGCTGGAGCAGCAGCTGGGCACCGACGTCTGGCTGCGCGAGGGGCGCAGCCTGCGGCTGACCCAGGCTGGCCAGTATCTGCTGGCGGTGGCCAACCGGGTATTGCCGCAACTGGACCTGGCCGAAGAGCGCCTGGGGCAGTTTGCGCAGGGCGAACGCGGTGCGTTGCGCATCGGTATGGAATGCCATCCCTGCTACCAGTGGCTGCTCAAGCTGGTGGCGCCCTATCTGGCCACCTGGCCGGATGTGGATGTGGACGTCAAGCAGAAGTTCCAGTTCGGCGGCATTGGCGCGCTGTTCGGCTACGAGATCGATCTGCTGGTCACGCCCGACCCGCTGTACAAGCCCGGGCTGCGGTTCGAGCCGGTGTTCGACTACGAGCAGGTGCTGGTCGTGGCCAGCGGCCATGCGCTGGCGTCGGCTGCCTACGTCAAGCCGCAGCAGCTGACACGCGAGGTGCTCATCAGCTATCCCGTGGACCTTGAGCGGCTGGACATCTACAGCCAGTTCCTGCTACCGGCCGGTGTCACGCCCAGGCGCCACAAGGCCATCGAAACCACCGACATCATGATGCAGATGGTGGCCAGCGGCCGCGGCGTCGCCGCCATGCCACGCTGGCTGGTGGAGGAATATGCCTCCAGGATGGACGTGGTGCCGGTCCGGCTGGGTGCACGCGGCATCCCCAAACAGATTTTCCTGGGGGCACGCGAGGCAGATATCGCCATCGACTACCTGCGCGCTTTCATCGAACTGGCGCGCGCGCCTGGCAATGCCAATGCCACAGCCAATACCAACACCAACCAATACGCCGGGAGCCAACTGATGGACAGCATCGCCACGCGCACTCCACTTCCACTGCCTGCCGGCCACGACAAGGTCTTGTTGCATTCCTGCTGCGCGCCGTGCTCTGGCGAGGTGATGGAGGCCATGCTGGCTTCCGGCGTCGACTACACCATTTTCTTCTACAACCCCAACATTCATCCGCGCAAGGAGTACGAGCTGCGCAAGGACGAGAACATCCGCTTTGCCGAGCAGTTCGGCGTGCCCTTCATCGATGCCGACTACGATCGGGACAACTGGTTCGAACGGGCACGCGGGATGGAAAACGAACCCGAACGCGGCGTGCGTTGCACCATGTGCTTTGACATGCGGTTTGAACGCACCGCACTGTATGCGCACGAACATGGCTTCCCGGTGATCACCAGTTCGCTGGGCATCTCACGCTGGAAAAACATGCAGCAGATCAACGACTGCGGCGTCCGCGCTGCGGCCAAATATCCCGGCCTGCTGTACTGGGAGTACAACTGGCGCAAGGGCGGTGGCTCCTCGCGCATGATCGAGATCAGCAAGCGCGAGAACTTCTATCAGCAGGAATACTGCGGCTGCGTCTACTCCCTGCGCGACACCAATCGGCACCGCGTGGAAAGCGGGCGCAATCGCATTCAACTGGGTGTGAAATTCTACGGCGATGGGGAACAGGAAGACTGAGTGCCTCGCCAGGGCAACAACGCCACCGGGATTTTAGTGCGTTCCATGGCGCCCTTCCCGCTCGATCAGAGCTGATGTACCTATACCACCCAATCACCACCAAAGCACGGCAAAACATCTTGATTTATCCGGATACGCCCAGCCTCGCCAGCACCATTACCGACGCTTATTCGTTGGAGGTCGGCGCAACCGACATGCCCGCGCTGGCCGCAGCGGCGCCGCGGATCTTGCGTGGCTCAACCATTGCCATCCCCTACCTGCCCAGCCAGAACGACGACGCGCGACTGGCCGCCGCACAGACGGTGCGCACCCTCGGCTTCGCGCCCATGCCGCACCTTTCCGCGCGCCGCATCGCCTCGCTCGATGCGTTGCACGCCTTCGTCGGGCGTGCCGTCGATGAAGCCGGCGTTGAGCGCTGCCTGGTGATCGCGGGTGATGCGCCCTCTGCGATCGGGCCGTTTTCGGACAGCGTGTCGCTGATCGATACAGGTGTTTTCGAGCGCTCGGGCATCACCACCATCGGCGTGGCGGGACATCCGGAAGGACATCCGGGCATGCCTGCAACCGATCAATGGGATGTGCTGGAACGCAAGTGTCGCAGCATCGCCGAGCGCGGCATGGCGCCGCTGATCGTCACCCAATTCGCGTTCGATGCCGACATCGTGCTGACGTGGCTGGAAGCGCTGCGCGCGCGTGGCATTGCACATCCCGTGCGTGTGGGCGTTCCCGGTCCTGCCGGCGTCGCGGTGCTCGCGCGCTATGCCGCACGCTGCGGTGTCGGTGCATGCGCATCGATGCTGTCCAAGTACGGCATCTCGATCGGCAAGCTGTTCGGTAGCGCGGGGCCGGATCGTTTTGTGGATCGCCTCGCCACCGGCCTCACTGACGCGCATGGAGACGTGAGCCTGCACTTCTTTCCCTTCGGCGGCATTGCACAGTCTGTCGCGTGGGTAGAGCAGTATCGCTCCCGCAGCGCGGCCCACATCTTGTCGACCTCGGCATCGCGAAGATCGCAATAGATTTCGCACGGTAGTCTGCAGTCCGTGCGGACTAAGACCCGTAGAGTTCGGCGGTCAACAGCGACCGCAGACTTACAGTTTTAGTTGGTACGGAAGTGTGGATCGTCGACATGTCCACGACCTGGATCACAGTCCGTACTATTCATTTATGTGGGTTTGTTGGCTGCGCGTGAGGTGCTGCAGCGCACAGCAGACCTGTCACAAGCGCGCGGTATAACCATCGGCGAATCGCGGCGAGGGGGCGCTGCATCCGGTGTCGTTGCCATGCGCAGCGGCATTGCTTCGCAACGTTCAAGGAGAGATGTCGCCATGCCGAAGCCGTCGCTATTGTCGTTACTATGCAGCCTCTCGCTTGTGTCCCTGCCGCTTGCGGCGGCGGAGCTGCAGCCCAAACAACTGGCTGGCCCACCGGAGGAGTTCGCGCAGATGCGCGCACCCGATCCGGCCGAGTCGGCGATTCTGTCCAAGAGCGCGTTACTACCGGTGGAATTGACGCCGGCCGGTAAATCGGCGCGTTGGCAAGGCACCTTGCCGGTGGAAAACGGCCACCTGCGTTTCATGGTGTTGGCCGGCGATCAGCTGTGGGATGCGGCAGTGACTGCACCACGCGTTGCCGGCGCGCGTGCCGCTGCCGTTGCACCGCAACTGCAGGCACAACGCACATTGCTGGGCAGCGCAGAGAGTGGCACCAGCGGCATGCGTTACGCAGTGGAATCCGCGCAGAACGGTGCATGGTCGCTGACCCTGCAATCGGCATCGCCGGTGGCGCAACGCGGCTATGTCTTGATGGAAGGCGATGCACGCACGCAGTTGGCTTCGTATGCGCGCAATCGTCGCCAGCAGGTGGGTCAATCGCTGACGCTCAATGCGCTGCTCAGCGGCAACGATGCGCGCGGGGCGACCTTGCTTGCCGCGCAGGCTGGGCAGATCGAGACAGCCAGCCTGCGTGTGATCGATCCGCAAGGCGGCATCCGCACGCTGCCGATGGCCGATGACGGGCAACACGACGATGGCGCAGCCGGCGATGGCGTGTATGGCGGTACATTTCAACCGAGTAGTGAGGGCACCTGGATCGCACAGGTGATCGTGCGTGGTCACGACCAGGCCGGGCAGCCGTTCGTGCGCACCAGCGAGCATGTGTTGCCGGTGCTGGATACCTCGTTGCGTCTGCTTGGCAATGCACTGAGCGCACGTGCTGCCGATGGCACGCGGCTCAACATTGGCTTACCCATTGCCGCGCGCGGCAAGGCGCCGTCGCACTACCGCGTGTTCGGCCAGGTGTGGGGCACCGATGCCAAAGGCAAGGAGGTGCCGGTGGCGTGGATCGGCGGCATGCTGACGCTGCAACAAGGCCAGCTGCCATTGAGCCTGGACGAACGCTGGATTGCACGTGCCGGTGCGCGTGCGCCGTTTAGCGTGCGTGGGCTGCGTATCGAAGATCCGGACCATTACATCCCGCTGGTGCAGGCCGACACGCTGCCGTTGCAGCTGCCCGCGTTACGGCGTGCCAGCATCGCGCGGTCTGCCGGTGCGATCGACGAAAGCATGCGTATGGGGCCGCGTCCGACTGCGTTGGCCAGTGCCAGTGCAATGGCGCAGCCGCAGGCCGCCGGCTCGCAACTGGTGCTGGTGCACGGCTATTGCTCCAACGGCGTGTGGCCGCAGGCGCAATTCACCAATGCCTCGTCGTTTATCGATGCCAAACAAAACCGCAGCAACGACCAGTTCGCGCAGCGGTTGGCGCAGTTCGCCAGCCAGTGGTCTTCGTTCGCCACGGTGGCGCACAGCCAGGGCGGCATGGCCGCGCTGCATCTGTATACCTACTACTGGAGCGGGCTGGATAACGCCAGCGGTGGGCGGGTGATGCAGTCGGTGGGCACGCCGTATCAGGGCACCGACCTGTCGGGCATTCTGGCGGCGGTGGGTTCGTGGTTCGGGGTGGGTTGCGGCACCAATACCGACATGACCTACGACGGCGCGAAGGCGTGGCTGGCCGGCATTCCGGCCGATGCGCGGGCCAAGGTCAACTACTACACGACCTCGTTCGCCAAGACCAACTGGTACACCAACGACTACTGCAACGCGGCCTCGGATCTTGTGTTGAACGACCCGGAAGATGGCACGGTGGAGCAGGTCAACGCGCAGCTGCCGGGCGGCGTCAATCGCGGCCACACCACGGGGCAATGCCACACCACCGGCATGCGCGATCCGGCGCAGTATCTGGCTGCCAGCCGCAATGCGGTGATGAACGCCAACGCAGCGAAGTGATGCGGTTGTAGCGGTGTGCAATGCGATGGCCGGCGTCTGCGTCGCCATCGCGGCATGCGGGGGAACACGTAGCGTGTTGGCGGCCGACACAACTCCTACGTTCACCAAATTTGATTCCTCCTCCCCTTGAAGGTAACGAGGTCCCAAAGGGTGCTTGATCCCTTCTCCCGCCGGGAGAAGGTGCCCCGCAGGGGCGGATGAGGGTACGGGCGAATCCTCTCAATTCTCATCTCACTCTCGTGTGGCTTCGCTCCGTACCCTCGCCCCAACCCCTCTCCCGAGGGGAGAGGGGCTTTGGTTGTCTTGAAAGGTGATTGAACGGTGTGGGTGCGTGGGTTTTAGAGCGGATGATTTGCGGGTTTGCTGCAGGGCCCTTGCCCGCCCACCATCGCGGGACACGCTGCAAGTACGTCCTTGTAAGCTCTTACGCGGCATCCATGCCGCGTAAGGTCCCGCGACGGTGGGCGGACAAGGACCAGTCGAGATGGTCGGTGCACGTAGCTCTTTTCCAAGCAACCTACAAACTCTCTGGTGCGGTGTCCTCGCCGCTTGCGGGACCGTGTGGCGGCATGGATGCCGCCACCGAGCCCCAGGGACGAGTTTACGGCGTGTCCCGCAAGCGGTGAGGGCGCCGCGCACTCGACTCACCGACGCAAGCGCATCCATGCAGGACTACTGTTGCGCCAACGGTTGCGACTGCGCATCGGCGCCACCGCCGAGCACCTTGTACAAGCTCACCCGATTGCTCGCCTCGGTCAGTCGCAAGCTGATCAAGGTCTGTTGCGCGCTATAGAGCGTGCGTTGCGCGTCCAGCGCCACCAGATAACTGTCCACGCCATTGCGGTAGCGCGCATCCGAGAGGGTGAAGCCGCGTTGTGCGGCATCCACCAGGGCGCGCTGCGCGTCCATGCGCTCGTCCAGTTGTGTGCGTTCGGCTAGTGCATCGGCCACTTCGCTGAAGGCAGTCTGGATCGCCAGTTCGTACTGCGCGATGGTGATGTCTTTCTGCAACTTGGCGACGTCCAGTTCGGCCTTCAAGGCGCCGGCACGGAAGATCGGCACGCTGACGCTGGGCGAGAACGACCAAGTGTGGTCGCCCTCGAACAGGCTGGACAAGGCATCGCTGCCGCGCCCGACGTTGCCGGTGAGCGAGATGGTGGGGAAGAACGCGGCGCGGGCGGCGCCGATATCGGCATTGGCGGCCTTGAGCGTGTGCTCGGCCGACAACACGTCCGGGCGCTGCAGCAGCACGCGCGATTCCAGCTGGGCCGGTAGCGGTGCCAATGCCACACCGGTATCGATCGCATCGGCAGCCGGGAGCAACGCCACTGGCACCTGTGTGCCGGCGACCAGATTCAAGGCATTGCGCGACTGCGCCAGCTGGGTGGTGAAACTGGCCACGTCGGCGCGCGCACTTTCCACACTGGTCTGGATCTGGGCCAGATCCAACCCGGAGACAATGCCGTTATCGTGTTGCAACTCGGTCAGGCGTAGCGTCTTGCGCTGGCTCTCCAGCGTTTGCTGCGCAAGCGCCAGCCGCTGCTGATCGGCAGCCACGGTGAGCCAGCCGCTGGCCACTTCGGCCACCAGGCTCAGGCGCGTGCTGCGTTGGGTCTGCTCGCTGGCGAGATAGGTTTCCAGCGCCTCGTTCTTGAGGCTGCGGATGCGCCCGAACAGATCCAGCTCCCAACTGGTGATGCCCACTTGCCCGGTAGCGCTGCGGATGATCTGCGGCGCACCGGTAAAACTGGTCGCTGCCGCAGCACGTTGCGCACTGTGCGAGACAGTGACATCCACCGCCGGGAACAGGTCCGCACGTTGAATGCGGTACTGCGCCCGCGCCTGTTCGATGTTGAGCACCGCCACGCGCAGATCGCGATTGTTGTCCAGCGCCAGTGCGACTACTTGCTGCAGGCGTGGGTCGACCAGCACGTGCCGCCAATCCAGCGCAGCTGCATTGGACGTAATGCTGTCCGCGCTGCCGGTGTCGCCGACCACACTGGGCACCGGCGCATCCGGGCGTGCATAACGCGGCGCCATGCTGACGCAGCCACTCAATGCGATGGCACAGGCTACCGCCAGACTTACGGACAGGTTGCGCTTCACGGAGTCACCTCGGACGTACGGACGACGGTGGAGTGATCGGCGGCTTTACCCGGAAACAGGCTGCGCACCATCACGTAGAACAGCGGCACGAAGAAGATGCCCAGCACCGTGGAGGCCAGGGTGCCGCCGAGCACGCCGGTACCCAGCGAATGACGCCCACCGGAGCCGGCGCCGCTGCTGATCACCATCGGCAGCACGCCGAGCATGAAGGCCAACGAGGTCATCAGGATCGGCCGCAAGCGCATGCGTGCGGCATGCAAGGTGGCTTCGATCAACGGCTGGCCTTTTTCTTCCAGTTCCTTGGCAAATTCCACGATCAGGATGCCGTTCTTGGCGGCCAGGCCCATCGTCGCCAGCAAGCCCACCTGGAAGTAGATGTCGTTGGACAAATCGCGCATCCAGGTCGCCAGCAGCGCGCCGACGATGCCTACCGGCACCGCCAGCATCACCGAGATCGGGATCGACCAACTCTCGTACAACGCGGCCAGGCACAGGAACACGAACACCAGGGATACCGCATACAACATCCAGGTCTGGGTGCCGGCGGCCTGCTCCTGATACGACATGCCCGACCAGGCGTAGCCCACGCCCTTGCCCATGCCATCGACCTCGCCGGCCACCGCCGTCATCGCATCGCCCGAGCTGATGCCCGGTGCAGCACTGCCGGTGATTTCCATCGATTCACTGCCATTGAAGCGCGTCAGCACCTGCGGTGCGTAGGCCCACGCACTGCTGGCGAACGCCGAGAACGGCACCATGGCGGCATCGCTGTTGCGCACGTACCAGCGGTCGATATCGCTGGGCAACATGCGTGCGGATGCTTCGCCCTGCACGTACACACGCTTGACCCGGTTGTTGTTGAGGAAGTCGTTGACGTAACGCCCGCCCATCACCGTGGACAAGGTGGTGTTGATGTCGGCGGCGGCCACGCCCAACGCACCGGCCTTGGCATCGTCGATCTGCACGCGGTAGGTGGGCGCATCGTCCAGCCCGTTGAAGCGCACTGCACTCAGGTTCTGATTGCCGTTGGCCAGCTGCAGCAATTGCTTGCGTGCTTCCACCAAAGCCTCGTGGCCGTTGCCGGCGGCATCCTGCAACTGCAGGGTGAAACCGGAGCTGGTGCCCAGCCCGTTGATGGCCGGTGGCGTCAACGCAAACACCTGCGCATCCGGCAGCGTCATCATCATCGCGCCGGTGATGCGTTGCGCCACTTCCTGCGCCGAGCCGTCGCGGTCGGCCCAGTCCTTCAGACGGATAAAGCCCATGCCCGAGTTCTGGCTGCTACCGGCCAGGCTGAAGCCGGAGATGGTCATGATGCCCTGCACTTCCGGTTGCTTGAGGATGAACTGGGTGGCCTGGTCGATCGACTGCTGGGTGCGTTGCTGGGTGGCGCCGGCCGGTGCGCTGAACATCACCATCAGCATGCCCTGGTCTTCCTCTGGCAGGAACGCGCTGGGCAGGCGCCAAAACAGCAGGCCCAGCAGCACCAGCAGCACCACATAGATCAGCGAGCCCAGCTTGCGATGGCTGACGATGCGCTCCACACCGCGCCCGTAACTCTCGGTGCCGCGATCGAAGCGTGTGTTGAACCAGGTGAAGAACCTGCCCAGCACGCCCTTGCGCGAGACATGGCCGCCCTTGTCGATGGGCTTGAGCAAGGTGGCACATAGCGCAGGGCTCAAGGTCAGTGCGACTACCAACGACAGGATCATCGCCGCGGCAATCGTCACCGAGAACTGCCGATAGATCTCGCCGGTAGCACCGCCGAAGAAGGCCATCGGCAGAAACACCGCCGTGAGCACCAGCGCGATACCAACCAGCGCGCCGGTGATCTGGCCCATCGAGGTATGCGTGGCTTCGCGCGGCGACATGCCTTGCTCGGCCATCAGCCGCTCGACGTTTTCCACCACCACGATGGCATCGTCGACCAACAAGCCGATCGCCAGCACCATCGCGAACATGGTCAGCGTGTTGATCGAAAAGCCCAGCAGCGACAACACGCCGAAGGTGCCCATTAACACCACCGGCACCGCGATCACCGGCACCAGCGTGGCGCGCCAGTTCTGCAAAAACAGATACATCACCACGACCACCAGCACGATCGCTTCGATCAGGGTCTTGACCACTTCCTCGATGGAGATGCGCACGAACGGTGTGGTGTCGTAGGCGACCTCGTATTTCAGCCCGGCCGGGAAGTACGGCTTGAGCGCGTCGAGCTTGGCTTCCACCAGTTTGGCGGCGTCCAGCGCATTGGCGCCGGTCGCCAGCTGCAGGCCCATGCCCGAAGCGGCCTTGCCGTTGAACTTGGAACTGGAACCGTAGGATTCCGAACCCAGCTCCACCCGCGCGACATCGCGCAGGTACACGGTGGCGCCGCTGGCATCGGACTTGAGCACGATGTTCTCGAACTGCGCCGGCGTGCGCAGCTTGCTGCGCGAGGTTACCGTGGCGTTCAACTGCTGGCCTTGCAGCGCCGGCAATGCGCCCAGCGCGCCGGAGGACACATCGGCATTCTGTGCGGCGATGGCCGTGCTCACATCCGATGGCATCAACGCGTAGGTGTGCAGTTTTTCAGGATCCAGCCACACCCGCATCGCGTATTCGGCGCCGAACACGTTGACGCTGCCGATGCCATTGAGGCGGCTGATCGGGTCCTGCAACGTGGACACCATGTAGTCGCCGATGTCGGTGCTGTCCATGCTGCCGTCTTCGGAGGTGAAGGCCAGCACCATGAACATGCTGCCGCTGGCCGACTTGGTCACGGTGATGCCGTTGGTCTTGACCTCGTCGGGCAGCAACGCCTCGCCTTGCGACACCTTGTTTTGCACCTGCACCTGCGCGGTATCCGGGTCGGTGCCGGAGTCGAAGGTGAGCGTGAGTTGCGCGGTGCCCGCCGAGCTGCTGCTGGAGGACATGTAGAGCAGATTGTCCAGACCGGTCATCTGCTGCTCGAGGATCTGCGTGACCGAGTTCTGCACGGTCTCTGCAGAGGCGCCGGTATAGGTGGCGCTGACCGTCACCGAGGGCGGTGCGATGTCCGGGTATTGCTCCAGCGGCAGCGAAAAGATCGAGATCGCGCCGGCCAGCGTGATGACGATGGCGATGACCCACGCGAAGATGGGGCGGTCGATAAAGAAACGAGCCATAAGAGTTCCTCAGTCGGCCTTGGGCGTGGCGCTGGCCGGCGCTGCGGGCGTTGGCTTGGCATTGGGCGTAGTTGCGGCGGGTGCACTCGGCGTCACCGTTGTGGGTGCAACCGGTGCCGCTGCAGCTGGCGTGGCCGCAGCGGCCTTTACTTCGCGCGTCTTCACCGGCATGCCGACCTGAATTTTCTGCAGGCCCTGCACGATCACGCTCTCGCCTGCAGACAATCCTTCACTGACCACCCAGCGGTCGCCCACTGCATCGCCGGTCTTGAGCACGCGCTGGGCTACCTTGCCATCGGCACCGACCACCATCGCCACCGCCTCGCCCTTGCTGTTGCGGGTGACGGCCTGCTGCGGCACCAGGATCGCCTGCTCGTTGACGGCCATCGACAGCACCGCCTTGACATACATGCCGGGCAATAGCAGATGGTCCGGATTTGGAATCACCGCACGCAGTTTGACCGTGCCGGTGGTGGCATCCACCGCGGTGTCCACCACTTCCAGCGTGCCGGTACGCGCGTAGGCGCTGCCGTCTTCCAGCAGCAGCTTGACCTCGGCCTTGCCGTCCACCGCCTTGACCTGGCCGGCATCGAGCTTGCGGCGCAACTGCAGCAACTGCGCGCTGGATTGGCTGACGTCTACATAGATCGGGTCGAGCTGGTTGATGGTGGTCAGCACATCGGTCTGGTCGGCAGTGACCAGTGCGCCCGGGGTAAAGCTCGAGGTGCCGATACGGCCGCTGATCGGCGCGGTGATGCGGGTGAAATCCAGATTGAGTTTTGCGGACTGCAACGCGGCCTTTGCGGCGGTCACCGCGGCCTCGTTCTGACGCAACGTGGCAATCGCATCATCGCCATCCTGCTGACTCACAGCATCCAGCTTGACCAGCGTCTGATACCGCTGCGCCTTGGGCTTGGCCGAGAGCACTGCCGCTTGCGCCTGCGCCAGCTCGCCCTGCGCGGAGGCATACGCGGCCTGGAACGCGGCCGGTTCGATCTGATACAGCACCTGCCCGGCCTGCACCTGCTCGCCTTCGGTAAACAGCCGCTTGCGCAGGATACCGCCCACCTGCGGGCGCACCTGCGCGCTTTGATAGGCAACGGTGCGGCCGGGCAGGGTCTGGTCCAGCGCCAGGCGCTGCACGTCCACGCGTTGCACGCCCACTTCCACTTGCCGCTGCTGCGGCGCTTGCGCAGGCGAACAGGCCGCCAGCGCGGCGGTGATCATGGCGGCCAGCAGCCATTGGCGCGGTACCACGGCAGAACGGGAAGAAGCGACGGAACGCATGCGGCGCACTCGGGAATGATCGGAGGATGCGCACGCTACGCTGCGAATATGGAGCAAATTTGAAGATTTGCGTTGACAGACAGCAGGCGCTTGCTTTCGGGGTTTAATGAAGTCCCAATACGGGTGTGCAAGACAGGCAGCGCACTTGGCGTCTGCAGTCGACGCTGCTGCAGTCGCCATTCAATGCAGGCAGTCATTTCAGCAAGCGAACGTGCGTGACCTCATTCGCAACAAGGTTTTCCCAACGTCGATGAAACTCGGAATCACCGCCAAACTCTTTCTCGCCATCCTGAGCGCGTGCATCGCAGTGCTGCTGATCAATGGTCTGGCCGGGCAGCTGTTGCTCAGAAAGCAGTTTCTCGACTATCTCAGCGAGCAAGGCATCGAGCGGATGATGGAAGTGTTGCCGCGCGTGCAGGCCGATTACGCCAAGCATGGCGACTGGAACTTCATCCGCGACAATCCCGATGCCTGGTTCGTGCTGATGCGCCCGGAGCTGGCGCAGAATCTGCCACCGCGCGCGCCGCCGATCTCCGATCAGACCGGCGCGGTGTTTCGCTTCGCGCTGCTGGATCGCGATTACCGCGTGATCATCGGCAACCCCGATGTCAGCCGCACCGACACGCTGCGCCCGGTCGTGGTGCGCGGGCAGACGGTGGGCTGGATGGGCATGCTGCCGTTCGAGAAGGTGCTGACCGCCAACGACGCACGCTTCTTTCAAGCCCAGCAACGTGTGTGGTGGACAGTGGGCGCGGCATCGATCGGTGTCGCTGCGCTGTTTGGGTGGTTGTTGTCGCGCACCTTGCTGCGCCGCCTGCGTGGTTTGACCGTGGCAACCCATCGCCTGGCCGCCGGCGACTACGGCACGCGATTGGACGCGGGCATGCGCGATGAACTCGACCAGCTCGCGCGCGACTTCAACCGGCTGGCGCAGGCACTGGACAACAACGAGCGCGCGCGCCGCGATTTCATGGCCGATGTCTCGCACGAACTGCGCACGCCACTGGCGATACTGCGCGCCGAACTGGAAGCGCTGCAGGACGGTATCCGGCCGATGACGCGTGAGTCGCTGAGCTCGTTGCATCAGGAGGTCGGCCAGCTCGGCAAGCTGATCGAAGATCTCTACGACCTCTCGCTGACCGATGTGGGCGCGTTGGCGTATCGGCGCGCGCCAATCGATCTGAGTGTGGTGTTGCAATCCACACTGGCCGGCATGCAGACGCGCATCGCTGCAGCCGGGCTCACGCTACGCGCCGACGGCATCGATGCGCCGCTGCATGTCAACGGCGATGAGCGCCGCCTGCAGCAGTTGCTCTCCAATCTGCTGGAAAATTCGTTGCGCTATACCGATGCCGGCGGCCAACTCGTTGTGCACTGCGCACGACGCGGACATGCAGTGGACATCGTGGTGGAAGACAGCGCGCCCGGTGTGCCGGCAGACAAGCTGGATCGCCTGTTCGAGCGCTTCTATCGCGTGGAAGGGTCACGCAATCGCGCCAGCGGTGGCAGCGGGCTGGGTCTGGCGATCTGCCGCAATATCGTCGGCGCGCACGATGGCGAGATCCACGCGACCGCCTCACCGTTGGGCGGCCTGCGCGTAACGCTGCAGCTGCCGGCATTGGAGGCGTAATGGACACCCAGACCGCACCGGCCGCACATGTGCTCATCATCGAAGACGAACCGCGACTGGCCGCGGTGCTGGGCGAGTATCTGCACGCGGCCGGCTATTCGCATCATTGGGTAGCCGATGGCGCGCAGGCGATCGCGGCGTTCCGTGCGCAGTCGCCGGATCTGCTGTTGCTGGATCTGATGCTGCCAAATCGCGATGGCCTGGACATCTGCCGCGAACTGCGCAGCCTCAGCGCGGTACCGGTGATCATGGTGACTGCGCGCGCCGAAGAGATCGACCGCCTGCTCGGCTTGGAGATCGGCGCCGACGATTACATCTGCAAACCCTTCAGCCCGCGCGAGGTGATCGCGCGCGTACGCGCGGTGCTGCGCCGGCAACGGCATGACCCCAACAGCGAGCCGACGCACGGCCTGGTCATCGATGACGCCGCCTGCCGGGCCAGCGTGGCCGGACGCGACCTGGATCTCACGCAGGTCGAATTTCGCCTGCTGCGTACGCTCTCCGCATCGCCGGGCCGCGTGTATTCGCGCGAACAGCTGATGGACCGCGTGTATGTGGACCACCGCATCGTCACCGACCGCACCGTGGACAGCCACATCAAGAACCTGCGCCGCAAACTGGCCGATGTGGGCGGCGAAGAGTGGGTGCGCTCGGTGTACGGCGTGGGCTACCGCTTCGAATATTTACCCACCGAGGCGTAATCCCCGCTCCGCCCTTGGTAGGAGCGCGCCCGCGCGCGACGCTTTACCGATAACCCACCGACGACAGGCGGATGACGCCCAACACTCACACCTTCAACCACCGCGTCGACACCGCCACGCCCACCATCAACACCGCAACGCCGATCAAGGCACCGACCAGGCCGATGCCGTGGGCGGCGAAGCCGATCAATGCCGGCCCGGCCAGAATGCCGGCGTAGCCCAATGTGGTGACTGCAGTGATGGCGATGCTCTCCGGCATGTGCGTCTGGTTGCCGGCCAGCGAGAACAGGGCCGGCACGATATTGGCGCACCCCAGCCCCACCAACACGTAACCGGCCAACGAGGCCTGCCACGGGCTCACCAGCGTGAGCACCAAAAACCCCGCGCTGGCCAGCAGCGCGCCAATCACGATCGAACGGATGCGCCCCAGCCGCTCCACCACCGAGTCGCCCAACAGACGGGTCACCGTCATGGTCAGTGCAAACGCCACATAGCCCAGGCCGGCGGTGCTCGGGTTGACCTGGTGCACATCGGCCAGGAACACCGAGCTCCAGTCCAGAATGGTGCCCTCGGCCAGAAACACCACAAACGCCAGAATGCCGATAAACAGCAGGATACCCTTGGGTAACGCGAGCAACGGCCCCTGCTGGGAGATGCGCTCGGCACGCCAATGCCGAACGGACAGTGCACCGACAAGCAGCATGGCAATCACACCGGCGATCGCAGCGCTCAGCGGACCAATGCGCGCCGACAACAGCAGCGTCATCGCACCGGCACCGACAAAGCCGCCGATGCTGAAAAACGCATGGAATCCGGACATCATCGCGCGCCCGGCATCGCGTTCGACCACCACCGCCTGCATGTTCATCGCGCAATCCATCGCGCCCACGCCGGCGCCGAACACGAACAGCACCGCGCCCAGCATCCACGGGTTGGCGACAACGGCCAGAAACGGCAGGCTGATGCAGATCAATGCAGCCGTCACCGCCATCACCGTGCGAAAGCCGAAGCGCGCCGACAGGGCGCCGGCCAACGGCATCGCCAGGAACGAGCCTGCGCCCAGGCACAGCAGGATCAACCCGAGCGCGCCATCGTCCACGCCGGTTCTGGCCTTTGCGAACGGCACCAGCACCGCCCAGATGGCCGCAGCAAAGCCGGGAATGAAGAACGCCGCGCGCGTGGCGTGTTGTTGCGCGCGAACGCTGGAGATAGGTGCAAGCGACATGCAAACAATTCCAATAGGAGCGGCGAACAGAAACGGCAACGGGGTCGCCAAGCCGGTGCTCGCTGGTTGAAACGTGGCATGACCACTGCTCCACCACGCTTGCTGCAATCGTCCCTGGCCGATGGGATGCGACGCGTGAACCGCTAGCGAAACACCACCGTGCGATGGCCATTGAGCACCACGCGATGTTCGACATGACGGCGCACCGCACGCGCAAGTACCAGCGATTCGGTATCGCTGCCCAGCCGCACCAGATCGCGCGGCGTCATCGCGTGATCCACGCGCGCCACGTCCTGTTCGATGATCGGGCCTTCGTCCAGGTCTTCGGTGACGTAATGCGCGGTGGCGCCGATGATCTTGACCCCGCGCGCGTGCGCCTGGTGGTACGGCTGCGCGCCCTTGAAGCTGGGCAAAAAGCTGTGATGGATATTGATCGCGCGCCCAGCCAATGCGCGGCACAGTTCCGGCGAAAGAATCTGCATGTAGCGCGCCAACACCACCAGATCGATCTGCAAGGTCTCGACCAGTGCGAGCAGCTGCGCTTCCTGTGCAGCGCGCGTGTCTGCCGTTACCGGCAGATGGTGGAAGGCAATGCCGTAGGAGGCCGCCAGCGGCGCGAAGTCGGCGTGGTTGGAGACCACCGCGGCGATGTCCACCGGCAGTTGCCGGCTATGCATGCGGAACAGCAGATCGTTGAGGCAATGCCCCTGCTTGCTCACCAGCACCAGCAAGCGCGCACGACGACGCGCGTCGTGCAATTGCCACTGCATCTGGAACTCGTCGGCCAGCAGCGCGAAGCGCCGCTCCAGACCGGCGATCTCGGTGGCCTGCGGCTTGTTGAAGTGCACGCGCAGAAAGAAGCGGCCGCTTTCGTCGTCGCCGAACTGCTGTGCGTCGAGAATGTTGCAGGCCAGATCGAACAATAGCCCGGTCACGCGATAGACGATGCCGGTACGGTCGGGACAGGACAGGGTAAGGATGTAGTCGGAGCGCATCTACACAATGATAGCCAATGCGCGCAGCTGCGGGCGCGGTGCTTGCGCCCGTAACTTTTCCATCCGACTCAACGCGGCGGCAGGCGCAGCATCAGCCGCCGATTGATCTCGTCCAGTTGCGCCATCGATGCCTCCACCGAGGTTTCCATCGCTTCGTGCGTGGTGATGTGCGCGCGCAGATGCGCGGGGTCGGAGAGCTCGCCACGCACCAGGAACACGTTCTCGCCCACTTCGCCCACATGCCGGCTGAGCACCACGTAGTCCACCTGATCGAAGCCGTGCTGTTTGGCCAGCGGCAACAAGCGCGCGGCCATGCGCACGCTGGCCTCGTCGGTGGGTTTGTTCAACTCGGCATCGAGCACCGCCACCGCTTCGCGGATCTGCGCGAACAGATAATGGTCCGGATGCTCGGGATGGTCCGGGCCTACCGGGCCGTGGTCGACGACCGGTGCGGCGGTCATCGTGTAGCACCGGCGCAGGCAAGTGCGCGCGGTGTGCGCTCGGTCGAACCGAGCGTGATATGCAGGTGTCGCATCGCATCCTCCCTGGAGCGGCGGCTATAACGAGCCGGCATTTTAGAAGGTCTGCTGCATGTTGGGGTGAGCAAGATGCATCGCGCATCGCCTTCAAGCGAAGCGCGATGCGCGCAACCCACTTGCGCCCTGGCGCTGCGATCAGGCCACCTGCCCTGCCCGGCGCGCCGACACCTCTGCCAGCACCGCCCAGTCGGCGTTGCCGTCGCCATGGGCGATCGCCTCGTCCAGGCCGGCGCGCAGCAACTCGCCCAGCGGCATCGGCACCTGCTTGTCGGCGCCGGCCTGGATCGCCAGATCCACATCCTTGCGGCCCAGCGTGGCGGTGAAGCCGGCCGGCAGGTACTCGCGCTGCATGATCAAGCGGCCGTAGCCCTGATACGCGGGCGCGGCGAACAAGGTGCTGGTGAGCATGCCCAGGAACTGGGTGGCCTCCACGCCGTGGCCGCGTGCCAGCGCGCTGGCCTCGGCCATGGCGCCGATCGCGCTGGCCAGGCAGAAGTTGGCCGCCAGCTTGACCGCATTGGCCTGCTCAGGAGTGTGGCCGATCTCCCAGGTGCGTTGGCCGAGCACATCGAACATCGGCTGCACGCGCGCCAATGCTGCCTCGTCGCCAGCGGCCAGGATGTTGAGCTTGCCGGCTTCGGCCACATCGACGCGGCCGAGTACTGGTGCGGCCACGTAGGCCACGCCGCGCTCGGCATGCAGGGCGGTCAGCTCGTGCGCCAATGCCACCGAGATGGTGGCCATGTTGACGTGCACGCTGCCGGCCGGCAGCGCATCCAGCACACCGCGTTCCAGTAGGGTTTCACGCACCGCGTTGTCGTCGGCCAGCATCGAGAACAACAGCGGGCCGTGTGCAGCGTCGCGTGGTGCGTCCACCACCGTTGCACCGGCCTGCCGCAGCGACTGCGCGCGCTCGGGCGAGCGATTCCACACACTCAGCTCGAACCCGCCGCGCATCAGGTTGTGTGCCATCGGCAGGCCCATCGTGCCCAAGCCCAGAAATCCTATCGGCATCTGTTTTCCTTATGCGATCTTGCGTCAAGAGCGGCGATCAAGACACCGGCCCGCTCTGCTTCTTTACCACCACCAGCGTAAATCAGCTGGCGAACACGCCGCGCGCCTCACGTGGCTCGCAGCGCAAATATTGCGGCGCGGGCGTGACCGAGGCACCGAGTGCAGCGGCCGCATGCCACGGCCAGCGCGGGTCGTACAGAATGCCGCGCGCCAATGCGATGGCATCGGCTTGCCCGTCTTGCACAATCGCCTCGGCCTGCGCCGGCTCGGTGATCAGGCCCACGCCGATCACCGGCGTGTCGACCTGCGCCTTGATCTGCTGCGCAAACGGAATCTGATAGCCCGCCTGCACCGGAATCTGCTGGCGCGGATCCAGCCCGCCGCTGGAGACATGGATGTAATGCGCACCGCGTGCATCCAGCGCCTTGGACAAGGCAATGCTCTGCGCAAGATCCCAACCGCCTTCCACCCAATCGGTGGCAGAAATCCGCACGCCGATAGCGATCTTGTCCGACACCGCCGCACGCACCGCATCGAAGATGCGCAGGGTCAACCGCATGCGGTTGTCCAACGAACCGCCATACGCATCGCTGCGCCGATTGCTCAGCGGCGACAGGAACTGATGCATCAGATAGCCATGCGCGGCGTGCAGCTCGATCAACTCAAGGCCGAGGCGTTCGGCGCTCTGTGCCGAGGTGACAAATGCATCGACCACCGCATCGATACCGGCCTCGTCCAGCGCCTGCGGCAACGGCTGGCCCTCGCGAAACGCCAGCGCCGATGCGGACACGGTCTGCCAACCATGCGTGTGATCCGGCGCAATCGCCTCGCCACCTTTCCACGGCAGATCGGTGGAGGCCTTGCGCCCGGCATGCGCCAATTGAATGCCGATCGGCATCGGCGACCAGCGCCGTACCGATTGCAGCACTTCATCCAATGCCTGCTCGGTGGCGTCGTCGTACAAGCCCAGATCGGCGTAAGAGATGCGCCCCTGCGGCTGCACTGCGGCCGCTTCCAGAATCAGCAGGCCGGCACCGGATTGCGACAAGGTGCCCAGATGGATGCGGTGCCAGTCGCTGGCGCGGCCGTCCTGTGCGGAGTACTGGCACATCGGGGCGATGACGATCCGGTTGGCAAGCGCAAGCGGACCGAAGCGAATGGGGGAGAACAGCTGGCTCAAGAGGGCATCCACACATGACACGGGGATGCCCATTGCACTGCGCCGCGCGCGCGCGCACAACCGCTGCGATGGATCACTGCGTCATGCCGAGCGCGCACTGACGTCATTGACGCCGCGCGTACGCTGCGGGTCGACCGGCGCATGCAGGAACGCCAAGGCCTGCGCGCACGACTGCTCCACCTTCAGACTGAGCAGTTCGTCCGCACGGGTGCGCCCGAAGTTGAGCGCGGCGATCGGCAGGCCGTTGCGCGCAGCGGTCTGCACGAAACGAAAGCCCGAATACACCATCAGCGACGAGCCCACCACCAGCACCGCATCGGCCACCTGCAGATGCGCAAACGCGCGCTCCACGCGCTCGCGCGGCACGTTCTCGCCGAAGAACACCACATCCGGCTTGAGCACGCCGCCGCACACCGGGCATGGCGGCACCGCAAAACGGTCGAAGGCCACATCGTCCAGATCGGCATCGCCATCGGGGGCCTGCGCGGCCTTCAGCTCGGCCCAACCGGGGTTAGCCTGTTCGAGCAACACCTGAAACTCGGTGCGTGGCATGCGCCGCTCGCAACCCATGCAGCGCACCACATCCAGCCGGCCGTGCAGATCGATCACCGCCTGGCTGCCGGCGGCCTGATGCAGGCGATCCACATTTTGCGTGAGCAGCAGCTCCAGTTGGCCACGCGCTTCCAGCGCGGCAAGTGCGTGATGGGTGGCATTGGGTTGCGCCAACCCGAAGCGCGGCCAGCCGACCAGACTGCGCGCCCAATAACGCTGCCGCGTGGACAGCTCGCCCATGAAAGCCTGGAAGGTCACCGGTTGCGGACGCTTCCAGCCGCCTTGCAGATCGCGGTAATCCGGGATGCCCGAATCGGTGCTGCAACCGGCGCCTGTGAGCACGAACAGGCGCCGATGGCGCTCGATGAAGTCTTGCAGCACGTAGCTGTCTTGAACGAGTGCCGCAGTCATCGTGCAACTCCGGTGGCGATGAGATAACTGTGCAGCAACAGCACCAGTTGCGCCTGTAGCGGTGCAACACGCGCCGCTGGCGCACCATCTTCCAGCAGGCTTCTCAGCGGCCCGGTGATGGCCGCCATGCCGATCTCGGCCACTGCCTCGCAATCGTCGAAGCGCACATCCGAGGCAGTGGCGAGCGCGGCCGCAAATGCCTGCTGCGAGCGCTTGCGCGCCTGCGATCCCAATGCGGCGCCACCATGCAATTCGGAGATCGCATACAACGCGCGTGAGACATCCACGTGCTGCAATTTGGCCTGTACGAAGGCATGCACCAACGCCTCGCATTGCTGCGCCAGCGTGCACCCATGGTGTTGCGCGCAGGCCTGCTCCACCGCGTGGATCGCCGCCTGCAGATGCCAGTCCAGCAAGGCGGTCAACGTGGCCTGACGGTTCGGGTAGTACTGGTACACGCTGCCCACCGACACACCGGCGCGCTCGGCCACCCGCGTGGTGGTGCAACCCTGCAGTCCGTCGGCCACCAAAACCTGAATGCTGGCCTGGCGGATGACCTCCACGGTGGCGCGCGAACGCGCATGTTGCGAGGATTTACGCGTTTTTTGCAGCGGCAAGGAGGTGCTCACGAATGCGAATGTACACACTGACGGATGACACCTAGTCTGGGGGGCCTTCTTGGTGATTCCAAGGAAGCGTCTTCTGTCCCAGCTCCGCGCCTGTTGCGCTGCGCGACGGTGCCGACCGCGCCTGATGCCTTCACCGTGCTGCTGGCAAGGGAGCTGCGTGGCGCAGCTTGCGATGTCCGAGCTTGGCACCGACGCGATGACACCGGAGCGGACGACTGGCTTGGTGATGCGCACCGAATGACGCACAGCCGGAAACCTGCTGC
This sequence comes from Xanthomonas hortorum pv. pelargonii, assembly GCF_024499015.1. Taxonomy (NCBI): domain Bacteria; kingdom Pseudomonadati; phylum Pseudomonadota; class Gammaproteobacteria; order Lysobacterales; family Lysobacteraceae; genus Xanthomonas; species Xanthomonas hortorum. The sequence goes on along the minus strand of NZ_CP098604.1, from coordinate 2,875,145 downwards.
GCACGGTTGAAACCGCTTGAAAAAAGGCAACACGTCACAGATCGGCATGCGGGTCCGCCAAGCTAGCGTGATCCGGTGCACACGCAACGCTGCGGAAACATGTCGCCGCGACAGTGGGCAACTCCCCCGCTGCCCCACTCTTTGCCATGCCCTATACCCACATCCGGACACGCTCCGGAGTGCGTCGTGCCGTGTCGCGTCGTCCGCTCGCCATCGTCCTTGCACTGAGCATGGCCACACCCGCATTCGCGCAGGAAACCGGCGCGCCCTCCACGCCTGCGACACGCAAGAGCGAGGACGGCATCTTCTCGCTGGACCGGATGATCGTCACCGGCGCCGGCCAGGCCCAGAATCAATTCGACGCCTCGTATGCGATCACCGCGCTGACCGCCGAACAGATCGACAAACTGGCACCGCTCAACCTCGCCAGCCTGATCGGCTCGATGCCCGGCATCTATGCCGAGTCCACCGGCGGTGAAGTGCAGAACGTCTACCGTATCCGCGGCATTCCCGACGAAGGCTCGTTTGCGGTGATCCAGGAAGACGGCATCAGCCCCTACCCGGACAACAACGGCTACTTCTACAAGACCGAAGGCCTGGTGCGCCCGGATTTGATGGTCGAATCGGTGGAAACCGTGCGCGGCGGGCCCTCGCCGATCTTCGCCTCCAATGCCGCAGCCATCGTCAATTTCGTCACCCGCCAGGGCGGCGACACGCCCGAAGGCGCAGTGCGCACCACCGTCGGCGACACCGGGCTGTATCGGCTCGATGGTTATTGGTCGGGCAAGCTGGCGCAGGATTGGTATCTGGCTGCTGGCGGCTTCGTGCGGCGCAACGACGGCTACCGCGATGTGGGCTTTCCGGCCGACGAGGGCGGGCAGTTCCGCATGAACCTCACGCACACGCTGGACAACGGCAAGATCACCTTCACCGCCAAGCATCTGGACGACAAGAACGCGTTCTACATGCCGATCCCGTTGTACGACCCGCGCGACACCACGCGCTCGCTGGACCCGCTGATCGACCGCTTCACCGGCACCTTGAGCACCGCGCAACTCAAACGCGCCAGCATCATTTCCAGCGATGCCAACGGCGCGCCGCAGCGCGAGTTGCGCGATCTCTCCGATGGCCGCCATATGAAGTTCAATCATCTGGGTGCCAACCTGGATCTGGCCTTCGACAATGGCTGGAGCCTGTCCAACAAGGCCATCGTCAATCGCCTGGACATGACCTTCGATGCACTGTATTCCAGCAATGCGCCGCAGGACGCCACTGCCTATGCCAACAGCCGCCGCGCTGCCGCCACCGCAGCATTTCCCGGCCTGACCTCGCTCGGCTATGCGTACACCGACGATGGCAGCCGCTTCGACCCGGCCAGCACCGACGGCCTGGTGATCCAGGGCCAGTACCGCGCCATGAACGTGCGTGCCGATTCGTTTGCCGATGATCTGCGCCTGCATCGCAGCTTCGATTGGGGCGGCGACACCCATGACATCACGTTGGGCCTCTACGGCGCCTATTACGCCCGCTCCTACAACTCGCGCTACCAGAGCTATCTGTTCGAGATGCGGCAGAACCCGCGCACGATCGACCTGCTCGGCTACGACGCGGCCGGCAACCTGGTCGGCGGCGTGACCAAGGACGGCGTGGTGATCTACGGCGCCGACCGCACGCAGGGCAAGGCCTACACCAGCATGCTGGCGCCCTACATCGCCGACACCTGGCAGGTGACCGACAAGCTGCGTCTGGAAGGCGGCGTGCGTTACGAGCGCTACCGCTATCGCGCCTGGAGCATGCTGCGCAGCACCGGCAACCTGGGCATGACCGACACCCTGGCCGACGATGCCGCACGCCTGTTCACCGGTGCCCGCGCGCATACCGCGCTGGACGTGGGCGTGACCAACTGGACGGCGGGTTTCAACTACGACATCAACCCGATGGTCGGCATCTACGGCCGCGCCTCGCGTGCGCACCGCGCGCCCAGCGAAGGCGTCAACGAAGGCAACGTCAACATCCCCACCGCCGACCAGTTCGAGCTCGGCACCAAGCTCAACTTCGACACGCTGGACGTGTTCGCCACCGCCTTCTACACCAAGTACGACCCGTACAACATCGGCACCAGCGCGGTAAACCCGCAGACCGGCGCGGCCGAGTCCAAGGACTACCGCGGCAGCGTTACCAACCCCGGTATCGAATTGGCGGCGGTGTGGACGCCGACGCAGTGGCTGCGTTTCGATGCGAATCTGACCTACAACGACACCAAGGTGTCCGATCTGACCGAAGTGGTGGCCAATGGCGCGGTCGCCGTGGTCGATGTGGACGGCAACATGCCCAACCGCCAGCCGAAGTTGTACGGCAACGCGGGGCCAACGCTGTTCTTCACCACCGGCAGGCTCGATTGGGAAACCTCGTTGCGCTACGCCTATGTGGGCAAGCGCTACGCCGATCTGGAAAACACCACTGAGCTGGCCGCCTACGACACGTTGGCAGCCAATCTCCTGGTACGCAGCGGTCCGTGGGATGTGCAGCTGTCGGTGGACAATCTGACCAACACGTTTGCGCTGACCGAAGGCAACCCGCGCACCGACACCATCTCCGGCCAGGGCACGCGCGAGCCGATCTACGGGCGGCCGATCTACGAGCGCAATTCGCGGCTGGTAGTGACTTACCACTTCTGAGTGCGCTGACGTCGAGTGCTGCATCGCTCGATGTCAGCGCCTTACGCTTCCGATGCATCGCCTGCAGCGCGGCGTACGCGCTGCAGGCCAAAAGGACTGCCATGACACTTTCCCGTCTTGCCTATGCGCTGCTAATTGCAGCAGCCACGTGTTCCGGCAATGCCGCCGCCTGGGGCCACCGCGCGCATGCCGCGATCAATCGCGCCGCGGTGCAGGCCCTGCCCGACGATGGCCCGGCCTTTCTCAAACAGTACGCGCAGGTGATTGCCGACGGTGCCACCCTGCCGGATGGCTGGCGCAACGAAAGCGAGCCGTTTCTCAAGATCGAAGAAGACCCCAACCACGGCTGGTTCCGCGAGCAATTTTCCTTCATGCAACACCCGCCGCGTTCGCGTTACGCCTTCGTGCTGGCGCTCTACGACGAGCAGCGCCGCATCGCCAAGCGCAACCCGCAACTGGCGCAGCGTATGAATGTGCGCTGGGCCGGCACCCTGCCGTACGCGGCTACCGAGGGTTACGAGCGCATCGTCGCCACCATCCGTCAGATCCGCACGCTGCGCGCCAAGGGCCAGGACACGCGCGAGCTCGAACGCACCTGCGCGTTCTTCGTCAGCTGGTTTGCGCACTACATCGGCGATGGCGCACAGCCGCAACACGACAGCATCCATCACGATGGCTGGCAAGGGCCAAACCCGAACGGCTATAGCACCGACCCGAAGGTGCACGGCAAGTTCGAGAGCGATTATGTCGACAAGATTGCGCTGACCCCGCAGGACCTGCTGCGCCGCATGCCGGCCCTGGCGCATCAGCAGGGCGATGTGTTCGAGCAGATCCTGGGCTTTCTCGACACCGGTACCGGCCGTGTCGAGCAGGTGTATCGCCTGGAAAAAGCCGGCGCCTTCGACGATGCCTCCCGCAGCGACGGCCGCGCGATGGTCTATCTCACCGCCGGCGATGGCGCGGCGATGCTGCGCGATCTGCTGGTGCGCGCCTGGCGCGAAAGCGCGCTGCAGCCGGGCACATCCACGCTGCCGCGCAGCATGGACCCGAGCCATCCGCAGTACGACCCGGCGACCGGGTCTGCGCCTGCCGGCACCTCGCCAACCTTGTAACCACCATTGGCGGCATGTGCCGCCAGCGGCGTGCCGAGATGTGCGTCGGCCAATGGCCGCTGCGCGCCTGTCGGCAGCGCAGCGGGCAATCCAGATCGGGCATGCCGTCACGTGGCGTCAGTGGGCCGCCTCGGCCTGTTCGACAAAGCGCAGCAGATCCTGAGTGAAGTGCACGCTGTCTTCCACAAATGGCGCATGTCCGGCATCAGGATAAACGCGCGTCTGCGCACGCGGCTGCAATTGCCGCGCACGCGCCAGCGTCGGCTCGGTGGTCACCAGCGCATCGCGTGCACCGTACATCAGCAGCACCGGCAGGCGCGTGCGCTGCAGGCCGGCGACATCGATCGACATGCCCTGCACGGCACGCTGCATGTCCCATGAGGCCAGCGATGCGTTGGCCAGCAAGGTGTCGAACACCGGTGCAGGCGGTTGAGTGGCAAAGCACAGCCGCAGAAAGTCCTGCACCGCCTGCAGATGCGTGCGCAAGTCATCGGAGACCAGATCGCGATAGACCGCCGGATGCGCGCCCAACTGTTCCGCACGCAGTTCGATCACGCCATCGACATACACCACACCCGCAAGCCCCGCATCGCCGTGGCGCGTGAGGTAGTTGGTGATCACCGCGCCGCCCAGCGACCAGCCCACCAGCACGGCGTTGCGCGCGTTTGCGGCTTTCAACACGGCAGCAAGATCGTCAGCCCAGCGCATGCCATCCCGATAGGCCGACGCTGCAATCGGCTTGCCGGACAAGCCATGCCCACGCAGGTCGTAGGTGATCAGGCGATAGCCTTGCAGGCGTGCATCGGCCAGCTGCGCATCCCAATTGATGCGGCTACCGAGCAGGCCGTGCACGAACACGATCGCCGGACCATCGGTGGCGCCATGTTCCTGCACGGCCAGGGTGACGCCGTCGGGCGCGGTCACGGTGTAGCTGCGGGCAGCAGGGGTGACCGCCGGGCCCGCCGCAGCCGCTGTTGAAGAAACCAGCAGCAGGCAAGCCAGCGCGTAGCGCATCGGCAGCATGCCGATGACAGGGAGGAAGCGAACAGACATCGCAGTGAGTTCCAGACAATGGGAGCCGCCATCCTGGAGCCTCACACCAATGTGAGGGTCAAGCGTTGCGTGCAACGTATGCTTGGCGCATGACGAGATCGTCCGAACCATCGCTGAGCATTGGCGCACTGGCGCTACAGACCGGCGCCAGCGTGCGCTCGATTCGCCACTACGACGCGCATGGCCTGCTGACCTCCTCGCGCAGCGCCAATGGCTACCGGGTGTTTCCCGCCACCTGCGTTGCACAGGTGCGGCAGATCCAGCGGTTGATTGCCACCGGCTTCAGCCTGGACGACATTCTCGGCTTCCCCGATTGCATGCGCCTGGTGGAAGGCGCGCAGATGTGCCCGGAAACCGCGCAGGCGCATCGCGCACGCCTGCAGCTGATCGAGCGCCAGCTGGCCGATCTGGAACGGCGGCGTGCGCGTTTGCTGGAAACCCTGGCGCAGGGTGCGGCGGATACAGCGACCACGCGATCGCCTGCAGCGCAGATCAAACCCAGCAAGCGGGCGCCTCAGAGCGGCTGACAAACGCTGCGCAGTCGTGTTGTCAGTCGCGCTTAGACGCGTTGGTGGATCTGCATCACTCGCCCCGCGCAGGGTGCGGGGCAAACCGGCCGTAAGGCCGCGTGTCGTCGGCGCGTTGGCGCAGCACGTAGGCCGCTGCAAAGGCGAGCGCCAGCAACGCCAGGCACATGCCCACCAACGCGCCCCAGCCACCGTGTTGCCAGAACCAGCCACCGAGCGCACCGATCACGCTGGAGCCTGCGTAATACGCCAGCAGATACAACGACGCCGCATGACTGCGATGCGCACCGCCGAGCCGGCTCACCCAGGCGCTGGCGGCCGAATGCGCGATGAAAAAGCCGATCGTCAACAACACGATGCCGCCCACCACCAGCGCCAGCACATGCGCCAGGGTCAATGCCACGCCGAGCACGCACAACACGATACCGGTGGTGACCACCGGGCCGCGACCGAAACGATCCGACGCCGCACCGGCCACCGACGAACTGACGATGCCGAACACATAGGCGCTGAAGATCATCCCGATCTGACTTTGACTCAAGCCGAACTCCGGCCCGCCCAACCGAAAGCCGGCGTAGTTGTAGAGGCATACGAACACGCCCATCAACAAAAACGGCAACGCAAACAGGAACGGCAGATTGCGATCGCGCAGATGCCCGGCCCAGGCGCGCAGATGGAAGCGCAGGTTGATGCCGTGCCGGCGCACGAAGTTGCGCGACGGTGGCAGCAACCAGAAGAACGCCAGCGCGCACAGCAGGTCGAACACGCTCAACAACGCCAGTGCGGTGCGCCAGTCGTAGTGATCGGTCAGCACGCTCATCACGATGCGCCCGCTCATGCCGCCGAACGCATTGCCGGCCACATACAACCCGGTGGCCGCGCCCATCTTGTTGGCCGGCAGCTCTTCTCCCAGATACACCATCGCCACCGCCGGCACCCCGCCCAGCGCAATGCCGGACAGGGTGCGCACCAACACCAACGCGCCCCAATGCGGAAGGAACGCAGCGACCAGGTTGAGCACTGCGGCCAGTGCGATCGACACGAACATCAGCCCGCGCCGGCCGAGGTTTTCAGACACTGCGCCGGCGCAGAAGATCGCCAGCGCCAGCGCGCCAGTGGCCAGCGACAACGGCAGCGAGGCGGTGGCCGCGTCCACGCCGAAGGCGCGCGCAAATTCGGGCAGCACCGGCTGCACGCTGTACAACAGCGAGAACGTGGCAAAGCCGGCCAGAAACAATGCCAACCGGATGCGGCCGCTGGCGGGCGCATCGATGGCAGGCGCCTGGGTTGCACCGCCGGCGGCGGTATCCGGTGAGGTGCCGGAGGGGCGATCAGAACAGGACACGGGGGCGATGATGAGACGTGGGACGGCGAGTATTCGCCTGCCGCCACCCCCTGTCCAATATATGATGCTGGCAGTTGCCATATGCAGAACAGATAGCATGGAGCTTCGTCACTTCCGCTACTTCCTGGCCGTTGCCGAAGAAGGCAACTTCACTCGGGCAGCAGCGCGCGTCGGTATCGGCCAGCCACCGCTGAGTCAGCAAATCCAGGCGCTTGAGCGCGATCTGGGCACGCCGCTGTTCCGGCGCACCCATAGCGGCGCCGAGCTGACCCCGGCCGGCGAGGCATTCCTGGTCGAGGTGCGCCGCGTGCTCGCCGATGTGGAGCGCGCTGCCGAAACGGCGCGCCGGGTGGCGCGTGGCGAATCCGGCCGGCTGCGGCTGGGCTTCACCGCCTCGGCGGCGTTCAACCCGGTGGTGCCGCATCTGATCCGCGACTTTCGCCGGCAATGGCCGCAGGTCGAGTTGCTGCTGGAAGAAACCAACACCGCCGGATTGCTGGTGGCACTGGCAGATGGCCGTCTGGACGCAGCGTTTGTGCGTTACGGCTTGAGTACGCCGCCCGATCTGCAGCTGCTTCGCTTTGCCGATGAGCCGATGAAGATCGCCGTGCCCGCCGCGCATCGCCTGGCTGCACGCAGCAGCGCGCCGTTGGCGGCACTGGCGGGCGAGCCGTTCATCCTGTTTCCGCGCAGTTTCGGTTCGAGTCTCTACGACGAGATTCTCGCCGCCTGCCGCGCATCCGGCGTGACCTTGCGCATCACCCAGGACGCGCCGCAGATGTCGTCCATCGTCAATCTGGTCGCCGCCGAATTGGGCGTCTCGGTGGTGCCCGCCTCCACTGCGCAACTGCAACTGCCCGGCGTGCGCTACCTGGACATCGAAGGACAAATGCCGCTGGCCCGGCTTGCGTTGGCGGTCTCGCCCGGTGCATTGGAGACCGCGCCATTGGTACGGCATCTGTGGGCACTGGCGGAGCTGCTTTGAGCGAAAGCGATTTGAGCCGGTAGCAGTAAAAGCAGCGCGGTTTTTGTAGGAGCGCACTCGTGCGCGATGTGGCTCTCCCGGTATCGCCCCGTCGCGCACAAGTGCGCTCCTACCCGCATCCAGGCTTGAACACGTCTTGACCTCAACCACGATTGAGGTCGTCCAATGCATGCACCTTCTGCCACGTGCGCCTGCCATGCATCTTCGCCATCTGTTGCTGCCCTGCCTCGACCCCGATCTCAGCCTGCGGTTCTACCGCGATGTGCTGCAGCTGCCGCAGCACGGTAACGCGTTGCGTATCGGCTGGAGCATGCTGGAATGCGTGCAGGCACAGCAACCGGTGGGCAGTGTGCATCTGGCCTTCAACGTGGCGCCGTCCCGCTTCGATGCAGCTGCGCAGTGGATCGGCGCGCGCGCAACGCTGCTGGCCGATCCGCAGGGCCGTCAGCAGTTTGAACTGGGTGGCGTCTGGCAGTCGCAGTCGGTGTATTTCGCCGGCCCCGACGGGGCGGTGCTGGAACTGATCGCGCGCAATGCGCTGCAACAGACCACCACCGGGCAAGGCGATTTTCATGGGGAGGAATTGCTGTGCCTGAGCGAGATCGGGCTTCCCAGCAACAACGTCGAGGCGGTCACCCGCAGCATCGCCAATCACTTCGGCATGCACCCGTTTGCACCGGCACTGGACGGCTTTGTGGCGCTGGGTGACGATCAGGGCCTGTTGATCGTGGTCGACCAGGGGCGGCGCTGGTTTCCGCAACAGCGGCAGCTACCCTGGGCCGATGGTTTACGGATCAGCGTGGATGCACCGCAACCGGGGCTGCGGCTACGCGACGCGCAAGGGTGGGAATTGCTGGCGGCGTGACCGCCCACGCCGCTCGACTCAGGCAGCGACCGCAGGCGCGGGCAAACGGAAAAACGCACGTGCTGCTGCCGTGCTATTGGCCGCGGTCAGCGCCACGTCCTCACCACGATCGCGTGCGAGTTCTTCCACGATATGCGACAGAAACATCGGCTCGTTGCGGCGGTCCTTGGGCATCGGCTTGAGCGTGCGCGGCAGCAGGTAAGGCGCGTCGGTTTCGATCATCAAGCGATTGGCGGGAATACTGCGCACCAGCTCGCGCAGATGCGCACCGCGGCGCTCATCGCAGAGCCAGCCGGTGATGCCGATGTAGTAATCGCGATCCAGATACGCGAACAGCTCTTCGCGCGTGCCGGTGAAGCAATGCACCACCGCCGGGCCCAGGCGGCCATCGAAGCTGCGCATGATCGAGAGGAAGTCGTCGTGCGCATCGCGCTGATGCAGGAACAACGGTTTGCCGTTGTCGGCGGCCAATTGCAGTTGCCGTTCGAAGGCCCTGTGCTGCGCCGGGCGCGGGGCGAAATCGCGGAAGTAATCCAGCCCGCATTCGCCTACCGCCACCACTTGCGGGTGCGCGTGCAGCGTGCGCATTTCGGCCTCGCACTCGGCGGTGAATTCCACCGCGTGGTGCGGGTGCACGCCGGCGGTGGCGTAGAGAAATCCAGGGTGTTGTTGCGCCAGTTGCAGGGCGAGTGGTGAGTGCTCACGGCTGGCGCCGGTGATCACCAGTTGCGCAACGCCCGCGTCGCGTGCGCGTTGCAGTACCGCGTCGCGATCGCGGTCGAAGGAGTCGTGGGTGAGGTTGGCGCCGATATCGATCAACTGCATGTTGCGGGTGTCGTGTGGAGAGAGCCGGGCAAGTGTAACGAGTGGGAATTGGGTGCGCTGCCCTTCTCCCTCGGGAGAAGGTGGCGCGCAGCGCCGGATGGCGCCTCCTGCATCTGTCAGTGCCTGCAGTGACAAACGCGTCGCCACGCGCCTTCAGAAGTGCTGCACCGACTGCTTCGCCGCCGGACCCTCACCCCAACCCCTCTCCCGCAGGAGAGGGGCTTTGCTCCCTTCTTCCAAGAGGGAGAGGGGTTCAACCAACCACCGGCACAGCCATCGCTTCAATCCGCGCCGCCAGCGCCTGGATCGCCAGTTGCGCGGAGCGCGAAAGTTGCCGCTGCGGCGCCACACACAGCGCCAGCGTCATCGGCTTGGTCAAATGACGGCGGAACGGCACGAACGCCAACCGCCCATCCGCCACATCCGGGGCGGCATCCAGCCACGACATCAAACCCACACCCGCGCCGGCGCGCACCAGGCCACGCAGGGTGCGCACATCGTTGCAGTGGGTCAGCCGCTTCACGTCGATATGCTGGCGTTGGTACAGCACCTTGGCGTGCTCGCCGACGATCAGCGGGGCGGCCGGCAGCAGCAGGCGGTGCTCCAGCGTCTCGCTCAGCTGCAGCTCGGTGCGGGTGCTCAGCGGGTGGCCCACCGGCATGGCAATCCCCAGCGGGATGTCGGCGAATGCGCGCACCTCCAGGTCCACGCTGCTCACCGGGTCCAGCAGCAAGCCGATGTCCACATCGGCCGAGGTCACCATTTCCATCACCCGCTGGTTGCGCGCGGTGGACAGGTTGAAGGTGATGCCGGGGTACTCCTGCACCAACGCCGCCACCGCCGACGGCACCACGCCCTCGCTGAGCGCATCGATCATGGCGATCTCCACATGCCCGCGGCGCAGCCCCTTGAGCTCGTCGAAGCGCTCCAGGGTGCGCGCATAGGCCTTCTCCCAGCCGCGCACGTCCACCAGCAGCAGCTCGCCGGCGGCAGTCAGCCGCAACCGGCCGGGCAGGCGCTCGAACAGCTGCGCGCCCAGCTCCTCCTCGGCCTTGAGGATCTGCCGGTCGATCGCCGAGGCAGACACGTGCAGCACGTCGGAGGCCTTGCGGATGCTGCCGCAGCGGGCCACTTCGATGAAGTAACGGGTGAAGCGGGAAAAGGTCAGCATGCGGCGGGGCTCGGTTGGCGTTGCATTTTTTGCAATGGCTTGGCTGAAAATCGATGTTTGATAACACACCCCCGGCTTCCTAGAGTCAATCCGGCACCGCTCCCGCCCTACGCCAGAGACTGGACCCATGGATGTCGCCGTCCCCGCCTTGCCGCTGCACTGCACCTTCGAGGCCGCCGACTGGCAGCGCCTGGCCCAGCATTGGCACGCGGTGGCGCTGAGCAGCGAAGTGGGCGAGGCGCCGTTCAAGGCCACCCTGCTGGACGAGCCGCTGGTGCTGTACCGGCTGGGCAGCGAGCTGGTGGCCGCGCGCGATGTCTGCCCGCACCGCGGCGTGCCGCTGAGCATGGGCACCGCCGATGGCGGCGGCGTGGTCTGCGCCTACCACGGGCTGCGCTTCGGCGCGGGCGGGCGTTGCAATCACATCCCCGCCAGTCCCAGCCAGAACATCCCCGCCAAGATGCGGCTGCATACCTACGCGGTGGCCGAGCGCTACGGGCTGATCTGGGTGTGTCTATCCAAACCGGCCGGGGTGAGCGAGGCCGAGGTGCAGATTCCGCCGATGCCCGGCTGGGACGAGGAAGGCTTTCAGCAGATCGTCTGCCCGGCTTTCGATATCGGCGGCAGCGCCGCGCGCCAGCTGGAAGGTTTCATCGACGTGGCGCATTTCGCCTTCGTGCACACCGCGACCTTTGCCCAGCCGGACAAGCGCGAAGTGCCGGCCTACACCACCACCGAAACGCCCACCGGCTTCAATGCCGATTACCTGAGCTCGGTGGCCAATTATTCGGTGGACATGCCGCTGCCGGACGTGGACCCCAACTTCCAGTGGCTGCGCCATTTCGAGGTGCATCTGCCGTTCACCGCCACCCTCACCATCCACTTCCCGGTGCCGGGCAAGCGCTTGGTGATCATGAATGCGGCCAGCCCGGTGTCCAAGCACAAGACGCGCCTGCTGGTGCCGATCGCGCGTAATTTCGACACCCATCTGCCGGTGGAAGACGTGCACGCCTTCAACCTGCGCGTGTTCGAGGAAGACCGCGCCATGGTGGAGGCGCAGCGCCCCGAATACCTGCCGCTGGACCCGCTGCTGGAAGTGCATATCCCGGCCGATCGCAGTTCGATCGCTTACCGCCGTGGCCTGCGCAGTCAGGGCTATAGCGACTTCTTTCTGCGTTGACGGCCGAGGAGCACGCCATGCAACTGCACGAGGTCCGCGTCGCCGACGTCTTTGACCAGGGCCATCGCCAACGCGCGATCCGGCTGGAGCCGGTGGGCACGGAATTGCCGGCATTCGAAGCCGGTGCACATGTGGACCTGCATCTGCCCGATGGCTTGATTCGCCAATACTCGATCGCCAGTGCGCCGCATGTGCGTGATCACTATCTGCTGTGCGTGAAGTTGGCCGATGCGTCGCGCGGCGGCTCGCGGCATCTGTGCGAACAGCTGAGCACCGGCGACCGCCTGCGCATCTCCACGCCACGCAATCTGTTCCCCTTGCATCCGGGCGAACGCCACGTGCTGCTGGCCGCCGGCATCGGCATTACTCCACTGCTGTCGATGGCCGAGGCGCTGGAAGCGCGTGGCGAGCCGTTCGTGCTGCATTACTACGCGCGCCGGCATGCCGATGTGGCCTTCGTGCAGCGGCTGCAACAAGGCTTCACCCATGGGCAGGTGCACGTGCATCTGAGCGACGGCGGCGAGAGCCCGCGCGTGCATGTGCCCGAGGAACTGGCGCAGGCGCGCGCGCGCGATCAGCTATATCTGTGCGGGCCTGCCGCGTTCATGGACCATTTCACGCTGCTTGCCAAAACCCACGGCTGGGCGTCGGAGCAACTGCACCGTGAACACTTCGCCGCTGCCGATGCCGGCCTTGCGCATGATGCCGATAGCGCCTTCGAAGTGGAGCTGGCCGCCAGTGGCCGCGTGGTGCAGGTGCCGGCCGATTGCAGCATTGCCAGCGCCTTGCTCGATGCCGGCATCGAGGTGCCGCTGTCGTGCGAGCAAGGCATGTGCGGCGCCTGCCTCACCGGCGTGCTGGCCGGGACGCCGGATCACCGCGACAGCGTGCTCAGCGACAGCGCGCACGCCGCCAATACCCAGATCACGCTGTGTTGCTCGCGCAGCCGTTCGCCACGCCTGGTGCTGGATCTTTGAGCGCTCCGTATGTCGTGCGCCTGCGCAGACAGGACGACGGCGGGCGCGCAGGTGGCTGACGCCGGTCACGCTGCAGCGCGAAGCGGCGGCCAACGTGGCAGGACACCTGTGGACGGACGTGAGCCCCGCATCTTCTTTCACGGTTTGATCGATGGGTGCACAGGGCGCCGCCGGCGCAGATACAGACAAAGCCTGCGGTCATGCCATTACGCCGCGCAACACGGATTGCACTTGCAGCGCAATCCGCGCCCAAGGTCCGTGGCAACCGCCGTCGCACAGTGCAAGATATTCGGCCCGCGCGCGTCCACCGCAATCGCGCGTGCCCCTCTGTGCCGATGAGATACCTGCCGATGGTTGTTTGTGCGATCGCCTTCGCCCGCCCGTGCTGGGGCGCACGCTGATGCGCTGGCCCGGATTTGCGCTGTCCGCCAATGGCAGCAGCGTGCGTACCGAGGTCCTGGCCGGTGCCACCACCTTCCTGACGATGGCCTACATCGTCTTCGTCAACCCCGACATCCTGGCCACCACCGGCATGGACCACGGCGCGGTGTTCGTGGCGACCTGTCTGGCCGCCGCGCTTGGCTCGCTGCTGATGGGCGTGCTGGCCAACTATCCCATCGGCATGGCACCGGGCATGGGCTTGAATGCGTTTTTCGCTTTCTCTGTGGTGGGCACGCTGGGTTACAGCTGGCAGCAGACGCTGGGGCTGGTGTTCGTGTCCGGCTGCGTGTTCCTGCTGCTCAGCGTCACCGGCGCGCGACGCTGGCTGGTGGATGGCATCCCGCCCACCTTGCGCAGTGCGATTGCAGTGGGCATCGGCCTGTTCCTGGCGTTGATCGGCTTGCAAAAAGCCGGGCTGGTGGTGGCGCATCCGCAGACGCTGGTGACCCTGGGCGACTTGCATCGGCCCGAGCCATTGCTTGCGTTGGCTGGGCTGCTGCTGATCGGCGTACTGGAAGTGCGCCGCGTGCGCGGGGCGATGTTGCTGGGCATCCTGGCGGTCACCGTCGCTGCGCTGGCGCTGGGTCTGGTGCACTATCAGGGCGTGCTGTCGCTGCCGCCGAGCCTGGCGCCGACGCTGCTGCAGCTGGATATTGCCGGCGCCTTGCAAGGCCATGCTGGCAGCGGCGCACTGACCGCCGTCCTGCACGTGGTGCTGGTGTTCGTGCTGGTGGAAATGTTCGATGCCACCGGCACCTTGATGGGCGTGGCCCAGCGCGCCGGCCTATTGCACACACAGGCGCACCGTCGCCAGTTCGACCGCGCCCTGCTCGCCGACAGCACCGCCATCCTGGCCGGCTCGCTGCTTGGCACTTCCAGCACCACCGCCTACGTAGAAAGCGCTGCCGGTGTACAGGTGGGTGGGCGTACCGGGCTCACCGCGCTGGTGGTGGCAGCGCTGTTTCTGCTGGCGCTGCTGTTCTCGCCATTGGCGGCGATGGTGCCGGCGTATGCCACCGCACCGGCGCTGATCTACCTGGCATCGGTGATGCTGCGCGAGTGCACGCAGATCCAGTGGGACGATGTCGGCGACGCGCTACCGGCCGCGATCTGCATGCTGGCCATGCCGCTCACCTATTCCATCGCCACCGGCCTGGCCTTCGGCTTCATCACCTATGCGGCACTCAAGCTGGGCAGCGGCCGCTGGCGCGCCGTGCATCCGGCCACCTGGGCGATTGCCGGCCTGTTCGTGCTGCGCTATGCCTTGGAGTGAGCGTATCGCCGTAGCTATTTCAGCTCCTGCCCCCCTGGTCACCCACCGCGTCGCGCGGCAAGCTGCACCGCAACCGGCAGCGCCACGACGGTGCTGTCTCATTCCCAGAGCTCACCACATGCCACATCGTTATCGCTGTCTGATCCTCAGCTTGTGCACCTTGTTACCGGGCATGACGCTCGCACGCCCGGCGCAGGCGCCTGCGCAACAGCGCGAGCAGCAGGTGGCGCAGCTGTTTCACGACGCGGCCGCGCAACCTGCGCAATTGCGCGCGTGGCTGCAAGCCATGCCCAAGGGCGGCGACCTGCATAACCATCTCTCCGGTTCGGTCTATGCCGAGAACTATCTGCAATGGGCCAGCGACGACGGCGCCTGCGTGCAGCTGGACGACCTGAGCCTGCGCGCGCCGCCGTGCGGTAAAGGCCGGGAGCCTGCACGCGATCTGGCAACGCGCAATGCCGCGCTGTATGGCCGGGTGGTGGATGCCTTGTCGATGCGCAAGTTCCTGCCCAGCCCATCGCAACCCACCGGGCACGATCAGTTCTTCAGCACCTTCGGCAAGTTCGATGCGGTAGTGCGTGCACGCGT
The DNA here is from genome assembly GCF_024499015.1 of Xanthomonas hortorum pv. pelargonii. Classification (NCBI taxonomy): domain Bacteria; kingdom Pseudomonadati; phylum Pseudomonadota; class Gammaproteobacteria; order Lysobacterales; family Lysobacteraceae; genus Xanthomonas; species Xanthomonas hortorum. Next base: position 2,860,125 of record NZ_CP098604.1, on the reverse strand, counting down.
CGCCGACACCGTGGCCGCGGTGCTAGAACAAGCCGCACGCGACCGCGTGCCCTATGTGGAAATCATCGCCAACCCGCCGCAGATGGATGAGGCGGCAAAACAGATGCAGGCGCTGCCATGGAAGGCCGATGACGACGCAGCCAATCTGCGCGCCCTGCAGGATGCCTTGCCGCCGCTGGTGCAGGCTGCGCAACGCGACCTTGCCGACACCGATGCCCAGGTGCGCCGCGTGCTGCAGTGCGACCAGCCCGATGCGCGTCCCGGCTGCCAGGTCGCGTATCGCTACGTGCCTTACGTGTTGCGCGTGTTGCCGCAACCGATGGTGTTCGGGCAGATGGCGCTTGCGCACGCACTGATCGCTGCCGGCGGCAGCCGCGCGGTGGCGTTGAACATCGTTGCGCCCGAAGACAACCCGGTGGCGCTGGCCGATTACGCGCGCCACATGGCGATGTTCCGTTTCTTCGCAACGCGCTATCCCAACGTGCCGCTGTCCCTGCATGCCGGCGAGCTGGCGTTGGGCCTGGTGCCGCCCGCGCAACTGCGCTCGCATATCCGCCAGGCGGTGGACGTGGGTGCACGCCGCATCGGTCACGGTGTGGATCTGCCTTACGAAGACGACGTGGATGGATTGCTGCAGCGCATGCGCCGCGATCAGATCGCGGTGGAGATCAACCTCACCAGCAACGATGTGATTTTGGGCGTCAAAGGCGGCGCGCATCCGCTGGCAATGTATCTGCGCGCCGGTGTGCCGGTGGTGCTGTCCACCGACGATGCGGGCGTCTCGCGCGCGGACATGACCCACGAGTATCAACGCGCGATGCAGGAGCAAGGCATCGATTACCCCACGCTCAAGCAGCTCGCTCGCAACGGGCTGACTTACAGCTTCCTGCCGGGCACCAGCGTGTGGAGCGCAGACGGTACAGCTGCGCAGGCCTGCGCCACTGCATTGCAGCGCGAAACCGATGATGCTGCGTGCCAAGCATTCCGCCAGAGCAGCGAGAAGGCACGGCTGCAATGGCAGCTTGAAGCCGATCTGGCGCAGTACGAGCGCATGCTGCTGGAGCAACGCAGAGTGCAGACAACACCAGCTGACGCATAACCCGTAGGAGCGCGCTTGCGCGCGAACAGGCGTTATCGGTGAAGCCTCTTCGCGCGCAAGCGCGCTCCTACAAACGCAACGTCCATCAAACGCAGCCTCCATTCCATCTTCGCCGTGATGCATTCCATCCCCATGACCAAAGCGCAATGACCGATCAGCACTCCGCCCCATCAAAACGCCGCGTCATTCTCGAAGACGATATCGACGGCTTCACGCCTGCGCAGTTGCTGTTGTTGCAATCGCCTGAGGTCGAGGTGCTGGGCATCAGCGCGGTGAGCGGCAATATCTGGCGCGATGAGGTGCTCGCACATGGCTGCCGTCTGCTGGAATTGGCCGGCCATCCCACTATCCCGGTGCTGCCCGGCCCGGTGCATCCGCTGCTCAACAGCGAGCTCGCCACCGAGCGTTGGGAAGCGCTGTACGGCAAGCTGGTCTGGAAAGGTGCATGGACCAAGCACTGGGTGGATGGCGACACCGTGCAGAGCGCGCCGCGTTATCACGCACACGACGTGGTGCCCGACCTAGCGTTGGGCAATCCCAGCGTGGTGCGCGCATCCGACGAACCGGCTGCGTTGTTCATGCTGCGCATGGTGCGCCTGTATCCGGGCGAGGTGAGCATCATTGCCACAGGCCCGCTGACCAATCTGGCGCTTGCGCAATCGCTGGATCCGGCGTTCGCCACACTGGCGCGCGAGCTGGTCTATATGGGCGGCAGCCTCAACCCGCGGCAGCAACGCAACAGCGTCAGCGCACAGCAATTCGCGCGCGAATTCGTTAACTCGCCACGCCGCGAATTCAACATCCGCTGGGATCCGGAAGCGGCCAGCATCGTCATGCGCGCGCCCTGGCGCAAGATCACCATGGTGCCGGTGGACCCATCGACTGACACCGAACTCACGCCAGTGTTGCTGGCGCGCATGAGCGCTGCCGATACCAGCATCGGCCACGCATTGCGCCGTCGCGAACCCGGCTTTCCGATGTGGGATGAGCTGGCCACTGCGGTGTGGCTGCGCCCCGAATTGGCAACGCACACCGAGACGCTTTATGTCGATACCAATACCGCTTTCGATGCCGGCTATGGCGACATCCTGTCGTGGGCACCTGGCTATCAGCCTGGACTGGGCGAACAGGCACAGACGGTAGTGCATGCGGTGGATGTGGAAGCGTTCGAGCAATTACTGGTAGACCACCTCACTGCGCCGCAACCACCAGCAGTCGGGTTGCCGCTACCCCTTCTCCCTCCGGGAGAAGGTGCCCGAAGGGCGGATGAGGGTACGGCAACTGAGAAAAATGCTGCGCCAGTTGATTGGGGTGCAAGCAAGGTAAACGCGTACCTGATACATCTCCAACTAGCGGGGCACCCTCACCCCAACCCCTCTCCCGGCGGGAGAGGAGCTTGGACAACACCCACACCCGCAACTCCCAGCAACCCAAGGTGACCCCATGCAACTCCCAGCGCAGTGGCAGGCCGGCATCGATCGCAATACCGAGGTCCTGCGCGGCCACGCGCAGCTGCTCGCCAGCTTCAATGCACCGCGCCCCGCATCACCGGACACAACCACTTCGCGCGGCCAGATCGCCTCCATCGTCAGCACCACCCGCAGCCAGCCCACGCTGGCCGCACGCCATGCCACCCAGACGCTCACGCATATCCACCAGGCCAACGACCGCCTGCGTGCGATCACTCGCCTATTGCCCGCACGCGCCGCAGCCGATGCCGCGCGCGTGCAGGCCGCGCTGGCCGGTGGCAGCGACGGCGGTGCGTTGGCCGGCGTGCCGTTCGTGGTCAAGGATCTATTCGATGTCGCTGGTGAGGTCACCACCGCTGGTGCCGTCGTCCGCGCGCAATGCGCACCTGCCACCCGCGATGCGGCTTTGGTGCAACGGCTGAGTGATGCAGGCGCGGTGCTGGTAGGCACCGCCAACATGGACGAATTCGCCTACGGCTTTGCCACCGTCAACGCGCATTACGGCACCACCGCCAACCCGCACGATCACCGCCATCTGGCCGGCGGTTCGTCGGGCGGCTCGGCTGCCGCGGTGGCCGCCGGGCTGGTGCCATTCGCGCTGGGCTCGGACACCAACGGCTCCATCCGCGTTCCGGCCGCATTGTGCGGCGTGTACGGCCTGCGTCCCACCCATGGCGCGTTGCCGCTGGACGGCGTGTTCGGCTTCGTCGATGCGCTGGATGTGGTCGGCCCGTTCGCCACCTCCATCGCCGATCTACGCCGCGTCTATGAAGTGATGCTTGGTCACGCCGTTGCCTCCTGCAATGCCGGCAGCTTGCGCATCGCACGCCTGGGCGGCTGGTTCCAACGCAATCTCGACCCCGACCTGGATGCCGGCCTCAGCGCATTGCTCACCGCCTGCAACAGCACCACCATGATCGAATTACCCGAAGCAGAACGCGCCCGCGCTGCTGCCTTCGTGCTCACCGCTGCCGAGGGCGGCCATCGTCATCGCGCCGGTTTGAGCACGCATGCCGAACAGTTCGACCCGGCCACCCGCGACCGCCTGCTTGCCGGCCTGCAATTGCCTGCCAGCGCGGTCGCCGATGCACACCGCTTCGCGCACTGGTTTTGCGCCGCCATGCAACGCCTGTGGGACGAGGTGGATGTGTTGATCGCGCCAACCACACCGTGCGTGGCACCACGCATCGATCAGGACACCATCCAGATCGACGGCCTGCCGGTGTCCGCGCGCGCCAACTTAGGCATCTTCACCCAACCGCTCGGGCTTGCCGCCTGCCCGGTATTGGCCGCACCGTTGCCGCGCCCCGGCCGCCTGCCGCTGGGCGTGCAATTGATTGCCGCGCCCGGCCGCGAAGACCGCTTGTTCGCACTCGCCGCGCAACTCGAACGCGACGGCCTGCTCGCCTTCAGCCCACCGGCGGAGACGCACTGATGCTGCACACCTTGCGCGCGCGTCGCGGCATGGTCGTGGCCCCGCATCATCTGGCCGCACAGGCCGGACGCGATGTCCTGCGCGACGGCGGCAACGCCATCGAAGCCGCCGTCGCCACCGCCGCCTGCCTGGCCGTGGTGTACCCGCACATGACCGGCATCGGTGGCGACGGCTTCTGGCTGATCCACGAACCCGACGGCCGCGTTCACGCCATCGATGCCTGCGGCCGCGCTGCACAGGCGGCGACCTTGGACTTCTATCGCGGCCACAGCAGCATTCCATGGCGCGGCCCCGGTGCGGCGAATACCGTGGCCGGCACCGTCTCCGGCTGGGCACTCGCGCTGCAGCACGCAGGCGGCAGCTTATCGCTGCAACGCTTATTGCAGGACGCCATCCACCACGCCAGCGACAGCGTACCGGTCACGCTTGGCGGCGCGCACATCGCCGCCAGCAAGAGCGCCGAACTGCGCGTGCAACCCGGCGCCTACTCCAGCATTTTCGAACCACACGGCGTCCCCCTGCACGAAGGCGCACTGCTGCAACAGCCGCAACTTGCACGCACCTTGCAACGACTCGCCGACGAAGGCCTGGAGAGTTTCTATCGCGGCGCACTGGCCGACGACATCGCCGCCGATCTGCAAGAGCTCGGCAGCCCGCTCCACGCACACGACCTCGCAAGCCATCATGCCGAAGCCACTGTGCCGCTCTCGGTCGCCATCCACGGTGCACGCCTTTACAACCACGCACCACCCACGCAAGGCCTCGCCTCACTGCTGATCCTCGCCTTGTTCGATCGCCTGCACGCCGAACACCCCGACAGCTACACACACCTGCACGGCCTGATCGAAGCCACCAAACAGGCCTTCCTGATCCGCGACGCACACATCGGCGACCCCGCCTGGATGACGCTCGACGCACAGGCCCTGCTCGATGACAGCGCCGCACTCGACGCGCTGGCCGCACGCATCGACATGCGCACCGCACTGCCCTGGCCACAGCCCTCGCAGGCCGGCGATACCGTCTGGTTCGGCGCCATCGACGCACATGGCCGCGCCGTCAGCTGCATCCAGTCCACCTATTTCGAATTCGGCTCCGGCCTGGTGCTGCCGCGCACCGGCATCACCTGGCAAAACCGCGGCTGCAGCTTCCGCCTCGCCGCCGACGGCTGGAACGCACTCGCCCCTGGGCGCAAACCCTTCCATACCCTCAACCCGGCGCTGGCTACTTTCGACGACGGCCGTGTCATGGCCTACGGCACCATGGGCGGCGAAGGCCAACCACAGACCCAGGCCGCCCTCTTCTCCCGCTACGCCCGCTTCGGCGTGCCGCTGCAACAAGCGATCACAGCGCCGCGCTGGTTGCTCGGCCGCACCTGGGGTGAAGACAGTACCTCGCTGAAGGTGGAAGACCGCTTCGATCCAGCGGTCGTGCAAGCACTGCGCGATGCCGGGCATGCGGTAGAGCTGCTGCCCGCATATACCTCGGTCATGGGGCATGCGGGTGCATTGGTGCGCGAGGTGGATGGCGTGATCAGTGGAGCGAGCGATCCACGATCGGATGGAGTGGTGGCTGGGTGGTGATGGATGGGGCCTAGATCCGTCAATGCTGTGACTGATAATTTCAGCGAAGAACTTAACTGATGATTCATGTTAGGCAAACTAACTTCCCCTGATCATTTGCGCGGAACGAGTCAATGAGATTTTCAAGAACCGTCCTGCTTTCGATACTCGCGCTATGCGGAACCACACTCTGTGCTTGCGCGCACACCTCGGCCGATGCAATACAGCCACCCGCGAAGGAGCATGGCACCATGACCTCGACTGACAGTACATCGGCTAGCACCTCTGAACTCAGCGCCGACGAGATCGGCAAGCGGTTCTTGAAACTGATCGGTGCTCTGAAATCCTCCAGCGATCTCAGCCCTGAGCGTGTGAATGAAGTGGTCGGAGTTCGCCTTGAACACTTCAACGCGATTCCGGGGCAGCGAGTCGAATCCTTTGCCTACAGCCAACTATTAAGAGGCGATTGGGCATACGAAATTCAGTACCTGCCGTCAGCCGCTATGCGTAGCCCTGGCGTGTCGCTGGACTTCGTGCACAAGTCAGATAGATATGCAGCCATGACGGATATTTGTCAGCTCAGTTTCGAGGATTACCACAACGCCATGAAGGCAATGGGCTTTGGCGATGCGCCTAACTACGGCGAACTTGGCCAGCTCATTGATTGGCGCTATTACAAAGACGGCATGACGGTCTCTATTGCTTCCAGGCCTGAAGTAACAGCGCTTGATGGCAAGAAATATCGCGCCTGCGTAACGTCGATTTCTACCGTGAATGAGTAGGAGCACCTACCGACATGGCTAGTCCAAATGCTCAACTTGAAGCGGCTTTGAAGCAGTTCGCAAGTCAATCAGGTGTTACGCCAGAGCAAGTTGCGCAACTTAGCTCGGCCGTAGTTGCTGACTCACAACAGCTTGGGCTTCTCAATCAAGATGCCCAGAATGGGCACTTGAAAGCATTTGCACTGCAAGGTTCTACAGGACAACAAAATCTTGCTGGGAGTTACGATATTCAGTCCGGGACCGTCACTCTACCGGCAGCTGATTTTCAATCCTCTGGTGCTAGACACAACCCGGATCTACAAGCAACTCTCAGGCTGCAGCATATGTCGATCGAATTTTCCCAGAAGACATATCTGGATGCATCGAGAGCGACTCATCCAGTGACGCAAGATATGGTCAACAACCTCCAATCGACCATCAATGGCTCGCCAGTGCTTGCAGATGAGATTAAACGAGCGGTAATGACGACCGACAAGGGTGATCCGCCGCATAAGCATTTAGAACACTTCGACTTTATACCTCCAGGATTCACTGCTGGTGGCACCTACAGCGCTAGCAGTCACTCCATGAACATGCCTGCTGCCAGATTACAGGGAAGGTCTGCGGCAAATCCTAACGGGTACGATCCCAATGACATGACGTTTGTCCTCGGACACGAGATTCAACACGGTTTCAATGCCCCCGAAAGAAGGCTAGCGAACGCGGCGTTCCACAACGATGCCGTTTCCATAGCTAAAAGTACAAATCCTGTTCACGATTACACGCGCGTCTTCGCCACTTCCATTCAAGCAAGCAGAGACGACGAAGCGAAAGCAGAAATTGCAGGTTGGAACGCGTTACTGAGTAGACAAAAGCAGGGCAATCCAGCTGCAGGCTTACCAGAAATGAATGCTCTAGGAAACCGCAGGATTGAAGATTTTATCGTCAAGCCACAGGGTGCCGGCGCAACTATTCAGCCACGGCCAGGACTAAAATTCGACCCGGATGGTCAGCTACAAATGTCGCCGACAAATGTTGCGGCAATGGGACAACATTACTTCAATAGACCAGATCCGACACACCCTATCCCAGGTCGAAACCCAATTGGAATCGGGGATAGAGGTACATCAGACTATCCAAACTATTACGCGACTTCAGGGGTAGAGCATATAGTTGAGTACGAAAGGAAGTATGCAAGGCCCATACAGGGTGTGATGCCTGCTGTAACCGTCAATATGGCCTCTGTCGGAATGAAAGAGCCGATCATTGAAGCTGAGGGTTTGGACTTTGGCAAGAACAAGGCTCCCTTTCCTTACTACGACAGCAGCACAACACCACCAGTCCTCCATCACTTCGATCACACCCAGGATGGAAGCGTAAATCCGGCACATGATCATAAATATGTACCAGTCGCGCCCACATCCAGTTCGACTCCAGCCCAGCACGGTCCAGACGATCCAGATCATCCCGACCACGCCATGCTTGAGCAGATCCGCGATGGCATGCGCAAGATCGACGAGAGCGTTGGCAAGCCCTACGACGAGATGAGTGAGCGAGCAAGCCGATGCCTCCTGGCCGCATGTAAAGATAACCGTGAAAGCTACCCGGAAGCGGCAGATCGCTCTATGGAGAGTAATGCGTTGACGCGCGTCGATCACGTATTGATGAGCAAGACCGGCAACCTGTTTGCGGTAGAAGGCCGGCTGGACGACCCGGCGAACAAGCGCGTGCATGTGCAAATTGATCAAGCGATCAACATTCCGATTGAGCAATCAGACCAGAAGTTGCTGGCAGCTAATCAGGCGATTGCACAGGAAAGACAGGTCACGCAACAACAGGAACTCGCGCGTGGGGTGAGTGATCCTAATCCAAGCGGACCGACACGATGAGGTATGCCACGACCAAGCTGTTTTCCACATAGGTCTGCACATACGTATCCGACCATACCCTCATTGAGTTGAGGTCAGCCTGATATACGACTTTCACCTCTGAAAGGAAAAAACTTCAATTTAAGGTCGCTCGGCACCCTCTCCGCCCACCTCAATGAGGTAGCAAATCATTGATAAGGCAGTCTGTACAATCATTTCAGCCTCGGCTCTCGTAGGAGCTACTCCATCGATGTGTCCATGACGAACGAACGGAGAGTCATTCGAATAGGCATATAGCTTTTCTATGATGTCCAAACTCCAGCGGTTGAAATCACCTCTCTTTCGAAGCTCTTTTACTCCGGCACCAAGAGTAGCTACCTTAGGAGCGATGACCTTGATGACGCTTTCCAATGCGCTGATGATCTCTCGAACACTGTTTGCCTCGTCGACCGGATGAGTTAGCAGGTAGCTCAATGAACGCTTGTAGTGCTCGCGAGCGCTTTTAAACCGGCTATCGAGCGCAGCATTGGCTGAAGAGATTGATCGATTCATTGCACGGATCTTGCGCTTCAGTTCCCCATGCGCATCCATTTGCCAGCCGATGTTCTCCTCATCCAGGAGATCGTTCAGACGAATCCTATAAACTTCAAACTTAGCAGGGCTATCAAACGAAAAGTGATCATCCTTCTCAATAAGCAGTTCGGCGAGCAACTCGACAAAGTCAAAAAACTGAGGCCAACAACTACCTTTGAGGTGTGTCGTCAGTGCTTCCCAAGAACTACACTCGCCCCATTCGTGCGGATCTCCGTCTATACGGCATCGAGCCAAAAACAGCTCATGCACCTCATCGATTCCTAAGGGCTCTCGCCTGGCTATTCGCGTGGAACGGCTTTCACCAACATAAGTTGGTAGCAACAGCTTTATATATCCAACGCGCAGAGATAACGGTGCGTCGTCAAAAATCAGTGGGCCTCGCTTTTTGAGCCTAGCAGAGAAACGACGACGCTTAGTTTGAACAACCATCTGACCAGCCAGGTTTGTGAGTTGGGCTGAGTGTACGAGGGGCAGGCCTCGGCAGCCATGCACAACTCTGTGGATAAGTCCTCTCTGGGATTCAAGAGAAATCTTGGGTACGGCCAAAACCCAATTCGGGCTTAGATATCTTAGGGTGCACCTTATATATGGTAGAACCACCCAGCAGCCTGGCGATCCTTATCAGTGCGCCTGAGGATCGAAGTACGCCTGCCAGGACTGAAGCGATGACTTGAATGCCTTTGACTTGTTGAAGAATGTCATGGCATCACTGCTTCTAGGGAACCTCTGAACAACGCACCATAGATACGCGACACTACCCGCCTCATGTTGAGGAGTAATCCATGCAACTGACGTTCGGCGACGCTGAAGGCCTGGGCAAGCGCAAGCAGACCCGCCGGGAGATCTTCCTGGCCGAGATGGAGCAGGTCGTTCCGTGGCAGCACTTGCTCGGTCTGATCGCACCGCACTATCCGGTGTCGGGACGCCCTGGTCGACAGCCATACGCACTGGCGACGATGTTGCGGATTCATTTGCTGCAGCAGTGGTATGCGTTGAGCGATCCGGCGATGGAAGAAGCGCTGCACGAGATTCCGACCTTGCGGCGCTTTGCCCAGCTCGGTGGCTTGGACAACGTTCCGGACGAGACCACGATTTTGAACTTTCGGCGCCTGCTGGAGACCCATGGCCTTGCCGCGCGGATGCTGGACGCGGTCAACGCGCATCTGGCACGCAAGGGGCAGAGCCTGCGGTCGGGCACGATCGTCGATGCGACGCTGATCGCTGCACCCAGTTCGACCAAGAACGCCGATCACGCGCGCGACCCTGAAATGCATCAGACCAGGAAGGGCAATCAGTGGTATTTCGGGATGAAGGCGCACATCGGCGTGGATGAATTTTCCGGGCTGGTGCACCACGTCCATTGCACAGCCGCCAATGTCGCCGACGTCACGGTGACGCACGCATTACTGCATGGCAAAGAAGACAGCGTGTTCGGCGACAGCGGCTACACCGGTGCGGACAAACGCGAAGAACTGCAGACCTGCAAGGCTGCATTTTTCATTGCCGCCAAGCGTTCGACGCTGAAAGCCATCGGCAACAAACGCGAGCGTGCTCGGGAACAGCGTTGGGAACACTTCAAGGCCAGCGTGCGCGCGAAGGTGGAGCATCCGTTCCGGGTGATCAAGCGCCAGTTCGGTTACACCAAGGTCCGCTATCGCGGCCTGGCCAAGAACACCGCACACGTGCTGACCTTGTTTGCGCTCTCCAATCTGTGGATGAAGCGAAAGCAGTTACTGCCTGCCATGGGGAGCGTGCGCCTGTAACCCGGGGAATTCCCAAGGAAAGTGCCAGAAATAGCGGAAATCCGAAGATCCAAACGCGACTCTCCGGACCGACGCGACATCCCGCACTCTCAGGCCTCGTTGTTCAGACCTTCCCTAGGGAACCTCTGAACAACGCACCATAGATACGCGACACTACCCGCATGTTGAGGAGTAATCCATGCAACTGACGTTCGGCGACGCTGAAGGCCTGGGCAAGCGCAAGCAGACCCGCCGGGAGATCTTCCTGGCCGAGATGGAGCAGGTCGTTCCGTGGCAGCACTTGCTCGGTCTGATCGCACCGCACTATCCGGTGTCGGGACGCCCTGGTCGACAGCCATACGCACTGGCGACGATGTTGCGGATTCATTTGCTGCAGCAGTGGTATGCGTTGAGCGATCCGGCGATGGAAGAAGCGCTGCACGAGATCCCGATCTTGCGGAGGTTTGCCCAGCTCGGTGGCTTGGACAACGTTCCGGACGAGACCACGATTCTCAACTTTCGGCGCCTGCTGGAGACCCATGGCCTTGCCGCGCGGATGCTGGACGCGGTCAACGCGCATCTGGCACGCAAGGGGCAGAGCCTGCGGTCGGGCACGATCGTCGATGCGACGCTGATCGCTGCACCCAGTTCGACCAAGAACGCCGATCACGCGCGCGACCCTGAAATGCATCAGACCAGGAAGGGCAATCAGTGGTATTTCGGGATGAAGGCGCACATCGGCGTGGATGAATTTTCCGGGCTGGTGCACCACGTCCATTGCACAGCCGCCAATGTCGCCGACGTCACGGTGACGCACGCATTACTGCATGGCAAAGAAGACAGCGTGTTCGGCGACAGCGGCTACACCGGTGCGGACAAACGCGAAGAACTGCAGACCTGCAAGGCTGCATTTTTCATTGCCGCCAAGCGTTCGACGCTGCAAGCCATCGGCAACAAACGCGAGCGTGCTCGGGAACAGCGTTGGGAACACTTCAAGGCCAGCGTGCGCGCGAAGGTGGAGCATCCGTTCCGGGTGATCAAGCGCCAGTTCGGTTACACCAAGGTCCGCTATCGCGGCCTGGCCAAGAACACCGCACACGTGCTGACCTTGTTTGCGCTCTCCAATCTGTGGATGAAGCGAAAGCAGTTACTGCCTGCCATGGGGAGCGTGCGCCTGTAACCCGGGGAATTCCCAAGGAAAGTGCCAGAAATAGCGGAAGATCCGAAGATCCAAACGCGACTCTCCGGACCGACGCGACATCCCGCACTCTCAGGCCTCGTTATTCAGACCTTCCTTAAGCAATGCAACACCAAGATTTAAGAAGGTATTTCTGTCCTGTGATCCGTGCGCTATCGCGTAGCGCAACTGCATTGCGGCGGCTTTGTGTTGACCTTGATCACAAAGGACTGCACCCAAGCAGGTGAGCAAGAGCGGGTTGTTTGGATCGTCCAACAGCGCTTCCGAAAGCAGTCGCTCGGCTAGTGCAAGATTTACCTCCCACTTCTCTGGAGATAGAAACCCCTCTCGAACCAGCAATTTGCAGTCTTCTACGGTCTTCATTGGTAGCGAGCTTCTCTCTACACGATATGGGTAAATCTTGATCGAGACCGAGCCAAGTCATTGCAATGGCATCCCTTTCTTAGCTCGCTAAACATCTTGGCAAATGGCTATATATCTTCGGGGGTTCGCTGGGCAACGCGCAACCAATGTGTTCTTTGGGCGACCATCGCCTATCACAGCCACTACGATTGGCCTTCTCTTCGACGCGGTTTGATTTTATCGGTGCCCCTCTAATGAAGAGACGGGCGTGAGTGGCGAGCGATCAAGGCTAACAAGTGTCAGAAAAACCATATCTAGTCGCGAAATTTCATCAGAAAATTTCATCCCTTGAGGCCTATACCGGGCCGTGGCGGACTGCTAAGGACATCGCCAAGCTGCGCCGCTACTCCCCGATGGCTCGGAACGAACGTTGACTGACAGCCCCAATAGAGCACCCGCGCGAGCAAAGAGCTTGTGCAACAGCACAAGCTAGCGCTGAGGATCAAGACTCCAACCAGGGCAGGCCAACAAGGCAAACATGTCATAGACTCTGGGGCATGCTCTCCAAGGCGACGATAGCGGACCCAACCGCGCCGATCACTGGACAGGACGCACCTGCTTTCTTGGGCATGCGGGGCGATACGTAGGCACGTCGCTGCGCTTACTTCAACATACGCGTTACACCTTCCACCAAGGAGAGCCACATGACAGATCAAGACGACAATCAACCGAACCTGGAAGACGTCAAGCTGGCGTTCGATGGCCAGAGCCTGGATTGGTATCTGCAGAAGCTGGTCGCCACCGTCAATAGTTCGAACGTGCAGTTCGGCATTACGCTGTTTGTCGAAGGCATCATCGTTTCTGGCCAGCTGGTCAGCGGCAAGCAGTACTTCGAGGCATTCGCGCAGGAATTTTCTGCGGCCTATCCCGGCAGCGCCGAAGAAAAAGAAGATATCCGTCGCGCGTTTGCCAGCCATGCCAGCATCTACGACACGGAAGAGGACGCTCAGCAGAGCAGCACACCTCCGCAGTTCCTTCACCTGATCGAGTCGCGTTGCTTCTCGCCCGGCGGCCAGCCCCTGCCCAGCAACCGTGGTGTGCTGTGGCGCGGCAAGGTGAATGCCGTCTCCGGTTTTACCCTGGGGTCGCTCTCGGCAGATTAGGCCTGGCAGGCTCGGTCTTCGTGTGAGGTGCCCGTCATCTCACACCGGACTATCTGAAAGATCGGCAAGAGCGCCCTCCGCTGCGCGACGCGATCTGGGCGCAACGCCACGTGGCGAGTGGATCCGCAGACGCTAGGCTTCTGACTGCGCTTTGAAAGGGCAAAGCGCCACACAGGGAGAACACCATGGCGACATTCAACGTGGCAATCGATCCACTGGGCGCAGCCCAAAGCGAGACCCCGTCGGATGCGGTCGGCATCTGTCTCTCCGGCGGCGGCAGTCGTGCGCTGTCGTGTGCGCTGGGTCAACTGCGCGGGCTGCGCTCCCTGGGGCTTTTGGACAAGGTGGCGGCGATCTCTTCGGTGTCCGGCGGGACATAGGCCAATGTGTTGTTCACCTATCTGCCGACGTCGATCAGCGATGACGACTTCCTGGGGCCGGTGGTGCTGGATCCAGCGCAACTCACCTTGGACGAGTTGGGGGAAGATGGGCAGCAACAATCTCGGCCAGGTGCCGTACCGGCTCGGCACGTTGCCGATCGTCGCCGAACTGGCCGAGTACCGGCTGAGCAAACGCTACGCGCCGGCGGATATGTGGCAGGCGGTGATCGGCAAGCTGGTACTGAAGGATTTCGGCTTGTGGAATCCGGATGCCACAGGCGTGGATCCGCGTTATTTCACCGGCACGACGCAGTATCTGGCGGAAGGCCCGCTGCTGCGCAATCCGCAGTTGAGCAGCGACAACTTCTACACCATCCGCGACGGGCGGCCGTTACCGATCTTCAATACGTCTGTCTTCATCAACGACAGCGTGACCTCGGATCTGGTGCCGTTCGAAGCCAACTGGTTGCTTGGCGTGCGTGGCGTTTTCAACCAGCCTGAGCAACTCGGCGTCATGGGCGGAGGCCTGATCGAGTCGTTCGCGATGGGCAGCGATTACGTCGCCGACGCTGGTGCCGGCGGAGTCACTACCAGCGTGCCGCTGCGTGTCTTCAGCCTCAACGACATCGCCGGTTGCAGCAGCATGGCGCCGGCGCAGGACTTCGAAGAGAAGTTTCCCGAGATCAATGGCCTGGTGCCGCGTTATCCGTACTGGCCGGTCGATGGTCGTGAGAGCCAAGCGACGCTAAGTTACCGCTTCGCCGACGGCGGCAACCTGGAGAACCTGGGCATCATGCCGCTGCTGGCACGCGGCATTGCGCGTCTGCTGGTGTTCGTCAATTCCGATCAAGGGGTGAACATCGACCCGGAATCAGGCGAAACCGTGGTTGCCGACGACCTGCCGCCGCTGTTCGGGCTACAGCCGTTCTGCGAGAAAACGCGCAGCTACCCAGCATATGCCAATGAGCAATTATGCGAAGACGCCAACGGCATGTTCCGGCACAACCAGGTGTTCGACACCGCCGCATTCAATGCCTTGAAACAGGGGCTGCTGGCAGCCAAAAAATCCGGTGGCGCGTTACTGGTGCGGCAGACCTTGCGCGTGCTGGCAAATAGCTGGTTCAACGTGCCGGCGCAGCAGTCGGTCGAGGTGCTGTGGGTGTACAACGATCTGGTGCGTGCATGGTGGAAGCAATTGCCGGATGAAACGCAGATTGAGCTGGATCTGCAAAGCGTGGACGATTTTCCACTCTATGGCACGGTCACCCAGCTGCATCTGTCCTACCCGTTGGTCAACGCGCTGGCGCATCTGAGTTGCTGGAACCTTGCTTCCGACAGCACGGTGGGCAACCCCAACGGGCAAAGCAATGCCGATGTGGTGCGTGGCATGTTTGCCTGATACGTGCACAGCGCTGTAGCCGCCAATGCAGCCACTCACCAAACGGGGCCGGAGCGCCCTTTACCAGACAGCATCTGCCTGCAAAGAACGCTCCAACCCCGCGCTGATGCCAATGCCAGCTTTGAATAACACGCTGCATTGGCACGCCACTTACTGCTTTGGCTTGCTAGCCGCATCGCGCGGCGGCGCGTTTTTCACGTAACGGTCGAACCAGTCCAGCATCTCAGCGACCACATCTTCGGTGGATTCGCGTGCGGTGTACCAATGCGGTTCGAACGGCAGCAGCACCAGCCGCGCGGTGCCGCCGTTGCCGCGAATCGCCTGGAACAACCTCGGTGCCTGGGTGGTTTCGGTCCCGGGGTTGGCGTCGTCCATGCCGTGCACGATCAACAACGGTTCGTTGATCTTGTCGGCGTGGAAGAACGCGGATGCCTGCGCATAGACCTCCGGTGCGGCCCAGAACGAACGGCGCTCGTTCTGAAAACCGAATGGCGTCAGCGTCTTGTTGTAGCTGCCGCTGGTAGCCGCGCCAGCGCGGAACAGGTCGGTCTGTGCCAACAGGTTGGCCGTCATCAGCGCGCCGTGGCTGTGCCCGGTGACGCCGATCCGCTGGCGATCGACCACGCCCAATTCCACCGCCTTGTCCACCGCAGCGGTGGCGTCGTCCACCAGTTGCTGCAGGTAGGTGTCGTACGCGGTCTTGGGGTCGCCGACGATGGGGAAGGCGGCATCGTCGATGATCGCGTAACCGGCCAGCAACAGCAGTTGGTAGTAGCGCAGGCGAGTGAAGTCGCGCTCGCTGGCGCCGCTGACCTGGCCTGCCTTGGAGGGGTCGGCATAATCGAGCGGGTAGGCGTACAGGATCGCCGGCACGCGCGTGCCTTCCTTATAGCCGGGCGGCGTGTACAGGGTGAACGACAGCTCCACGCCGTCCTTGCGCTTGTAGGTCACCAGCCGCTTCTTGATCTGCCGCACCAGCGGGGTCGGATCCGGAAAGTGGGTGACCGGCGTGGCGGTCGAGGCAAGGACCGCCTCGCCCGTGGCCGCCGTCGGCAGCGGCTGGCCCAGCGTGCGCAGATACACATTGGGCGGGTCGGTCAGCGACTGGTGCCAGGTCAACAGGCGCGACACATCGTCGCCGGCAAAACCGAAGAACAGCTCGTCCACACTGGCATCGCTGCGGAACAGCCGCTGGGTCTTGCCACTGGCCAGCGCATAGCGATCCAGAAACGGCCGGTCGCCCGCCGGCGAGGCGCCCTGCCCGCTCAGGAACAACGCACCCCGCTCTTCGCGCAGCACGGCCTGGCCGTTGGCCAGCACACGCATCTCCGTCAGGCCAGGATCGGCGTACAGGTCGTCGGTGGACAGGTCGAACAACACCCTTCCGGCAGTGCCGGGGCGGTCGGCATCCAGCAAGGTCGTACGCCGCCAATGGCGGTTTTCGTCGTATTCGTCCAGCAGCGCTTGCCCGCCTTCGGCAAACCACGACACGCCGGAATAACGCTACTGCACGCGGGTGACTTCACGCGGTTTGGCGGTGAACGGTGCAGCCAGCGTCATCAACTTGTCGCGCGCGGGCACATTGATTTTCCAATCGCCACCATCCAGCGCTTCGGCCCAGACCAGCGTGGCCGGCTGGTTGGCGCGCCAGGAATACGCACGCGGGCCGGTCGGCACGCCTTGTACCGGCACCCGGTCGGCAACCGGCAGATCGGCCAGCACGCGCTCGCTGCCATTGGCCAGATCCAACACCGCCACAGCGTGAGCGAAGCGTGCGTAGGTGGTGACGTAGGAATAAGGCTGCTTCAACCGTTCCACCAGCACGTGGCGGCCATCGGGCGCGCCATCCACGTTGCTGTAGACCGCAGGCGTACCGAGCTTGCGCTGGCTGCCGTTGGCCACATTCACCGTGAGCAGCTGGGAGGTGGCGTAGTAGGTAAACAAGGCCTCGTCTTCGGGGCTGGAGAGCGTATCGCGCGCTTCATAGGTGCTGCTTTCGCCCTTGCCCTGGATGGTTTCCTTGACCTCCGGGCCTGGCGGCACCGCGGCCTTGCGCGGGGCGGCGCCCAGGTCTTGCGGCACCGTCTTCAGCAGCAGGGTGTCGCTGCCGCCCAGCCACTGGATCTCGCCGCCCAGCACCGGGTTGAGTTGCACACCGTCGATCCTGCGCACGTTGCCGGTGGCCACCTCGCCCACCCACAGCTCGACGCGATCGGCCGCAGTGTTGTTGAAGGCGAAGCGGCGCCCGTCCGGCGACCACACCGGCGCTGCCGGACAGGCACCGGCCGGCAGGCTCACGGCGGTCTGCCTGCCGCTTGCAACATCCACCAGGCTGAAGCCCTGCAGGCAGGAACGAATGCCGTAACCGTTGGACATGTCGTGGCGGCTATGCGTGCGCGGCTCCACACGCACGCCGGCCAGCTTCAGATACGGCTCGGCCACGCGCGCGATCGGCGGGTACTGGGTGCGCTGCACCAGCAACAAGGTCTTGCCGGTGGGGTCCAACCGCGGCGACGGATTGAGCGGTGCGCGCAACACGCTCAACAATGGCTCCGGTGGCTGCCGGTAACCGCCATCGGGCGTGCCGGCAACCGCGGACACCGGCAAAAGGCTGGCAAGCACCAGTAACCCGCTCCATCGGTACGCGGTGAGCATCTCGGTAGTTCTCCGGGGAATGATCACAGCAACCTAGCACGCCGACACAACGGCTCATATGCGCGCGAACGCAGCCCTGTCGCTGCGTCCGCAGGACGCGTGCAAACGACGCAGTTACGCCGATGCCTTGAACGTGCGCGACAGGAACTCGCCGATGTAGCGCGCAATCTCCGGCGCATGCGTTTCCAGCGCGAAGTGGCCAGCATCCAGCAGATGCACGTCGGCCTTCGGCAGATCCTTGCGATACGCCTGCGCGCCCGGCGGAATGAAGGCTGGATCGTGCTTGCCCCACACCGCCAGCAACGGTGGCTGATGCTTGCGGAAATACGCGTGGAATCGCGGATAGGCGGCCACGTTGCTGCGGTAGTCCAGGATCAGATCGAGCTGGATCTCTTCGGCACCCGGGCGCGCCATGTAGGCGATGTCCAGCGTGTAGCCATCGGGCGACAGCTTGCTCGGGTCGGCACCGGTGCCGTACTGCCAGTCACGGATGGTTTGCGGCGACAGCGACCCGCGGCAAGCCTGGCGATTGGCTGCGGTTGGCTCGCGCCAATATGTCTGCCATTGGCCCCATTGGTCGCTGAAACCTTCCAGATACGCATTACCGTTCTGGCTGATGATGGCGCTCACTTTGTGCGGGTTTGCCGCAGCCAATCGAAAACCGACCGGCGCACCGTAATCGAACACATACATGCTGTAGCTGGCGAGTCCCAACGCCTCGGTGAAGCTTTCGATCACTTTGTAAAGGTTCTCGAACGTGTAATCGAACTGCCCGCGCGGCGGTGCCTTGGTATTGCCGAAACCGGGTAAATCCGGCGCGATCAGGCGGTATCGATCTGCCAGCAGCGGCATCAGATCGCGGAACATATGGCTGGCACTGGGGAACCCGTGCAGCAGCAACAACACCGGCGCATCTTGACGCCCGGCCTCGCGGTAGAACACCTCGACATCGCCGACCTGTTGGGTGTGGAAGCTGACGCGGGATGTGTCGTCGATCGGCATGGCGGTCTCTTTGGTTGCAATTGTTGTATTGGAACGTTCGGCAGCGCCGAGCGCGCCGGCGCCAAGTGCGTACGCGGTGCCTATGCACGATGCCAGCAGCAGGGTGCGGCGGCTGATCCCTGTTGTGGCGTTGTCGGTAGTGGCTGCGATGAGCGCATCGGTATGCGCCATGGAAATTCCCAGATCGCTGACGTGGCGGCCATGCTAGGTGCGCAGGCAGGTGTCGAGAACCGCCGAGAGTGTCAATTCACCATTGCCGTTGCTGCAATGCTGGGCGCAGGTGCGCAGTGCATGCGATCGCCAGTCATTGTGTGGGTCGCGTAGCGCGCGTCTGCAGGCTGCTACCCTGCCGCCACCTCCGACCTTGGAACGCACGTGGACCGCATCCAGGAAATGACACTGTTTGCCGCGCTTGCAGAGCAAACAAGCTTTGCCGGCGTTGCGCGGCGTCTTGGCATTTCCACCGCAACGGTCACCCGCACCATCGCGCAACTGGAAAACCGCCTGGGCGTGCTGCTGGTCGTGCGCACCACACGCAACATGCGGCTCACCGAAGCCGGGCAGCAGTACGCCATCGACTGCCGGCGCCTGCTTGCCGATTTGGACGACATCGAAAATAGAGCGGCCGGGTTGCATGCACTTCCCAGCGGCTTGCTGACAGTGACCGCGCCGCAGATGTTCGGCGCATTGCATGTCACACCGGTATTGACGCGCTTTCTGAGTCAATACCCATCGATGACTGCGCGCGCGGTGCTGGTCGACCGCGTGCTGCCGCTACTGGACGAAGGCATCGATGTGGCGGTACGCATCGGCGTACTGCCCGACTCGTCGCTGACCGCCATCCCGGTCGGCAGCGTGCGTCGCATGGTCTGCGCCTCGCCCGGCTATCTGGCAGAGCACGGCACTGCGCAGCGGCCGGACGATTTGTTGCAGCACGCCACCATCTCCACCGCATCTTCCGAGCGTCCACCCAAATGGCCGTTCCGCATCGATGGCAGCGAGCATCTGGTAGAGGTCGCCTCACGCCTCAATGTGACCTCGTTCAACGCCGCCATCATCGCCGCAATGCACGGCTGGGGACTGACGCAGGTGCCGTCTTACCAGATCCGCGAACACCTGCAGAGCGGCAAGCTCACGTGCATCCTCGACGCGTTCGAGATCGCACCAGAGCCGGTGCACGTGGTCTACGTGGAAGGACGCCGGGGCTCCTCCAAGGTGCGCACGTTTGTCGATTATTGCGTGGATGCCCTGCGGCAGGATCTGGGTTTTTACATCGGCGTTTGAGCTGATGACTTGATCGAACCCTGGTTCTGGCGGCATAGCCTGGCGCGAGCTGCCTTCCATGCGATGAACGCTGCATCGTGCAATCACCAGCACTCATGGCTGCAAACGATCGCCCCGCCCTGCCACCAAGGACGACGCCAGCAGCAACACGCTTGCACCCACGAACGTGGCACCAATGGAGACATGATCCAGCAGGACACCGCCTGCGGCGCCGCCCAGCATGATGGAGAGCTGGATCGCGGCAACCATCAAGCCGCCACCACTTTCCGGCGCATCCTTGATGCAGCGGCTCAGCCAGGTGGACCACGCCACCGGCATCGCCGAATTGAGCGTGCCCCAGGCGATCATCGCAATTGCCACAGCCCACACCACATGGCCGGCGAGCAGCATGCACATGGTCGCCACGCCCAGCGCGACCGGCAGCACCGTGAGCAGGGTGAACAAGCGCTTGGGCACCAGCGCGGTGGCGGCATAGGTCCCGACGAACCCGGCCAAACCCAGGCCAAGCAGCAACAACGACAGTTGCGAGACGTCGACCCGCGCAATGGTTTCCAGAAACGGTCGGAAATAGGTGAACGCAGAGAACGCACCGGCAAAGCCGAGCATCACCGCCAGCATGGCGCGCGCAACATAACGACGCTTCAACAAGGTGACAATGCCGCTCAGCGAGGTGGCGCCTTGCGCGGGCATCGACGGCAGGCTGCGCCATTGCCAGACGATGGTGAGCGCAACCAACGGCAACATGCCCCAGAACACCCCACGCCAGCCGATGCTGGCGCCCAGATAGCTGCCCAACGGCGCGGCGAATGCCGCAGCCACCGCGTTACCGATAAAGATAATGCCCAAGGCCTTTGGCACCGCGGGCTCGGGCATGATGCGCATCACCGTGGCGGTGGACAACGCCCAGAACCCACCGATGACGACGCCGAGCAGTGCACGCGCGGCCATCAACATGCCGAAGCTGTGCGCGTTGGCGATCAACAACAATGACACCAGCATCGTGGCGGTCAATGCGATCAGCACATGGCGTCGATTGAAGCGCGACGACAGCGGCGCGATCAACAAGCTGGCGATCACCGCAAACAGGCCGGAAATCGAAATCGCCTGGCCGGCCATGCCCGCGCTTGCATGCAGATCCGCAGCGATCGGCGTGAGCAGGCTCACCGGCATGAACTCGGAGGCGATCAACAACGCAACGCACAGCGACATCGAGCCGACCGCGCTCCAGGTCTGGCGTGTTGCTGCGGGTGCGGCACGGGATGGTGTGTCTGTGGCGAGCGAACTGGCTGGCATGTGGGGGCCTTGCGCGAAGAGTGGATGCGGTAAGAACGCCACGCCGCAAGCGCGCGATGTAGCGCCGCTCGAGAGCGAACCTGGCGTTCAAGAGGGATGCGCTGCAGACAGCGATGCGACGCATCGACATGCCACTGCAGCGACGTACGACGGGCGCAATGAAGCAACGGATGCTGCGGCTCGGGCGTGCGCGTGTCTGGATGTGCTGCAGCTTACGCAGGCAGTGGGCGGCGATAAAGATGGCTGATCCGCACGGGCTTATGAAGCCCGCTCATCAACGGCCCGTTTGCGTTAAACGCAAGTCCAAGGAGCGCATCCATCAGCCTTTGTAGCGCAACGCATCGACCACCAGGTTGAACGCCGGCGAGGAATGCCGGCGACTGGGATAGAACGCGTGCAAGCCCGGCCAGGTCGGCGACCAATCCTTCATCACCCAGCGCAGGCGCCCGGCCTTGAGATGCGGGCGCGCCAGATCTTCCTGCACGAACGCAATGCCGAAGCCATCCACCGCCGCGTCCAATGCTTCGTAGGTGCCGTTGAAGGTCAGTTGGCCATCGACGCGCACAATGACCTCGCGGCCGTCTTTTTCCAGTTCCCAGGCGTAGATGCCGCCGGCGGTTTTCATGCGCAGATTGATGCAGCTGTGCGCGGTGAGATCCTGCGGCGTCTTGGGAATGGGCCGGCGCGCGAGATAGGACGGCGCAGCGACGATGGCCATGCGCATGTCCGGCGCGATGCGCGCGGCGATCATGTCTTTTTCCACCTGATCGCCCAGGCGCACGCCCAGGTCGTAGCGGTCGGCCACGATGTCGGTCAGACCGTTGTCGACCACGATCTCGACCTTGATGTCCGGGTATTGACGCAGCAGCTTGGACAACTTGGGCCACAGGATCGCGCGCGCGGCGTAGTCGGTGGCTGTGATGCGCACCGTGCCTGCGGGCGTGTCGCGCATTTCGCTCAGTGCAGACAGCGCCTCTTCGATTTCTGCAAAGCGCGGCGCCACCGTCTGGATCAGGCGCTCGCCGGCTTCGGTCGGCGCCACGCTGCGCGTGGTGCGGGTCAGTAAACGCAGCCCGAGGCTGGCTTCCAGCCCACGAATGGTGTGACTCAGCGCCGATTGCGAGACACCCAACTTGGCTGCAGCACGCGTGAAGCTGGCCTCGCGAACGATGGCGATCAGCGCCAGCAGGTCCTTGAAACTGTCGCGGGCCATTGGTGAATCCGATTCATGGAATGTAGGCGACTGTAGCAGCCGTTCGGATGCGAGGCGCCGGCGCTTCTGCCTCTCTCCTTTTTTCGGCAGAGGGGTTGGGGTGCGGGTACGGCTGCTCAGTAGTCTCGATGCGGCCGTACCCTCATCCGCCCTGCGACACCTTCTCGCGATGGGAGAAGGATCCTGCGGGGCGCCAAGGCACGGCTTGCGCGCCACTGGCGTGCGTGCATGTTGCGCCCGCGCCCCAGCGCAGGCCAGGGCGCGGAACGAAGCAGTCGGTGATTCACTTCTGAAGGCGCGTGGCGACGCGTTTGTCATTGAGAGGACTGACAGCTCTCTGCGGCGCACCCTCATCCGCCCCTGCGGCTACCTTCTTCCGTCAGGAGAGGTGATACCAAAGCCCCTCTCCTGCGGGAGAGGGGTTGGGGTGAGGGTACGGCCGCCTAGCATTCTCGACGCTGCCGTACCCTCATCAGCCCCTTCGGGGCACCTTCTCCCGATGGGAGAAGGAAAAAACGCAGCCGCCACCGCCCGTCGCATTTTTTGCAACGCCTGACCCTAAAAAAACCGCTTTGGGGTGACGGGGGCGGTTCGTATAGTCGATTGGACGGCTGCCGACTGCCGTGCACGCTCCTGTCGCCATCGCTGCAAGGGCGACCAACTGTCGGCGCGCCCCTTTTCCACGCCGCCTGCGGAGGTTCCATGCGTCAGCATCTTTCGCCTTGCGGTCCGCGCAGCGCCTATGAAACAAAGTACCTGCACGGCGCAACATGCTGAGCGCTCCAATCACCGCAGCAACCGACCATTGCTCCGGCGCACGCGCGGTAGCGCGCTGCGATGCACTGGGCGTCGCACCGTACAGCGACACGCCCGGCGGCCTGTTCCGCGCCTGGCTCAGTCCGGCGCATCGCGCGGCCACCGCGCAGGTGAGCGAGTGGATGCGCCAGGCCGGCATGCAGGTGCGACTGGACGCAGCGGCCAATCTGATCGGCCGCTACGACGGCGCACATGCAGATGCACCGGTGCTGCTGATCGGCAGCCATCTGGACAGCGTGCGCGATGCCGGCCGCTACGACGGCCCGCTCGGCATCATGCTCGGCATCGAATGCGTGGCCGCGCTGCATGCACAGGGTCGGCGCCTACCGTTTGCGATCGAAGTCATCGCCTTCGGCGACGAAGAAGGTTCGCGTTTCCCGGCATCGATGTTCTGCAGCCGCGCAGTGGCAGGCACACTCGATCCGGCCACACTGGCCGTGGTCGATGCCGACGGCGTCGAGGTGGCGGCCGCACTGACCAACTGGGGCCTGGATATTGCAGCGATCGGCCACGCCGCACGCGCCCCGGGCAGCGTGCTGGCCTATCTGGAAACCCATATCGAACAAGGCCCGGTGCTGGAAGCCGAAGGCCTGCCGGTCGGCATCGTCACCGCCATCGCCGCGCAACGGCGCTTCGCCCTGCGCTTCGACGGCCGCGCCGGCCATGCCGGCACCACCACGATGGGCTTGCGCCGCGACGCGTTGAGCGCAGCGGCCAACGCACTCCTAGCGATCGAGCGCATCGCCCGCGCCGGCAGCGACGATCTGGTCGCCACCGTCGGCAAACTGCAGGTCGCGCCCGGCGCCACCAACGTGGTGCCGGGCCGGGTGGACTGCACGCTGGACGTGCGCGCAGGCGACGATGCCAGCCGCGATGCGGCCGTGCTACAGATCGAACACGCACTCGCACAGATCAGCAAAGAACGCGGCATCGCCATCGCCATCGATCCGTTGCAGACACTCGCCGCCAGCCCCTGCGCACCGGCGTTGATCGCGCGCCTGCAACACGCAGTCGCCGCGCAAGGCATCGCGCCGCGCCAACTGGTCTCCGGTGCCGGCCACGATGCGATGGTGATGGCCGCGCTGTGCCCCACCGCGATGCTGTTCGTGCGCTGCGCCGGCGGCATCAGCCATCATCCGGACGAACACGTCGCCCCGGCCGATGCCGAGGTTGCCTTGGCGGTCATGCGCCACTTCATCGAACACCTGGGAGATCCCCTTGTCACCTGATCTGCGTCACCTGCACACCTTCGGCGAACTCGATCCCCCGCAGCGGCTGTTGATGGGCCCGGGCCCGGTCAATGCGCATCCGCGCGTGCTGCGGGCGATGGCGGCCGATCTGCTCGGCCAGTTCGATCCGGAAATGACCACCTACATGAACGAGGTGATGGCGCTGTACCGGCCGCTGTTCGGCACCGAGAATCGCTGGACGTTTCTGGTCGATGGCACTGCGCGCGCCGGTATCGAAGCGGCGCTGGTGTCGCTGGTCACCCCGGGTGACCACGTGCTGGTCATCAACTTCGGCCGCTTCGGCCTGCTGCTCACCGAAATCCTTGGCCGGCTCGGCGCCGAGGTGCATACAGTGGATGCGCCCTGGGGCGAGGTGGTGCCGCTGAGCGCCATTGCCGAAGCGATCGAGCGCGTGTCACCCAAGCTGGTGGCCACCGTGCACGGCGACACTTCCACCACGATGGCGCAGCCGCTCGATGGCCTCGGTGCGTTGTGCCGGGCGGCTGGTGCGCTGAGTTACGTGGATGCCACCGCCACCATCGGCGGGATGGAGATCGCCAGCGATCGCTGGGACGTGGACGTGGTGACCGGCGGCCTGCAGAAATGCCTGGGCGGGCCGTCCGGCTCGGCACCGATCACCGTGTCCAGCGCGGCGGCCGAAGCGATCTTCGCGCGCCGCCATGTCGAACGCGGCATCGTGCGCGACGACATCGTCAACGGCAGCGGGCCACGCATCGCCTCGAATTATTTCGATCTGGCGATGATCATGGATTACTGGTCCGACAAACGCCTCAACCACCACACCGAAGCCACCACCATGCTCTACGGCGCACGCGAATGTGCGCGCGTGGCCCTGCAGGAAGGATTAGATGCACGCTTCGCCCGCCATGCTGCGGCCGGGCGCGCGGTGAGTGCCGGCATCCGTGCATTGGGGCTGGAGGTGTTCGGCGACGATGCGCACCGCATGACCAATGTCACCGGCGTGGTGATTCCGCCAGGCATCGACAGCGATGCGGTGCGGCGACGCATGCGCGAGGATTTCGAGATCGAGATCGGCACCGCATTCGGTCCGTTGCAGGGCAGGATCTGGCGCATCGGCGCGATGGGCTACAACGCGATGAAGCACAAGGTGTTGATCACCTTGGCCGCGCTGGAAGCGGTGCTGCGCGCCGAAGGCTACGTCTGCACGCCAGGGTTGGCGGTGGAAGCCGCGCTGGCGGCCTGGCATGCGGAGCCGCATGCATGAGCACAACGCGCGACCTGGTCGGCTATGGCGCCACCCCGCCTGCGGCGCAGTGGCCCGGTGGCGCGCGCATCGCGGTGCAGTTCGTCATCAATTACGAAGAGGGCGCGGAAAACTGCGTGCTCAACGGCGATGCCGGCTCGGAAGCGTTTCTGTCGGAAATGGTCGGCACGCAATCGCAACCCGGCGCGCGCGCCATGGCGATGGAAAGCCTGTACGAATACGGCAGCCGCGCCGGCTTCTGGCGGCTGCATCGGCTGTTCACCGCGCGCAACGTGCCGGTGACCGTGTTCGGCGTGGCGCAGGCATTGGCCTCCAATCCCGACGCAGTGGCCGCGATGCAGGCAGCCGACTGGGAAATCGCCAGCCACGGCCTGCGCTGGATCGATTATCAGCACATGGATGAGGCCACCGAACGGGCGCATATCGCCGAGGCCATCGCCGTGCATACCCGCGTCACCGGCAGCCGCCCGCTGGGCTGGTATCAGGGCCGCACCAGCCCCAACACTGCGCGACTGGTGGCCGAAGAAGGCGGCTTTGTCTACGACGCCGACAGCTATGCCGACGATGTGCCGTATTACGACACGCGCCACGGCCACGCACAGTTGATCGTGCCGTACACCCTGGACGCCAACGACATGAAATTCGTCGCCTACAACGGCTTTGCCGATGGCGAGCCGTTCTTCCGCTATCTGCGCGACAGCTTCGAGCAACTACGCAGCGAAGGCGGGCGCATGCTGTCGATCGGCCTGCACGGGCGCATCGTCGGCAAGCCCGCACGCGCGGCCGCACTGGCGCACTTTGTCGATCACGTGCTGGCCAGCGGCGATGCGTGGGTAGCGCGCCGCATCGACATCGCACGCCACTGGCTGCAGGTAAACCCGGCATGAGCATCCACGCCTCCGACATCGATCTGCCTGAAGTGATCGCACAAGTGACTGCCGCCTTCCATGCCTACGAGGATGCCTTGATGGCCGACGACATCGCCGCAATGGACGCGCTGTTTCACGCCGCGCCAAGCACGGTACGCTATGGCGTAGGCGAAGTGCTGTACGGCATCGAGGCAATCCGCGCGTTCCGCATCGGCCGCGGCGGTTCGCCGCAGCGCCGGCTCGCGCATGTGCAAGTGCACGGCTTCGGCCGTGATTTCGCCACCACGCATGCGGAATTCATTCGCGACGGCAGCAGCGCGCGCGGCCGCCAGAGCCAGAGCTGGGTGCGCTTTGCCGATGGTTGGAAAGTGGTCGCAGCGCATGTCTCGCTGCAAGGCACGCACGCATGAGCGTGGTCGATGCCAACGCGCTGGACAATGCCGCCTTCGTGGCACGCTACCGCGAGTTGTTCGAGCACTCGCCGTGGGTGGTCGAACGCGCCGCACAACGGCGCCCGTTCGACGATGTACATCGCGGACTGATGCAGGTGGTGCTGGAAGCCTCGCAGGTAGATCAGGTCGCCTTGATCCGCGCGCACCCGGAGCTGGCCGGCAAGGCGGCGATCGATCGCACGCTCACGGCAGCATCGGCCGCCGAACAGGCCTCCGCCGGCTTGGATCGGCTCAGCGAAGCCGAGTTCAAGCGCTTCCATGCGCTCAATCAGGCGTATCGCCATCGTTTCGGATTTCCATTCGTGATCTGCGTGCGGCTGCACGACAAGGCCGGCATTCTTGCCGCGCTGGAACGGCGGCTGGACGCATCGCGCAGCGAAGAAATTTCCACCGCCCTCGCCGAGATCGGCAAGATCGTTCACCTGCGCCTGGAGGCACTGCCATGAGCCTGGCCCAACTCGAACGCGAGCTCCACCACGATCTGCAACGCCTGGCCCACGGCGGCGACGCATGGACGCAGCCGCGCGTGCATCCGGCCGGGCATGTGTATGACGTGGTGATTGTCGGCGCCGGCCAGAGCGGCCTGGGCGCGGCCTTCGCACTGCAACGCGAGCGCGTGCACAACCTGCTGGTCATCGACGAGAACCCCGCCGGCCAGGAAGGCCCGTGGGTGACCTACGCGCGCATGCAGACCTTGCGCACGCCCAAGCAGATCACCTCGATCGACCTGGGCGTGCCCTCGCTGACCTTCCGCGCCTGGTGGGAGGCCCAGCACGGCACCGCCGGCTGGGACGCACTCGACAAGATTCCGCGCGGCAGCTGGATGGACTATCTGCGCTGGTACCGCGCCGTGCTGCGCCTACCGGTGCGCAATGCCACACAGCTGGCGCGGGTAGAGCCGGACGTGGCGCCGGGCATCCATCGCCTGCATCTGGCGATGGGCGCGCCGCTGCTGACGCGCAAACTGATCCTGGCCACCGGCATCCAGGGCGGCGGGCAATGGATGGTGCCGGAGTGGATCAGCAGCGCGCTGCCCGCACAGCGCTACGCGCACACCTCCGGCCATATCGATTTCGCCGCACTGGCCGGCAAGCGCGTTGGCATTCTGGGCGGCGGCGCCTCTGCATTCGACAACGCCTGTTTCGCGCTGGATCAAGGCGTCGCCACTGCCGAAGTGTTCGTGCGCCGCAGCGAGTTGCCGCGCATCAATCCGTTCCGCCACATGGAGCAGGCCGGCATCATTCCGCGCTTTCTGACGCTACCGGATGCGGACAAGTACCGGATGATGGCCAGCTTCTTCGCGCACAACCAGCCGCCCACCAACGACACCTTCCAGCGCGCCTGCGCGCATGCCGGCTTTGCGCTGCATCTGGGCACGCCATGGCTGGAGGTGGCCGAGCGCGATGGTGAGGTGGTGGTGCGCACGCCGCAAGGCGAACATCGCTTCGACTTTCTCGCCGTTGCCACCGGCCTGGTCACCGACCCGCAGCTGCGCCCGGAGCTGGCCGCGCTGTCCGGGCGCATCGCCTGCTGGGCCGACCGCTACCAGCCGCCACCGGGCCAGGCCAATCCGGTACTGGATGCGCACCCCTACCTGGGGCCGGGCTTCGAACTGCTGCCGCGCACGCCCGAGGATGCCGCGCTGCTGCACGGGCTGTTCGCCTTCAACTATTCGGCGCTGATCAACCACGGCCCTTCGGCAGCGGCACTGTCCGGGCTCAAGGTCGCGCTGCCAAGGCTGGCCCGCGCGGTGGCCGATCAGCTGTTTCTGGACGATCGCCAGGCCATCGTCGACAGCTACCTGGCCTACGACCAGCCCGAATTCGTCGGCCAATGGCCGCAACCGACCCAGGCGGTGGCATGAGCACGCTCTCCACGCACGTGCTGGATACCGCCAGCGGCCGCCCCGCCGCAGGTATCGCGTTGCGCCTGTTCGCCGGCGAGACGCTGCGCTTAGAGGGTGTCACCAATGCCGATGGGCGCTGCCCGGAACTGGCCGCGCTCACGCTGCAACCGGGCCGGTATCGGCTGGAGTTCGAGGTGGCCGGCTACTGGCGCGCGGCCGGCACTGCGCTGAGCGACCCGCCGTTTCTGGAGCAGGTTCCGATCGCCTTCGGCATCGCCGGCGAGGGCCACTACCACGTGCCGCTGCTGCTCTCGCCGTACGGGTATTCCACTTATCGCGGCAGCTGAGCGGCCGTCGGTTCCGCAACTGGTCGGCTCGGCACACGCCGTGTTGCGCATCGGCCCCGTAGAATGGCGCCTTTCCGGCGACAGGCCGGGGCCCCGGAATTGTCATGATCCACAACGATGTACTGCGCAGCATCCGTTACATGCTCGACCTCAGCGACGACAAGGTGGTGGAAATCACCCACCTGGCCGACCCGGAGTTCGCGCTCGACAAGGCGCAGTTGCAGGCCTGGCTGAAGAAGGAAGACGAGCCCGGCTTCGAACCCTGCCCCGACGCGATGATGGCGCGCTTTCTCGATGGCCTGGTGCTGCGCTTCCGCGGCCGCGACGAGAGTCAGCCGGTGCGCCCGCTGGAGACCCGCGTCGGCAACAATCTGGTGCTGAAGAAGCTGCGGGTGGCCTTCGAGCTGAAGGACGTGGACATGCACGCGATCTTCGCCAGCGCTGGCTTCCCGTTGTCCAAGCCGGAACTGTCTGCGCTGTTCCGCCAGCCCGGCCACAAGAATTTCCGCCCTTGCCTGGACCAGTTGCTGCGTGCCTTCCTCAAAGGCCTGACCGCCCGGATGCGCGAAGCGGGTTGATGTCTGTGTGACTGGCCTGTTGTGTGTCACGAGCAATGCGTGGCAAGTGCATCATGGATGGGCCCAGCGCCGGAAATCCTTCAAAAACGTCTGAGTGCGGAACAGCCAACCTTGTTTCCTGGCTCTTATCCCGCTGTCATCGCACCTGGTTGGACAGAGCGGATAGATCAGTTGCAGAGCAGCTGATCTGCGGCTTGGCTGCAGGGCCCTTGCCCGCCCACCATCGCGGGACACGCCGCAAGTACGTCCATGTAGGCTCTTACGCGGCATCCATGCCGCGTAAGGTCCCGCGACGGTGAGCGGACAAGGACTCGTCGAAATGGTCGGTCTGCGTAGCTTTCAACAAAGCAACCGACTACTTCTCTGGTGCGGTGAGGGCACCGTGCACTCGACCGACAAGGCTTTTTACCTGAGCTTCTGATTGCATCTAAACGGCGCTACGACTCAAGTCTCAGTGTGTCGAAGTGATTGCTTAGCACGGATAGATCAGTGGCAGAGCGGATGATCTGCTGCCTGGCTGCAGGGCCCTTGCCCGCCCACCATCGCGGGACACGCCGCAAGTACGTCCGTGTAGGCTCTTACGCGGCATCCATGCCGCGTAAGGTCCCGCGACGGTGGGCGGGCAAGGACCAGTCAAGATGGTCGGTGTGCAGGGTTGCAAGCACTGCATGACGTGCTTCTGATTTGCTAGCTATCGTGTAGTTCTGCGACCCGCACCAGCAAGCCCACTCAACCTGCGAAACGCTCAGCTTTTTACCCGGCGACCGACCAACATTCTGGTGCGGTGCCCTCACCGCTTGCGGGACCGTGTGGCGGCATGGATGCCGCCACCGAGCCTCCATGGACGGATTCACGGCGTGTCCCGCGAGCGGTGAGGGCACCGCGCCCTCGACGAACTCAGCTTTTGATTGTATCTAGACGGATATCGACTGCGCGCCGCGCTGTCCCCAAACGTTGTGCTGCACCACTCTTGCACTCAACGTGAGTGCAAGAGTGGTGCGTCAGTGCTTCGGCAAGCAGTGACACGGCGATCTGGAGCCTTACGCCGCAGCCCCAAGCCGCGGCCGGCGTGCATCCAGACGGAACACCGACACCGCCTCGCTCAGTTCCACCGCCTGTTCTTCCATCGCACGTGCCGCTGCAGAGGCTTCTTCCACCAGTGCGGCATTGCGCTGAGTGGTTTCGTCCATGTCGTTGACCGTGCGGGCAACCTGCTCGATGCCGGACGACTGTTCGCGCGATGCGGCGGAAATCTCGGCAATCAACGTGGTCACCTGCTGCACCGATTGCACGATCTGCTGCATCGTCTGCCCTGCCTGATCCACGCGGGCGCTGCCGCGCTCCACGCTGGCCACCGAGGCGTCGATCAACTGCTTGACCTCCTTGGCCGCGCCGGCCGAGCGCTGCGCCAGCGCGCGCACTTCCGAAGCGACCACGGCGAAACCACGGCCCTGTTCGCCGGCACGTGCGGCTTCCACCGCCGCGTTCAAGGCCAGGATATTGGTCTGGAACGCGATGCCGTCGATCACGCTGATGATCTCGGCGATTTTCTTGGACGAGACCTCGATCTCGCCCATGGTGTCGACCACGCTGGCCACCATCTCGCCACCGCGGCCGGCGATCTCGGCGGCGGCTTGCGCACCGCGGCTGGCCTGCTGTGCGGTGTCCGAATTCTGCCGCACCGTGGAGGTGAGTTCTTCCATCGAGGCGGCGGTTTCTTCCAGATTGGCGGCCTGCTGTTCGGTGCGCTGCGCCAGATCGTTGTTGCCGGCGGCGATCTCTGCCGACGCGGTGCGAATGGTCTGCGCGGCCACGGTGATGTCGCCGACGATATCGGTCAGGCGCTGCACGGTGGCATTGGCGTCGTCGCGCATGCGTGCGAACACGCCTTGCTGGTTGCCGTGCATGCGTGCGGTCAGGTCGCCCTCGGCAATCGCCTTGAGCAGCTGCGACAACTCGGCCAGATTCTGGTCCACGTTCTGCATCAAGCCATTGAGGCCGGTGACCATGCCGCGGAATTCGAACTGGTAGGCCTCGGCATTGCCGCGCGTGGCGAAGTCGCCCGCCGCAGCGGCTTCGACCAGGCCACGGATTTCGCCATTGATCGCAGCCAGATTGCGCTTGGTTGCGTCCATCGCTTCGGTGATCTGCGCCTTTTCGCCCGGCAAACGCGGCATATCCACCGACATGTCGCCCACCGCGTAACGCTGCATCACCTGTAGCATGCCGCCGATCAATTCCACCTGCGCGCCGATCAAGCCATTGGTGTCGTCGACCATGCGGCCGTACGCACCCGGAAAGGCGTGCGCGTCCATGCGGTAACTCATCTGCCCGGCTTCGTGGCGCTGCGCCATGTCGGCCTGCGCGGTGGAGACATCGGTCAATGTGGTGACCACCTGGCACATGGCCTGACCGAGCAAACCGATTTCATCGCGATTGCTGACCACCGCGCGTGCCGACAGATCGCCGGCAGCCACCGAGCGTGCCGCACGTGCAACCGTTTCGATCGGGCGCACGATCGAGCGGCGGATCCACCAGCCCAACACCACCACCAGACACAGCGCCGCAAACATCGTGGCCACCGCCGACAGCACCAGCTTGTGCTGCGCCGCCTGCGAACTGGCGAGCACGGCGGCATCGGCCAGGGTCTTGCTGCGCGTTACCAGCGCTTCCAGCGTCTGGCTGGGCGCACGGTCCATGCCCTTGACCAGCTGGTCGCCAACCTGGGTGTCGTAGCCGGCCTGCGCGAACTTGCCCAGCGCTGCTTCGTAATTGCTCTGCAAGGCCAGATGCGCCTTGGCGAAGTCCTGTGCCAGCGCGCGCGCCTGCGGGTCCTGGGTTGCCTTGACCAGCGCCTCGGTGCCTGCCTGCACCTTGGTGCCGTCCTTGCGGAAGGCGCTCAGGTGTTTGTCCAGCTGCGCCGGGTCGCGGCTGCGGATCAGCACGTTCTTCCATTCCTGCACTTGCAAGCGGAAATCGCGGCTGATCTCCTCGCTGCTGGAAGCCTGCGCCACTTCCGGCGGCACCTTGCCCGACAGGCTGAGCCAGGCCGTGCCCAGGCCCCCGAGCGCACACAGCAAGATGACTGCCAGGCCAAGCGCAAGGGCGCCGAGCAGTTTGCTTTGCAGGCTGACGAACTTCGGAGTGGCAGCAGACATGGTGAATCCAGAAAGGGGGTTACACCGGTTATCGACGTTCCTGCCCGGGTCTGAAGCAATCTCGGCCTTTGAAATAGTCAGATATGCCTTGGCAGGCACTT
Source organism: Xanthomonas hortorum pv. pelargonii (assembly GCF_024499015.1). Lineage (NCBI taxonomy): Bacteria > Pseudomonadati > Pseudomonadota > Gammaproteobacteria > Lysobacterales > Lysobacteraceae > Xanthomonas > Xanthomonas hortorum. The sequence goes on along the minus strand of NZ_CP098604.1, from coordinate 2,827,027 downwards.
CGCCACTCGGCATTCCCTGACAGCCTTCACCCAGCAACCCGACCATCGCGCAGATTCGGGCCGCCCCGTATCCTTCCCGCGCATGACCGACCCCGCGTTTCCGATCTCCCCGTTATTGCCGCAAATTCGCGCCAGCCTGGCGGCCCATCCGCGGCTGGTGCTGGAAGCCCCGCCCGGCGCCGGCAAGACCACCCAGGTACCGCTGGCCTTGCTGGACGCGCCGTGGCTGGCCGGCCGCAAGATCGTGATGCTCGAACCGCGCCGCGTGGCCGCCCGTAGCGCGGCGATGTTCATGGCGCGCCAGCTCGGCGAGCCGGTCGGCGAAACCGTGGGCTACCGCATCCGCTTCGAGAACAAGACCTCCGCGCGCACCCGCATCGAGGTCGTCACCGAGGGCATCCTGACCCGGCTGATCCAGGACGACCCGATGCTGGAGAGCATCGGCGCACTGCTGTTCGACGAATTCCACGAACGCCATCTGGCCGGCGACCTCGGTCTGGCGCTGGCGCTGGATGTACAGGCACAGGTGCGCGAAGACCTACGCATCGTGGCGATGTCGGCCACGCTCGATGGCGAGCGCCTGGCCGGCTTTCTCGACGCACCGCGCCTGAGCAGCGCCGGGCGTAGCTTTCCGGTGGACATCGCACACTTCCCCGCGCGGCGCGACGAGGCGCTGGAGCCACAGACGCGGCGTGCGGTGGAACAGGCCTTGGCCACCCATCCGGGCGATGTGCTGGTGTTCCTGCCCGGCCAGCGCGAGATCGCGCGCGTGCACAGCGCGTTGCAAGAGGTGCTGGACCCGGCGGTGCAGGTGCTGCCGCTGCATGGCGAATTGCCGGTCGAGGCGCAAAGCCAGGTGCTGCAACCCGACCCGTCAGGGCGCCGGCGCGTGGTGCTGGCCACCAACGTGGCCGAGTCCTCGGTGACCCTGCCCGGCGTGCGCGTGGTCATCGACAGCGGGCTGGCGCGCGAGCCGCATTACGACCCCAACAGCGGCTTCTCGCGGCTGGACATCGCCTCCATCGCGCAGGCCTCGGCCGACCAGCGCGCCGGCCGTGCCGGGCGTGTGGCCAGCGGCTGGGCGTACCGGCTGTGGCCGCAATCGCAGCGGCTGGAACCGCAGCGGCGCGCGGAGATCACCCAGGTGGAACTGGCCGGCCTGGCGCTGGAACTGGCCGCCTGGGGCAGCGCCGCGCTGCGCTTCGTCGATGCCCCGCCCGCCGGCGCGCTCGCCGCCGCACACGAATTGCTGCAACGGCTGGGCGCACTCACCGACAGCGGCGGCATCACCACCGTGGGCCGGCGCATGCTCGCGCTGGGCACGCATCCACGTCTGGCCGCGATGCTGGCGCAGGCCGGCGATGCCCCGCGCGTAGCGCTGGCCTGCGACCTGGCCGCCTTGCTGGAAGCGCGCGACCCGCTGCGTCAGGGCGGCGATGGGCTGGCCGCCCGCTGGCGTGCGCTGGCCGCATTCCGCCAAGGCCGCAGTGGGCACGACGCGAACCGCGGCGCCCTGGCCGCGATCGACAGCGCCGCCAAACAATGGCGACGCCGGCTGCGTTGCGACAGCGCACCGCCCGCCAGCGTGGAGGCGCATGCACTCGGCGATCTGCTCTCGCACGCCTTCCCCGACCGCATCGCTGCGCGCCATCTTGCCGACCCGCTGCGTTACCTGCTTGCCAACGGCCGCAGCGCGCGCCTGTTCGACCACAGCGACCTGCGCGGCGAACCCTGGCTGGTCGCCAGCGAATTGCGTTACGAAGCCAAGGACGCGCTGCTGCTGCGTGCCGCGCCGGTGGACGAAGGCTATCTGCGCCGCAGCGTGCCCGAGCGCTTCGTGCAGCAGGATCTGGTGCAGTGGGATGCGGACAAACGCGCGTTGGTCGCGCGCCGGCAATCGAGCTTCGACCGCATCGTGCTCGACAGCCGCCCGGCCGGCCGCGTCGATCCCGCCCAGGCCGCCAGCGCACTCACCGAGGCGGTGCGCCAGCTGGGTCTGGATGCCCTGCCCTGGACCGACGGCCTGCGCCAATGGCGCGCACGCGTGCAGTCGCTGTGCGCCTGGATGCCGGAACTCGCGTTGCCCGATCTCTCCGATGCAGCCCTGATGGCCACGCTGGAGACCTGGCTGCGCCCGGCGTTCGTCGGCAAAACCCGGCTCGACGCACTCGACGAAAGCAGCCTGGGCGAAGCGCTCAAGGCCGCCTTGCCATGGGACCGCCGCCAGGCCATCGACCGCCACGCGCCCACCCGGATCAGCGTGCCCTCGGGCATGGAGCGGCAGATCAGCTACGCCGTCGATCACGCCGAGCAACCGTTGCCGCCGGTGCTGGCGGTCAAGTTGCAGGAACTGTTCGGCCTGGCCGAAACCCCGCGCATCGCCGACGGCCGCATCCCGTTGACCTTGCACCTGCTCTCGCCAGGTGGGCGACCGTTGCAGGTGACGCAGGATCTGAAAAGCTTCTGGGTAACGACGTATCCGGAGGTCAGGAAGGAGATGAAGGGGCGCTATCCCAGACATCCATGGCCGGAAGACCCATGGACAGCAGCCGCAACGCACAGGGCAAAACCGCGTGGCACCTAAAGCCCCTCTCCCGTCGGGAGAGGGGTTGGGGTGAGGGTACGGAGCGAAGCACCTGTGTTGCTCCAACTGCACGCGGCTTCGCCCGTACCCTCATCCGCCCCTTCGGGGCACCTTCTCCCGATGGGAGAAGGGAAGTGCCGCACATGCCCATCAGATCTGTTTTTATCGCTTCCCCAGACCCCCACACACCAACACCCCGCATCATTACTTAACCGCAACCCAAACAAGCTCCACCACCGCTAACACGGTCTATACGCACCAGCCCACACACTGCGGCCCACGTACTCAGAAAGGAAACGCCTCCAATGAGCAAGCTGACTGTGATCACCGAACGCGCCCTGGAGCGTGCCCTGGAACTGGCTGGCACTGCCGGCGACCACCTGCGTCATGCTGCGTCCGACGCGGGCGACAAGGCACGCAACGCAGGCAGCAGCCTGCGTCATTTCAGCCCGGGTGCCAGCGAATGGCTCAAGACCGGCGCCGCGCTGGGTGCCGTGCGTACCGGCGGCAAGGTTGTCAGCAAGGCGGTCAAGCGCAACCCCGCCATCACCGTGGCAGCGGCCGTCGCCGGCCTCGGCCTGATCGGCTATGCGGTGTATCGCAAGCGCCAGCGTGATCAGCAGGTACTCGGCGGCAACGTGCATCGTTTCGATCGCGAAAACGCCGGCAACGCCAGCGCACGTCGCGCGGCCTACCAGCGTCGCGGTGCGGTGACCCCGAGCGACGGCATCGAATAAGCCATCGCTCCAGGTAAAACAGACAACGCCACGGCCCTGCGCCGTGGCGTTGTCTGTTATGGATCTGGATTCAACCGCATCCGCGACGATTTAGCGTCGCGTCCGGCTTGGCCGCGCGTGATGGGTTTCATCCGCGCGCCACTGCCCAGGCGCCAGAGTGTCCAACGTCCAGTCACCGATCGCTACACGGATCAGACGCAAGGTGGGAAGACCCACCGATGCGGTCATGCGCCGCACCTGACGGTTACGGCCCTCGGTGATCTGCAGTTCCAGCCATGCGTCGGGCATGGTCTTGCGCACGCGTACCGGCGGATCGCGCGGCCACACCTGCGGTGACGGATCGATGCTGCGCACCTTGGCCGGACGGGTCGGGCCGTCGTTGAGCACCACGCCATCGCGCAAGGCCTGCAACTGCGCTGGCGCAGGCTTACCTTCCACCTGCACCCAATAGGTCTTGGGTTGTTTGTGGCGCGGGTCGGTCAAGCGGTGCGCCAATGCGCCGTCGTCGGTCAGGAGCAGCAAGCCTTCGCTGTCGTGATCCAGACGGCCGGCCGCATACACGTCGGCCGGCAAGCCGAATTCGGCCAGCGTGCGTTTGGGCGGCTGCGAGCGGTCGCTGAATTGCGACAGCACACCATAGGGTTTGTTCAACAACACCAACATGCCAATCCTGTTGCGTCAGAGCGATGCACAACGCCGGCAAGACGCAATGCACGTGCGTGGCGTCATGCGTTGGTTGGTGGTGTGCAAACAGCTGCATGCCGAACGCGCACTGCGCGCCGGCATGCAGGCACTGCCTCACTGCTTGACGAACTTCAATGTCATGCGGTCGCTCTCGCCGATCGCCTTGTACTTGGCATCGTCGGCCTTGTCGTGGCTGTTGCTCGGCGGCAACGTCCACACGCCACCGGCATAGTCCTTGGTGTCGCGCGGGTTGGCATTGACCTCGCTCTTGCCGGCCAGCTTGAAACCGGCCGCTTCGGCCATCGCAATCAACTGCGCCTGGCCCACGTAACCGCTCTTGTCGTCCGCCGGCACATCGGCCTTGGCACGATGCTCCACCACGCCGAGTACGCCGCCGGGCTTGAGCACCTTGTAGAAGCCGTTGAACATCGCCTCGGCATTACCGGCCATGCGCCAGTTGTGCACGTTGCGGAAGGTCAGCACCAGGTCGGCCGAATTGTCCACGCCGAACGAGGGCGTCTTCGGCACATACGACACGAACGCGGGCTTGCCATACACCTGCGGCTTGGCCTGGAACTTCTTTTCCAGCTCGTCGCGCCCGCGCTGCGCGGAGTCGCGGCCACGGCCTTCCGGCACCGCCGCCGGGTCAACCACTGCTGCTACGTACTTGCCCTTCTCGCGCAGATACGGCGCCAGAATTTCCGAATACCAGCCACCGCCCGGTGTGATCTCGATAACGGTCTGGGTCGGCTTGATGCCGAAGAACGCCAGCGTCTGACCCGGATGGCGATAGACATCGCGCTGCACATACACACGGTCGCGCCAGTTGCCGTCGATGGCCGCCTGCAGCGCCGCATCGGGCGCCGGCAGGGTTGCGCTATCGGCCGGTTTGATTGCCATTGCCAGCGGCGCGCTCATCGCCACTGCCATCCCCACCACACATGCACACACCAGCTTGTTGCGGATCATCACAGCGCCCTTTACGGGAAAAAGTAGCGCGAGCCTAGCATGCGATTTGGAGCCTGCCATGTGCAGGACTTCGTATGCTGCACTGCGCGCGACGCACGACATGTTCAAATTCTGTGAGGCATTGCGGCAGCTGGGCGGAACGCTGAATCCACGTTGGTGTCACACGCAACGCCGGCGTGCATGACTATCCTGTTGGGCAGTTTGGAATCAGGAGCTTTCACCATGACTCACTCCCGCGCGCTGGGCCGCTCCGGCCTGCAGATTCAACCGATCGTCTTCGGTGGCAATGTGTTCGGCTGGAGCGCCGATGAAGCGACCTCGTTTGCGCTGCTCGATGCCTTCGTCGACGCCGGTTTCAATCTGATCGATACCGCCGATGCCTACTCCGGTTGGGTGCCTGGCAACCATGGCGGCGAATCGGAAACCATCATCGGGCGCTGGCTCGCACGCAGTGGCAAGCGCGACAAAGTGTTGATCGCCACCAAGGTGGGTAAGTGGAACGAGCATCCGGGCTTGTCGCCCGAAAACATCGTCGCAGCTGTGGAGGATTCGCTCACGCGTCTGCAGACCGATGTGATCGATCTATATCAGGCCCACGCAGACGACGAATCGGTTCCGCTGGAAGCCACGCTGGCTGCATTTGGCCGCTTGATCGAACAAGGCAAGGTACGCGCGATTGGCGCCTCCAACTACAGCGCCGCACGTCTGCGCGATGCACTGGATATTTCCGAGCAATACACGTTGCCGCGCTACGAAAGCCTGCAGCCGGAATACAACCTCTACGACCGCGTCGGTTACGAGGCCGAGCTGGAACCGCTGGTGCGCGAGCGCGAGGTGGGTGTGATCAGTTATTACTCGCTGGCCAGCGGCTTTCTCACCGGCAAGTACCGCAGTGCAGACGACGCCAGCAAGAGCAGCGCGCGCGGTGCGTCGGTGGTCAAGCAGTACGTCAATCCGCGTGGTTTGCGCATCCTGCAGGCGTTGGACGATCTGGCCGCCACCCACACCGCCACGCCCGCGCAGATCGCCTTGGCCTGGTTGATCGCGCGGCCGGGCCTGAGCGCGCCGATCGTCAGCGCCACCAGCGTGACCCAGCTGCACGACGTACTGGCGGCAGCGCGCGTGTCGCTGAGCGCCGATCAGATTGCGCAGCTGGATAGCGCAAGCGCGCCGGATCCTTCCGAAGCCGCTTGACGCCTCGCCTCTGCAGCGCATGTAACCCATCGCACGCACTCCCTCGCGCAGCCGCCGTGCGGCTGTGCTCCCTCGACCGCGCACGCGTGGTCCTTTCCGCGAGGAATTCCGCATGACATCGATCACCAACCGCCGCATCGTGCTGGCCTCACGCCCGCACGGCGAGCCAAGCGCCGACAACTTCCGCCTGGAAGAGGTCGCCTTGCCGCCCACCGGGCACGAACAGGTTCTGGTGCGCAATCGCTTTCTCTCGCTCGACCCGTACATGCGTGGACGCATGGACGAAGGCCCGTCCTACGCCGCACCGGTGGAGATCGATGCGGTGATGGAAGGCGGCACCGTGGGCGAAGTGCTCGAATCGCATCATCCCGACTATCAACCCGGCGATCTGCTGGTGCTGCCGGGCGGCTGGCAGACCCATAGCCTGTTCACCCCTGACACGCCATTGCGCAAGCTGCCCAAAGACGATGCCTTGCCGCTGAGCACCGCGCTCGGCGTGTACGGCATGCCCGGCTTCACCGCCTACGCCGGCCTGCATGAAATCGGCAAGCTGCAGGCGGGCGAGACCCTGGTGGTTGCGGCCGCCAGCGGCCCGGTCGGCGCCACCGTGGCGCAGCTGGCGCGCCTGCAAGGGTTGCGCGTGGTCGCCATTGCCGGCGGCGAAGAAAAGGTGCGCTACCTGCGCGAGACGCTGCGCGTGGATGTGGCACTGGACCATCGCGCCGAGGACTTTGCCGAACAGTTGCGCGCCGCCACGCCGGACGGCATCGACATCTATTTCGAAAACGTCGGCGGCAAGGTGTTCGACGCGGTGTTACCGCAGTTGAACGCGTTCGCACGCATCCCGGTGTGCGGTGTGGTCGCCACCTACAACAGCCGTGGCCAGGTGTTGCCGGGGCCGGACCGTCTGCCGGAGTTCATCGGCCAGGTGCTGCGCAAACGACTGACCGTGCGCGGCTTCATCCAGCACGATTTCATTCGCCTGATGCCCGCCTTCCTGCGCGAAATGGGCCAGTGGTTGCGCGAAGACCAGATCCACTATCGCGAACACGTGCTGCACGGCCTGGACAGCGCACCGCAAGGCCTGATCAGCCTGCTACGTGGCGAAAACTTCGGCAAGGCCGTCGTCGCGCTCGACTAGCTCAACTCACAGCGCCCCGAACACTTCGCTTCTTACAAATCCCCATTCCCGAATCCCGTTACCAAAAGGAACACCATGACAGTCCCCGCATTCGGCCTCGGCACCTTTCGTCTCAAGGACCAGATCGTCATCGACTCGGTGCGCAACGCGCTGGAGTTGGGCTACCGCGCCGTCGATACCGCGCAGATCTACGACAACGAAGAACAGGTCGGCCAGGCCATTGCCGCCTCCAACGTGCCACGCGATCAGCTGTATCTGACCACCAAGATCTGGGTCGACAAGTTCGGCCGCGATGCCTTGCTGCCGAGCATGCAGGAGAGCCTGCGCAAGCTCGGCACCGAGCATGTCGATCTCACCCTGATTCACTGGCCCTCGCCGAAAGATCAGATGCCGATGCGCGAGTATCTGGAAGCGCTGGCCCAGGCCAGGCAGCAGGGCCTGACCCGCGCGATCGGTGTATCCAACTTCACCATCGCACTGATCAAACAGGCCATCGAGATCCTGGGCGCCGATGCCATCGCCACCAACCAGATCGAAGTGCATCCCTACCTGCAGAACCGCACCCTGATCGCGTTCCTGCGCGAGCAAGGCATCCATGTCACCTCGTACATGACGCTGGCGGTCGGCGAGGTGTTGAAGGATCCGGTGATCCAGGCGATTGCCGCGCGCCACGACGCCACACCGGCACAGGTGACCTTGGCCTGGGCGCTGCAGCAGGGGTATTCGGTGATTCCGTCCTCGACCAAGCGCGAAAATCTTGCAAGCAATCTCAAGGCGCAGTCGTTGCAGCTAAGCGAGCAGGACATGCGCGAGATTGCCGCACTCGACCGCGGTCAGCGCCTGGCCAATCCGAAGGCGATTGCACCCGACTGGGATTGAGTTCTCGGTTTTTCCACGTATCGGCATCGCCCGATAGGGGGCATAACAGCCGCGACGACCGCTCGTCGTCGCGTGCTGGTTGCACGTGACAGGCGCTGCTACGGTGCCAGCCACAGGGGGTAAGTCTCGACAACGGAGTCCTACCCATGCACACCGCATCCGTCTTGACCCGCCGCGTCGTCAACCTCGACGCAGAGATCGCCTATTGGCGCGATGTCCACGCCGAAGGCCATCTGGGCGGCTACGATTTTGCCGACTATGCCCGGCTGCTTACGCTCGGCTACGACATTTATCTGGCTTACCCGCGCGCTACCGAGGCGCAGCTCTACAGCGTGTTGCAGGACGGCTTTTACCACTATCAACCGATGCTGTCGGTGCCCTGGGATGAGGCGCGCTGGATCGTGCGGCATGCCTGGCGGCATATGGAAGAGGCGGCCGTTCGGCACTGAAGCGGCGGCTCGGACAATTGCGCCGCCGCTCAGCCACGCAGTGCAGCAATAAACGCTTAGTTCGACTGCCCCATCGCCATCGCCTGGCGATCGATGCGGTGCTTTTCGGCCAATGCCTGCATCCCTTGCAAGGTGGAGGCGATCAGGCTGGCATACCGCAGCCGCCACAAGTTGGCGCGGTCGTTGTCGTCGTGGGTGCTGCCCAGGCCGTCCAGCACCTGCGGCAGACGCCGATCGGCCAACGCCGAGGCAGCCAGATAGGGCTTTGCCGGGGCAATCACATCCACCGGTTCGCGCCAGTCGTTGGCCACCTGCCGGGCGATGCCGGCCAGATGCGAGAGCTGGTGCATGCCGATCAGCGTCTCGTGCAACATCTCGCGGCAGGCCCATTGCCACAGCGCCACCTTTTCCGATGGATTCTGGGCGATCTCGGTGAGCGCCAGATCAACCTTTTCGATGCGTGAGTCGAGCATTGCGGAGCTCCGATGCTGCTGTGCAACATAATTCACACCATACGCCGTGAGAGTCAAGTGAGCCAGCAGCTAAAAAGATGTCAGCGTGCAGGTGCTCGACCCGTTTCACGCTTTTGCAGTTGCCGTTGTTCGGATAAAGGGGTGCGGCACCCTGACTTCCTGCCCATGGCGGTGCGCATCGCCACGCGTGATGCTGGGGTCCTCCGATTCCCAGGCCGCCTCCATGCGCCCCACTGCCTTTCTTGCGCCGCTGTTATTGCTGGCGGCCTGTAGCGCGCAGGCCGAAACCGCCAAGCCGCAGGTGTCTTCGCAGCAGTGCGAAGTCCGTACGTCCTACGACGTGCTGGCCGACAGCGGCGGCATCTGGCTACGCCGCAAACAGGGCGTGCCGCGCGAGATCTTTTTCCACGGTGGCGAGCTCAACGTGGACCGCCAACCGCAACCGGTCAGCGCTGCAGACGCGCAACGCCTGCGCGACATCGAGCACGGCGCCCGCACGCTGATGCCGGCAGTGACCGACATCGCCCGGTCGGTGGTCGACATCACCTTCGATGCGCTGGCCGGCGTGGTGCAGATGCTCACCGGCAGCACGCGCCAGGAGCGCAAGGTCGAGCGGCTGCGCGTCACCGCACTTGCACAGGTCGATACCACCCTGGGGCGCGGGCGCTGGGAGCAGGAGCTGTTCGACGAACACTTCGAAGCCAACGTCGAACAGGCCGCAGAAGAATTGGCCGGCGGCCTGACACGCAGCGTGATGTGGACGGTGATGACCGGACGCACCGCGCAGCTGGAGCGCCGCGGGGAGCAATTGGAAGCGCGGATGGAACAACAGATGCAGGCACGCAGCGAAGCGCTGGAGGCGCAGACGCACACCTTATGCACACAGGTAGAAGCGTTGTACGCGGTGCAACAGGCGCTGGACTATCGCTTTCACGGCGAGCGTTTGCAGATGCTGGAGCTCAAGACGCATCAGCAAAACGAGCAAGACGATGCGCCGGCTTCCAACAGCGTGGTGGTGACGGCTGCGCACTGAGAGCGCGTATCAGGCCAGCAGCCATTCCCGCAGCGCATCCGATACCGCCTGTGGCTGCTCCAATGGCGACAGATGGCCACACGCAGGTATTTGCACCAACTGCGCCTGCACGGCGAGCGCAGCCATTTCCTCGTGCAACGTAGGCGGGGTGATCGTATCGTCCTGGCCGCATAGCACCAACACAGGACCGGTGTAAGCGCGTAGCAACGCGCGACCATCTTCCCGCTCCAGCCGGTTCTGGCGCACGAAGACCTCCACCCCGAGGCGCTGGGTCATGCCGCGCACGCGTTCCAGCAAGGCCGCGTCCTGCCAGCGCGATGGATGCACGTAATGCCGCATCAGCCGTTCGCCGAATCCAAGAAACGTCTTTCCGCCACGCACGCTCGCTTCCTGCGCGCGCCGTTGCGCGACACGCTCGGGCGAATCGGCACGTGCGGAGGTATCCAGCAAGGCCAGGCGCTCCACACGCTCGGGCGCGATGCGCAGGATTTCCTGCGCCACATAGCCGCCCAACGAGAAACCGGCCAATGCAAAACGCGGCGGCATCTGCGCCAGCACCTGCGTCGCCAGCGCGCGCATGTTCTCGCCCTGGGTGATGTCGCCGACCACGCACTCGGCAACGTCGGCCAATGCCACGCGCTGCGCGTGCCACAGCTGCGCATCGTTGAGCAGGCCCGGCAGCAGCAACAAGGTGGGACGCGGCGCGCTCATGCGCAGAAGATTCCGGTCGGCGCCGGCGAAACAAGCACTGTCATCGCCGTAGTGTGCCGCGCGACTGCGGGCATCGCCAGCACGTCCAAACGAACGCGGCCCGACGCATGCGCCGGGCCGCTTCTGACACTGCTACGCGATATGCGCGGCAGCACTGGCGTGGATCAGGCCAGGGTCAGGGTGACGTCGATGTTCCCGCGCGTGGCGTTGGAGTACGGGCAGACCTGGTGGGCCTTGTCGACCAGCGCCTGCAGTTCGGCCTTGTCCATGCCCGGCACCGCGATGCGCAGCTCCACCGCAATACCGAAGCCACCCGGAATCTGGCCGATGCCGACGCTGCTGTCGATGCTCACTTCGCCCGGCAGCTTGAGCTTGTCCTGACCTGCAACGGCCTTCATCGCGCCGATGAAGCAGGCCGCATAACCGGCAGCGAACAGCTGCTCCGGGTTGGTGCCGTCGCCGCCAGCGCCGCCCAGCTCGCGCGGGGTGGACAGCTTGGCGTCCAGCGCCTTGTCCGAGGATACGGCGCGGCCTTCGCGGCCGCCGGTTGCGGTGGCGTGGGCGGTGTAGAGGATCTTTTCAGGTGAGGCCATGGTGGTTCTCCAGAGTGAGCGCTCTCGGCGCAGGATGTAGTTGAATCGTTGACGATTGAATCGTGTGCGACATGTAAATTAAAACCGTAGGCACGGGTGGATCGACTCACGCCGCGCCGAGGCTGGAGCGTAGCTTTTCCAGTTCCTGCTTGAGTTGACGCAGTTCGTCCAGCGAGCACGCCGACGCGCAGAACACCTGCTCCGGCACCGCGCCCGCCTTGCCGCGCAAGGCGCGACCGGCGTCGGTCAGCCCGATGATCACCTGACGCTCGTCGCTGACGGCACGCGTGCGGGTGACCAGGCCAGCGGCCTGCAGGCGCTTGAGCAGCGGCGTCAGCGTGGCCGAGTCCAGGTACAGGCGCTCGCCGATCTCCGACACGCTACGGCCGTCGGTCTCCCACAGCACCAGCATCACCAGGTACTGCGGATAGGTCAGGTCCAGCGCCTTCAGCAGCCCGCGGTAGAGCTTGTGCATCGCCAGGTTGGCCGAATACAGCGCAAAGCACAGCTGGTTGTCGAGCTGCAGCAGCGCGTTGGTCCGGGCGGTAGTGGCTGTGGCGGTGTCCATGGCTGCAATTTACATAGCGAACTATTTAATTGCAAGCGATTTTATTCGCCATTGAAAAATTTCCGCAATTTGCTGTGGCCGTGCAGCTGACGGCCGCCTGAGTTATAAGTAATCGGGAACCCTGCTCGTATCGCCAGAATCGTATGTCCGACCTCACAGCTGTCCTCCGATCACTTCACCTGAAGGGCAAAACATCGCCTCTGGTGAAAGACATGCCGGCCGTAAAGCTGGCGGCGGCCAAAGACCTGGTAGCAGCCGGCGTCATGTCAGACGCGATCGTGCTCGGAGCCGACGATGGCTATGCGGTGCAACTGCTTGCGCGCGACCATAGCCGGCGCCTGCTCATCTCCAAATTGGGAGAGCCGCGCACCTTTGCCGGGATCGAGGCTGCTGCCAAAGCGTTGCACCAGATCGGTATCCACAGCTACCGCGTCGACAATACCCAGAAAGCGGATCCGGCAAACAACGTCCGCATCAAATTGCGCAAGCGCGCAGATCAGCAGAGCCGCATCGCGGGCGTGCACAAGGACGCTGCGTATCTGCGGTTTTTGACAGACCGCACGCGCTCTGCCGTGGAGGCCGCCGATGCCAATCCGGCTGACTCGCTGACAGGCCAACACGCACGTGATCGCTTGCAGGCATTGAAGCAGCAGGCCAGGAAACACATCGCCAAGAGATGACCGTGTACTGGACGCTACGCGCGGACGAAGCCAGGGTCGAGTACTGGGTCGGTTGCGTGGAGGCGACCAACGAAGACACCGCAGATGCACAGGATCTGCGGATCTACGACAAGGGTCAGACCCTTGATGGCGTCATGACCCATCGCAAAGGCGTGCAATCAGGAACCTATCTGGCACCCGCCTGCAGCGGAAAATTCACGCTGATCTATCGCCGATTTCCCAACGGCGATGCCGAAATCCTCGACGTTGTCCCTAGCCGCAGCAACTGGGAAAGTCCCTGACGGCCAAGAGCCACTGACAAACTACTGCGCGGCCGTCAGGTAGGCACTCGCTACGTTTTTAGTCGCTCTAAGGTGCGCAACGATGACGCGGCTGCACCAAGATCCGCCGACCAACAAAGCAATCCGTGCAGTGCGCCTTTGGCTTACGCATGTCACGCATCCAACTCACGCCCGATGCGCGGTTGCCAGATACTCGGCGCTCTGCATCTCGATCAAACGCGAGGCGGTGCGCTCGAAGGCGCCGGCCAGCCGCTGTCCGCTGTACAACGCCGGCGGGGCGTCCTGTGCGGTGCAGACCAGATTGACGTGGCGGTCGTACAGCTCGTCGATCAGATTGACGAAGCGGCGCGCCGCGTCCTCGTTCATGCGGTCGAAGTGCGGAATGCCACCCAGCAGCACCGTGGTGAATTCGCGCGCGATCTCGATGTAGTCGCCCGGGCCGCGCGGGCCTTCGCACAGCGCAGCGAAGTCGAACCAGGCGATGCTTTTGCCGCGCGCACGCACTGCAATCTTGCGCGCCTCGATTTCGATATTGCCGCCACGTGCCTCGGCATTTCCGCTCAATTCGCTCCAGCGCTGGCTGAGCCACTCACCAGACTGCGCATCCAGCGGCGCGCGATACACCGGCGAGCGCGTCAATGCGCGCATGCGGTAATCCTCGGTGCCTTCGGCATACAGCTCGACGCAGAATTTCTGCAGCAAGCCGATCGCCGGCATGAAGCTATCGCGCTGCAAACCATTGGCGTACAGATTTTCCGGCGCGGTGTTGGAGGTGGTCACCAGGGTCACACCTTCGGCGAACAAACGTTCCAGCAGGCGCGCCAGCAACATCGCATCGCCGATGTCGGTGACGAAGAATTCGTCCAGCACCAGCACGCGCAGATTTTCGCGCCACTGCTGCGCGATCTTGGCCAGCGGGTCGCTTTGCCCGGCATGCTCGCGCAATTGCTCGTGCACGCCGCGCATGAACCTGTGGAAATGTGTGCGGTATTTCTGCTTGATCGGCAGCCCGTCGTAGAACAGGTCGACCAGGAAGGTCTTGCCGCGCCCCACGCCACCCCAGAAATACAGGCCGCGCACCGGCTCGGGCTTTTTCCAGAAGGCCGACAGCCGGTCCAGCCAGCCATCCTGCGCGCTGTCCACCAAGGCCTCGTGGATACGGTCCAGCTCCGCCAACGCCGCCTGCTGCGCAGGATCGGCGCGCCAGTCGCCGCGTTGTACGCCGGCGGCGTAACGCTGCGACGGGGTAATCTCAGTCATCGTGTTCTCCGCGGGCCGGCTGCTGCCAAGCCTGCTTAACGGCGCATCGCGGAGCGATACGCCTATGCGTGGGGCCATGCCGCGGTCAGACTGCGGCCGGCAACCAGCGCCGGACAACATGCTGGATCGCACCGCGCAGGTCGATCAATTTGCGGTGGAAGAAGTGGCTGGTGTCGGGCATGCGCACCAGCTCGGGTTGCTGCTCCAACGTATCCAGCCAGTCGTAGACCGCCTGCGGGTCGACGATTTCGTCGGCATCGCCCTGAATCACCAACCAGTGCGCAGGCGGCTGCATGTCGCTGAAATCCCAGCGCCCGGCCGGCGGCGCGATCGAGATCAACACCTGCGGTTCGAGCGAGCCGGCAGCACGTAACGACACGTAGGCGCCGAAGCTGAAACCGGCCAGCCACAGCGTGTCGCCCGGGCGTTGGCTGCGCACCCACGCGGCAACCGCGCGCAGATCGTCCTGCTCGCCTTCGCCCTGATCGAAGCTGCCGGCCGAGCTGCCGACACTGCGGAAATTGAAGCGCACCACGGTGATGCCCAGCTCGCGCAACGCGCGCGCGGCCATGGTGACGACCTTGTTGTGCATGCTGCCGCCCTCGGTGGAGAGCGGATGGCAGACGATGGCGGTGACCGGTTGCACAGCGACGTCCGGCTCGGGCAGATCGACCGCGATATCGAGCGGGCCGACCGGCCCATCCAACGTCAACGCAGCCGATTCGGTGGGGAATGGGAGATTGGACATGCCCTCATAATAGCCGCCCCGCCGGCCGCGTTCATCGCCCTGCCTGCACACTTCGTTGCGTTGCCTATGTATTTCCTGCTGTTTGCCGTTGTTTGCAGTGTCCTGGTGTCGGTGCTTCTCAAGTTGGTGCCGCGCTATCGCCTGGATGCTGCCCAGACCATCACCTGGAACTACGCCACCGCTGCCGTCCTGGCGTGGCTGTTGCTGGATCCTGCGTTGGACACGTTGCATGCGCCGTCCACACCGTGGGCAGCATTGCTGGCGCTTTCGGTTGCGCTGCCGTCGATCTTCATGGTGCTGGCGCGCGCCGTGACCACCGCCGGCATCGTGCGTACCGAGATGGCACAACGTTTGTCGTTGCTGCTGTCGTTGGCGGCGGCTTTCACCCTGTTCGGCGAGCCGTTCAACGGATGGAAGCTGACTGGACTGGGCATGGGCCTGCTGGCCATCGTATGCATCGTGCAACGCGCAGATCCGCGCGACCGCGCTGCGTCGGCTCCCCCGGCTGCGTGGCTGTGGCTACTGGGTGTGTGGATGGGCTTTGCACTGATCGATCTGTTGCTCAAGACCATCGCGCAGGCCGGTACGTCGTCGCTGACCTCGCTGACGCTGTGCTTCGCCATCGCCTTCGTCCTGATGTCGCTGCTGCAGGGGCTGCGCTGGACACGCGGCGTGCGGATGGACGGCCGCAACGTCGTGGCCGGCGTGCTGCTGGGCATGCTCAATTTCGGCAACATCTTTTGCTATGTGCGCGCCCATCAAGCATTGCCGCACAGCCCCGCTACGGTCTTTGCAAGCATGAACATCGGCGTGGTCGTCCTTGGCGTGCTGGTGGGCGCGCTCGGGTTCAAGGAGCGTATCGGTACACGCGTACGCGTGGGTCTGCTGCTGGCGGTCCCGGCGATCGCCGCCATTGCATGGGGCATGTACACCGCTTGAAAACATCAGCCGTTCGGTTAGTGGGCCGTTTGTTCGCAGCGTACCGGGTTCGGTAAAACAAGCTCGATACCGTAGCGACCACACACAGGGCTTGTCGTCCGGTTGGAGTGGGTCATGCGGCTGAATCCCTGGTTGAAAGAACGGCAGGCAACGAGCGCTGCCGCAGATGCAACCGGTGCCTCCGGCTCAGGCGCATCGCGGCTGTTTGCCCAACCGCGCAGGCTGCCTGCGGCGGCTGGCGGCGTAAATTTGCGGCATGCGGCTGCCGCACGACAGGAGCAAGCACCTGCCTGCATGCTTCAACGGACGCAGCAACAGGCAGCGCAGGCCTGGTTTCCATCATCGCCGTGCTTGGCTGGTGTTGCGTCCCACGCATCACCGCCAGGCGCTGTACGATTGCCGCGCGCTGGAATGCGGTCGCTGTTGCAAGGCATGAACCGCCGCCTGATCCAACTCAATACGCAATACCACGCCAGCACCACGCGCTTGTTTCTTGAGGAGCGCCAGGCGATGCCGCAGGAACAACGCGTGCTCGATCAACGCAATCGTCTATTGGCGCGGCGCAATCAGGTACGCGACAGTCAATTGGAGTTTCTGCTGCAGGCACTTGCACCGTTGGAGCAAGTGGATGCCCCGACCACGACAGCCGACCTGCTGACGAATACGCACAACGATGCGATGCATCGCGCTCACGTGCGCTCGCTGGCATTGAACGCGATGGCTCGCTCGACCTGCCTGGCCGAGGTCTTCAGGCATGCCGAAGTGCAGCTGGATGGCTTGCAGGAAAGCGCTGCGCCGTGCGAGCGGATCCTGAAACTGCAACGGCTCATGCAACGCTACCGCACCCTGGCGGCTAGGACTGTCGGCTCCGATAAATGACCTGAAGGAAGTCTGCCAACAGCGGAAGCAAGGCGACGGACATGCATGACCACGTTGTTGGATACCTCGACGCCGAGCGGAAGGCGGCACCTGCAAGCGCGGCGATCGCCTGCGGCGTGCGCATCGATTGAGATTGACATTTCGGCTTGCGCGACGCCGGTTCGCAGCCTGCATCACGCCATCGGACGCGGTCGCTACTGTGGGCGCATACGACCGACAGGAGTTCGTTATGCGCCTGAAACCGTTTTCGAGCAGCCGCAGTCAGATTGCTCCAGAACCGCTCAGCCCCGCCTCGACCACCACTACAAAGCACATTGAGACGACCACGCAGCATCCGCTGTCTCAAGCGCACAAGCGCAGCAAACCGCAGGGCACGGCGAAAACGTCTACTCAAGCCCTTCTTGCGTCCGCGCGCAAATCATTCGAGTCCTTGCGCAAGCAGCTGCCGTCAATGCACATGAGTTCCTCAGCGCTACGGCCAACGCGCACCTCAGCTGCGCCCAGGCCTTATGTGACGCAGGTGGCCACGCCAGCTCGCCCACCGCAAAGGCATGGCGCGCAGCCCGTTGTCGATGCACGCCGGCAGCAGCCTGCTCCACAGGCCACCGGGCCGGCACGCGCCAAAGGACCGGAACCACAGCGGACTGTCTCGATACCGCGGCCAGCTCCGATCAAGCAGGCACCTATCCCGATAGTTTCTCCGCCACAGGCCAGGCAACGGCGCTCATTGCAGAGTTTGAATGAAGAGATTGCGCTGCTGGACAAACGCTGCAGTGAAATCAGCAAGCGTTTGTTCATGGACGATGGCGAAGCAACCGAGCAAGAGCAGCGGCTATTTGACCTGCGGACAGATCTGATCGCGCAGCGCAATCAGATCCGCGACAGTCAGCCCCCTAGTCGTCAGACCGGCCACAGGCAACTCGATGCGACGCTGCATGCACTGGCGCCACTGGAACATGTACGCGCACCGAGCACCACGACCAGCCAGCTGGCCATGGTCCAGAGCGAGGTCATTCACTCCAACCGCAACGCGCTGCTGGAAGCACGCCGTCGGCTTGGCAACACGTCCGATCTCGCCAAGCACCATGACCTCGCCAGGCGACACCTGGCTAAGTTGAGGGCCAGTGGCGCAGACCCCGGCCAGGCAAAACGGCTTGAGCGCATGATGAAGGGCTACGAAAACCTGCTGGAACTCGAAGACATCGTCAAACGTACCGACGACCAGTTGGAAAGGATGGGCGGTCCACGCTTGATGGACAGCATCCCCACCACGCCACAGGAGCGCCGACAACGCCATCGAGACGAAGTGGACGCCCATCAGGAAGCGATCGACAACGGTTACCTCTGACTGTCTCCCATGTCGGCACAGCACGCAGTGCACGGCGCAGCCTGCAGCTGCGACGTATTCGGCGTGAGTGCGTATCGCGTGCAGCTCTTTGCCGTCTCCAGCGTCTTTCCCGCATGTATCAATGCACGGTGCCACCCCGGGTCGGGTGCAGATCACGTGCAGGCTGATGCAGGCCGGTCGCGCGCTTGCGCGAACTCAACGCTCCCAATGCGGAAACGGATCGTCCAGCAGTTGCCATTGCGCCGGGCCCTGGCGCAGTTCGTGATCGCTGAGAAGGCACGCGTCCAGCGCAGCGCGCGTGCCCGGTGCATCCATGTCCACGCCGATTACCGCCAGCTCCTGGCGGCGGTCGCCCCATAGCGGATGCCATAGCCGCTGCATCGCGGCGTATTCGCTGGCATCGCCTACTTCGTGCAATTGCGGCAGCGGCGCGGTCCAGCACTGGGTCTGCTGACGCTGCCAGCCAATGTCGGTGTACGGCAGCGGGGTGATGCTGGTCTGCAGCGGCTCGCCGATCGCGTGTGCATCCACGCGATGGCGTGCGGCAAACCAGAAGCCGGCGGCATTGGTTTGCGTGGCACCGCCCACGCTGGACAACTCGCCCACCCAATCCATGCGACTGGCCAGCCAGAAAAAGCCCTTGCTGCGAATCACTTGCGGCAGACCGCTGTGCACCATCCGCGCGAAGCGCTGCGGATGGAACGGCCGGCGCGCGCGGTACACGAAACTGCTGATGCCGTATTCCTCGGTCTCCGGCGTGTGCTGGCCGCGCAACTCCTGCATCCAGCCCGGCGCCAGCTGCGCACGGGTGAAATCGAAGCGCCCGGTATCGAGCAAGCTGCGCAGCGGCACCTCGCCATGCGTGGCATCCACAATCGCCGCCTCGCGATTGAGCGCACGCAATACCGCGCGCAGCCGCATCAGTTGCTGCGTATCGATACGGTCGCACTTGCTGATCACCAGCACGTCGGCGAACTCCACCTGTTCGCCCAGCAACTGCACCAGCCCGCGCGTATCGTCCGGGCCGGCTTGCTGACCAAGTTCGGCCAACGTGGCGGCCGAGCCGAAATCCTGCAGAAAGCGGCTGCCGTCCACCACCGTCACCATGGTGTCGAGCCGGGCGATATCCGACAGGCTGAAGCCATCGGCATCGCGCACCGCGAAGGTGGCCGCCACCGGCATCGGCTCGGCGATGCCGGTCGATTCGATCAACAGATAGTCGTAGCGCTTCTGTTCGGCCAGCCGCCGCACTTCCTGCAGCAGGTCGTCGCGCAGCGTGCAGCAGATGCAGCCGTTGCTGAATTCCACCAGCGTCTCTTCGGTGCGTCGCAAGGCCGCGCCGCCGTCGCGTACCAGCTGCGCGTCGATGTTGACCTCGCTCATGTCGTTGACGATCACCGCTACGCGCAGGCCGTCGCGGTTATGCAGGATGCGGTTGAGCAAGGTGGTCTTGCCGGCACCGA
This sequence comes from Xanthomonas hortorum pv. pelargonii, assembly GCF_024499015.1. Lineage (NCBI taxonomy): Bacteria > Pseudomonadati > Pseudomonadota > Gammaproteobacteria > Lysobacterales > Lysobacteraceae > Xanthomonas > Xanthomonas hortorum. Next base: position 2,807,414 of record NZ_CP098604.1, on the reverse strand, counting down.
GGAAGCCGGACAACACGGTGACGGGAAGACGTGAATCGCGCTTGGGGGACAGGGACATCCTGACAGCCTGGCTGGAGTGAAGTGTTACTATATAACACTTACTCGACAGGGCACGCTCCATGCGCGTTACCGCTTCTGTGCTGGATCGCTCGGCCATCGCGCTGTCCAGCCTGTGTCTGTTGCACTGTCTGGCCCTGCCGCTGCTGGCCGCCGCACTCCCGCTGCTAGGCGCCTGGAGCCGGGCCGAATGGGTGCATCTGGTGTTCGCCACCGCCGCCGTGCCGCTGAGCGGCTACGCGCTGTGGAGCAGCCATCGCCGACACGCACTGCCCGCGCCGGTGTGGGCATTGGCGGCCTTCGGACTGGCCGGCCTGGTGCTCGGCGCAAGCGGGGTGGCCGGTGGCGCGCTGGAAACCCCGATCACGGTGACCGGCAGCCTGCTGCTGGCCAGCACGCATCTGGTCAATCTGCGGCTACGTCGCCGCGCGGGGCATTGCGCGAGCTAGGTGCAAGCCCCGCGTGCGCTCGCGGCCTGCTTTTTCCATGGCAGCGCAGCGGCGCGCAAAAACATGTTGCAGACAACACGTATCACGCACGCGCCTGCAGCGGGATTCGAACGCCAGCTTGCGCTACAGCGAAAAGCCCAGCAGCACCGGGTCGTGGTCGGAACTGCGCCACGGACCGGCCAGATTGCGCTTGGCGTAACCGGCATCGTCCATGACATCGGCGTTGATATGCCATTCCACCGCGCCGCGCAGTTGCTTGGCCATCGCTGGGCTTAGCAAGGCGTGGTCCAGCCGCCCGCTCATGCCATCGTAGACGTAGCTGTAAGGCTGTTTCACTCCGGCCACTGCGAACGCGTCCTGCCAGCCGCTGGCGCGCAGGCTGCGCATCGGGCTCTCCATGGCGTAGGCGTTGAAGTCGCCCAGCAGCACGGCAAGTTTGGTCTGCGCGCCGGTGGGGTCGGTCTGCAACCACTGGTGCAGGCGCTTGGCCGACTCGGTGCGGGTGGCGTTCCAGCAAGCCTGGCCGTCGCGCTGGTCGGCATCGGCGCCGCTGGCGGTGCCGCACCCCTTGGACTTGAAGTGGTTGGCAACCAACACGAAGGTCGCGCCGCGGGTGCTGCGAAACGCCTGCGCCAACGGCACACGGCTGTGGCTGTCGAACGGCCCGCCGGTCAAAGTGGCCGGCTTGCCGACCGGGGTGACCTGGGTGCTGCGATAGACGATGCCGACCCGGATCGCATCATCACCCGGGCCGCTGCCGGTGTCGACGAACTGCCAGTCCTTGTCCTTGCCGGCGGCATTGAGCGCGGCCACCAGTTGCGCCACTGCGGCATCGGCACCGTTGCCGTCGTTTTCCAGCTCCATCAACGCGGCTACGTCGGCGCGCAACGGCACGATGGTGGACACCAGCTTGGCCAGCTGCGCCTGGAACTGCTCATGCGTGCGCGCACCGCGCTTGGTCGGAAACCCGCCGCCGCGGCCATTGCCGTTGAAGAAGTTCTCCAGGTTGAACGAGGCAATGCGCAGATCGCCGCCGACCTGCGGCGCCACCGCAGTCGGCATGGCTGGCAGCGTCAGCGGATTCAGCACCTGGATGCGGTAGTTGCCGTCGTAGCGCTGGTCGACGATGCCATCGACCGACTTGAGCAGGCTGCCGGCGCGCAACACCGCATCTGCCGGCAGATAGGCCACCGTCTTGGGGCTGCGGCCATTGCGTGCATCGTCCAGCAGCACCCGGCGGCGTGCGTTCTCCGCCTCCAGCTGCGTGAAAGCCGCAGTGCCGGTCGCGGCCACTTCGCTCGGCTGCCACAAGCGCCCACCGAAGGCGGCGACCAGCTCGCCATAAGTCTCCAGGCGATCGCTGCCGTTGAGCGTCAGCGCAGCGATGCGCACATGCTCGCCTTCGAGCGCTTCCCAGTTGGCCGGCGGCCCGCTGAGCATGCGCACCGGTACCGGCTGGCCGCTGGCGAGCCGCTCGATGCTGCTGGCATCCACCGTGGTCAGGCTCGCCTCGCCGCCTGCCGACACTTCGCGCACCGTGCCGATGATGCGCACGCGATCACCCGCTGCCACCTCGGCATCGCCGGCGCCGGTGACGAACAGGCCGTGCGAGCGCCGCGGCTCAAACCCGGGCTGCTGCACGAACAGGCCGGCAAGGCCGATGCGGGTATCGGCAGTGACGATACCTTCCACCTCCACCACGCGGCCGTCGTAAGGGCTACGCGTGTCTTCGCCCTGCACATCGGCGATCGACAGGCGTTGCGGCGCGCCATCGGCGGCACTGCCCAGCAGCGGAGCCAGCAGACCGATCACACCGAGCACAACAAGCGAGCAACGCGACATCGACACACTCCAGAAAGACGTAGACCAAAATGCAAGCGCCGCCCGGAAGGCGGCGCATGAGCAGCTGAGCGTTGCAACAGGCTAACAAACCGCTGCGAACTGCGACCAGATGGTGCGTGGAGGCGCTTGTTTCAGGCGCCTACTTCAGATTGCCCAGCATCCAATCGACCGTGGCACGGACCTGTTCTTCGGTCAGCGCCGGGTTGCCGCCCTTGGCCGGCATGATGCCGCCGTCCGGGCCGGTGTAGCCCTCGATCGCGTGCTTGTACAAGGTGTCCTTGCCCTGGGCGATGCGCGCGTCCCAATGCGAATGATCCAACGTCGGCGCCTTGCCTACGCCGGTGGTATGGCAGGCGGTGCACAGATTGTCGAAGATGGTCTTGCCATCGGTGCTGCCGCCATAGGCAGACTGCGAGGAGGCCTTGGCCAGTGCTGCTGCCTGAGCCGCCGCTTGTGCGGATGCGCCGGTGGTGCCGGCATATACCGCACCGGCCGGTGCGATGCGTTGCTGCACGCGTTTGGCCGCAGTGGGCGAGACTTCGTCGGGAATGGCGCGTTGCAAATAGGCTGCCAGGGCGATCAGGCCCAGGGTGATCACTACAAGTAGTCCGATCACCATCGAGAATTTTTTCAGGAACTCGAGGTCGTAATTCCGCACGCGCTCACCCCTGGCTGTTGGTCGAAGACCTCTGCTAGCGCCGGAGTATAGAGCACAGTTCGCGCCAGTCTGGCCACTGTGCATGACAGTTATCGCCGCGATGCGTCCTGCAGCTTGGCGGGCTGTACGTCTTGTGTGTAGCCACCTCGCGTGCCGCTGGCAAATTGCCGCGATGCCGCATGACGGAGCCGCTTGGCACTACCCCTTCCGCAGCAGAACCCGCTTGCCCGCGTGATGACCAGGCGCTGGTCGAACCCCGCAGGTCCCGGATGGCGCGTTGGTCTCGTTTCGTGGAATTGCGTATCATTCCCATCAACCCACGGTGACGCGGTTCTCGCTTCGCCCGGTCCCGCTTACGAGGAGTCGCCGCGATGAAGTCCTTTCTGCTGTCCTGCCTGGCCTTGGCCAGCATCAGTCTGTCTGCCCAGGCCCATGAAATCTGGATCGAGCGCGACGGCAGCGGCCCGGTGCGCATCTACTTCGGCGAGCCGGCGCAGGACACCCTCGACCACGGCGAAGACGAGATCAAGCGCGTGGTCAAGCCGACCGTGTTCGGCACGGCCGGCAAGGCCGGTGCGTTACAGCGCGGCAGCGAGTTCCTCACCGCGCCGCTGTCCGGCACCGGCGATGCCTGGTTGAGCGACGACAGCGTATTCGAGCCTTGGAAGGGCGAAGCCGGCGGTTTCGAGACGGTGAGCTATTACGCCCGCGCCGGCCGCGCCACGCCCGCGGCCAAGCTCGATTTCGAACTGGTGCCCACTGCCGCCAACAGCAACACGCTAACCGTGCTCTATCGCAACAAGCCGCTGCCCAAGGTCGAGGTGACGGTGATCGATCCGCAGAAGTGGCAGAAGACGCTGACCTCCGATGCCAAGGGCCAGGTGACCTTGCCCAAGCTGCGCGCCGGCCGCCACATCCTGGTCGCCACCAACAAGGAGCCGGTGAAGCGCGAGATCGCCGGCAAGCAGGTGGCGATGATCCACCACATCAGCACGTTGACCTTCCTGGCCGAGTAAGTCGGCCGCACATGCAGCACAGCTGATGTCTACCGCACCGCCCCTGTCGCTTCCCTGGTTCAGGCGCCCCTGGCTGGGCGTGCTTGCGCGCACGCTGGCCGCGATCTTTGGCGGCTATGCATTGGCCAGCGCCACCAATCTGTTGCTGGCGCTGGTACTGCCGATGCCGCCCAGCGAAGCGGTGCTGACCAGCATGCTGGTCGGCATCGTGGTGTGCGCGTGTGCCCCGCTGTGGGCCTTTGCCACCGCCAGCGTGTGGCGGGCGTGGGCAGGCATCGCGGTGCCGGCGGCGCTGATGTTTGCGCTGGCCGCATGGCTGCAACGGAGCGTGGCATGAAGCAGGGATTCCGCCAGTCGATGGCGTGGCTGCACACCTGGACCGGCCTGCTGGTCGGCTGGGTGTTGCTGCTGATCTTCATGGGCGGCACGGCGAGTTATTACCGCGACGAAATCAGTCGCTGGATGCGCCCGGAACTGCCCACCACCACGGTGAGCAACGCGACCGCACTGCGCAGTGCCGAACAGTATCTGCAAGCGCATGCGGCCGATGCGCAGAGCTGGAACATCACCTTGCCGGACACGCGCAATCCGGTGGTGAGCATGTACTGGCAAAATCCTGCGCCGGCCGATGGCAAACCGGCCAGCCGCCGCGAGATGTATGGCAATGCCATCATCGACCCGGCCACCAGCAAGGAGATCGCCGCACGCGACACCCTGGGCGGCGACTTCTTCTATCGGCTGCATTTCGATCTGCATTATCTGCCGGTGATGTGGTCGCGCTATATCGTGGGTTTCTGCGCGATGTTCATGCTGGTGGCGATCATCAGCGGGGTGATCACGCACAAGAAGATCTTCAAGGATTTCTTTACCTTTCGCCCGGGCAAGGGCCTGCGCTCGTGGCTGGATTTCCACAATGTCAGCGCGGTGACCGCGTTGCCGTACCACGCGATGATCACCTACACCGGCATCGTGACCTTGATGTTCATGTACCTGCCGTGGGGCATCAAAGCGCAGTACCCCGACAACGAAATGCGTTTCTACGAAGAATCCGCCAACCGGGTTGCCGATACGCGGAAGGCATCGGGCACACCGGCGCGCATGCTGCCGCTGGAACAGTTCATGGCGCGTGCGCGCAGCGACTGGCGCGGTGGCGAGATCGGCAACGTGGCGGTGTCGCTTCCCAACGATGCGCATGCCGCGGTCGGCGTGACTCAGGTGGCCGGCAGTCTCTCGACCGATGCGCCGTCCATTCTGTTCGATGCGATCAGCGGCCAGCGCCTGCAGCGTAGCGGCGCGCCAGGCGGTGCCAGCCAGACGCGCGGCACGATGGTGGGCCTGCATATCGCCCACTTTGCCGGGCCATGGATGCGCGCGCTGTTCTTCGGCTCCGGTTTGCTCGGTTATTTGATGGTGGCCAGCGGTGTGGTGATGTGGGCGGTGAAAGAACGCCCCAAACATCTCAAAGCCGGGCGCATCGGCTTCGGGCTGCGTCTGGTGGATGCGCTCAACATCGGCGCGGTTGCCGGCTTGCCGATCGCCTTTGCCAGTTTCTTCTGGGCCAACCGATTGCTACCGGTGACGTTGGACGCACGCGCGGCGATGGAGGCCAATCTGTTTTTCGCTGCATGGGCCACCGCATTGCTGGCCGCCTTCGTCTGGCCACGGCGCGCGATGTGGAGCTGGCAGCTGTATCTGGGCGCAGCCTTGTTCGCGCTGGTGCCGCTGCTCAATGCGATTACCACCGATGTGCATCTGGGCGTGACGTTGCCGGCCGGGCAATGGGCGCTGGCCGGTGTCGATCTGGTGTGCCTGTTCCTTGGCGTGTGTCTGGGGATCGCAGGTTGGCGTTTGCAGCATTGGAAGGCCCCGCAATCGGCATCTGCGCGACGCGCGCGCGCCGCTGCGCCTGCGCAGAACAGCGTGCCGATACAGGAAAGCGCATGAGTGTATTGCTGTTGCTGGCACTGAATTTTTCGGGATTCGCTGCGTTATGCCTGGCGATGGACAAGCATCAGCAGGAGATACGCGGCCGCATGCTGGGCGCTGCGCGCTCGCGGCAACTGCGCGTGCTGGGTTGGCTGCTGTTGCTGCTCACCTTTGGCCTGGCGGTGCACGCGCAGGGCTGGGGCATCGGTTCGGTGTTGTGGATTGGCACCTTGACCGGTGCTGCGGCGTTGCTGTCGCTGTGGTTGCTGCCGTATCGGCGTGGATTGATTCTGCCGACAGCTGTGGCCGCGCCAGTGCTGGCCGGTGTGGTGCAGCTGTTGGTTGGTTGAAAATTCGAGCGTGGCGTCATGTCTCGCGCGCGCAACCCGTTACACCACGATGGGCGGAGCGCCCCAACTCCGCCCGTCGCGCGGCAGGCGGCCATCGTCGAGCACGTGCAGCACCTGCTCGGGCTGCAGCATGTCCAGGAACAGCACCACGTTGATGCCCTCCGGCAGCGCCATGCTGGGAAAGATCACGCCGGGAATCCCTGCCTCGCGCAGCATGTCGCCGAGTACCCAGCTCACCGGTTCGATCTTGTTGACCATTGCCTTGCGCCAGTCCTCGGTCCAATCGGCCCAGAGCGGATCCCAGCTTGCATCGAGCAGGCGCAAATCGGCCAACGCGGGCAGATCGGCGGCGTAACTGACCAACGTAAACGGTGGTAGAAACGGCGCGGCCTGCGCGTATTCGGCGGCAGCGGTTTCCAGTTGCTGCGAGAGATACAAGGCGGGTTGACCGAAACGATTGAAGCGCCCGCCCGAGCGCGCGGCACCGGCGCCGCTCAGCGGTTCGGCGGCCCAGCGCGGGGTGAAGGCGCGATACAACGTGCAGTGCGCCGGGGCGCTCAGCTTCAACCGGCAGCCCCCGCTTCAACGGTGCGCAGGTAGGTCAATGCATCGTCGGTGCGGCCCTGTTTGACCACCTCCAGCAAGGTGGCGAATTCGAATGCGGGGATCGGCGTGTTCTTGAGGTGGAACACCACCTGACGTTCGTCCGGCTGGACTTGCGTCATCGCCACCAGCAAGCGCGACAGGTTGCGCAGCAGGTCCTGCACGCGCGGGCTTTCCGGGTGCACGCGCAGGCTGTTGCGATGCACGCCGGCCAGTTCGGCCAGCTCCTGTTGCGATAGATCCAGCAGGCCGGCCATCGCCGACGGCGACAGGATGGTGCGATCCGGCACGCGCAGGCGTTCGGTCAGGGCCAGGGGATTGAGGACGGCGACCATCGCACGACTCCAGCAAGGGGTTTGCACAGTATATGCACAGCCAGGTGCATCAATGAAGCACAGCTGGTGTGTGGTCAGTGCACCGTCAGCTGGCCGGCTGCCGCGCACCCACCGCGCGCAAGCAGAAGCCGCAGATCGCCTCGACCAGTTGCTCGCCCTGTTGCGGATCGCCGCGGCTGGGGGCAACCGGGCCCACCAAGGCCTCGGTGAAGGCGCCGACGATGCAGGCCGCCGCTGCGTCCAGCGATTGCTGCGGGAACTCACCGGCGGCCACGCCTTCGGCGAGCAGCTGGCGGAACACCTCGCCAAACAGGCGCCGGCCGCGGATGCGCTCGGCATCCACTTCGCTTTCCACCGGCTCGGCGATGAACGCATAGGCCAACGCAGGGCCGGCCAGCGCACGCCGCACGAAGGTGGCAATGGCGCTGCGCAGGCGCTCGGCGGCACTGGCCTGGGTGGTGGCGATGGTGCGCAGGATGGTCATCTCGCGCTGCACGGCTTCGTTAAGAACTTCCACGAAAAGGTCAGCTTTCGAAGGGAAATGTCGGTAAATCTGCCCGGTCGAGACGCCGGCTGCGGCGGCGACGGCGGTCACCGGCGCATTGCGGTAGCCGCCTTCGGCGATCAGGGCGCGGGCCGCGTGCAGGATGCGTTCGCGGTTGCCGGCCAGGCGTTCTTCCATCAGGGCGGAGCGTCGATAAGCCATGGTGTGATTCTGGGTTCAATAGTTGAATTTTAGTTCACTTTTTCACTGCGGACCGCTAGGCTGCGCACAAACGCCGTGCGGCCTACCCGCTCCCACCCGGCACATCCCGATCCCTGCGGAGTCGTTCCATGCACGTGCCGTCCTTGAACTTCGCGCTTGGCGAAGAAATCGATCTGCTGCGCGAAAGCGTGGCGGCCTTCGCCAACCACCATATTGCCCCGCTTGCGGCCGCTGCCGATCAGGACAATGTCTTCCCCGCGCAGCTGTGGCGCCTGTTCGGCGAGCAGGGCCTGCTCGGGCTGACCGTGGAAGAAGAGTACGGCGGCAGCGGCATGGGCTACCTGGCACATGTGGTGGCGATGGAGGAAATCTCGCGGGCCGGCGGCGCGATCGGGCTGTCCTACGGCGCGCACTCCAACCTGTGCCTCAACCAGCTGCGCAAGAACGCCACGCCCGAGCAGAAGCAGCGCTACCTGCCCAAGCTGTGCACCGGCGAGCATATTGGCGCGCTGGCGATGAGCGAGGCCGGCTCCGGCTCGGACGTGGTGTCGATGAAGCTGCGTGCCGACGCGCGCGGCGACCGCTTTGTGCTCAACGGCAACAAGATGTGGATCACCAACGGCCCGGACGCCGATGTGCTGGTGGTGTACGCCAAGACCGATCCGGCCGCCGGCGCACGCGGCATCACCGCCTTCATCGTCGAAAAGGGCATGCCCGGCTTTTCCACCGCGCAGAAGCTCGACAAGCTCGGCATGCGCGGCTCCAACACCTGCGAATTGGTGTTCACCGATTGCGAAGTGCCGGCCGAGAACGTGCTGGGCACGCTCAACGGTGGCGTGCGCGTACTGATGTCCGGATTGGATTTCGAACGGGTGGTGTTGGCCGGTGGCCCGTTGGGATTGATGGCCGCCGCGATGGATGTGGTGCTGCCGTACGTGCACGAGCGCAAGCAGTTCGGCGAGCCGATCGGCACCTTCCAGTTGATGCAGGCCAAGCTGGCCGACATGTACGTCGGGCTCAACGCCTGCCGCGCGTACGTGTATGCGGTGGCGCGCGCCTGCGATGCCGGGCAGACCACACGCCAGGACGCGGCCGGCGCGATTCTCTACGCCGCCGAAAAAGCGACCTGGCTCACCGGCCAGGCGATCCAGGTATTGGGTGGTAACGGCTACATCAACGACTACCCCACCGGGCGCCTGTGGCGCGATGCCAAGCTGTACGAGATTGGTGCAGGCACCTCGGAGATCCGACGCATGTTGATCGGCCGCGAGTTGTTCGAACGCACCGCCTGATGGAGCCATCATGAGTGTGATCACCAGCCAGCTGCAGATCAGTAGCGAGAGCTTCCAACACAACGCTGCCGCACTGCGCGCAGTGATCGAGGATCTGCGCCGCACGCTGGCGCAGACTGCATTGGGCGGCAGCGAAGCCGCTCGCGCCAAGCACACCGCCCGCGGCAAATTGCTGGTGCGCGATCGCATCGATGCTTTGCTTGATCCGGGCAGCGCCTTGCTGGAAATCGCGCCGCTGGCCGCGCACGGCATGTACGACGATCAGGTGCCCTGCGCCGGCGTGGTGGCCGGTATCGGGCGCGTGTCCGGGGTGGAATGCGTGATCGTGGCCAACGATGCCACGGTCAAGGGTGGCACCTATTATCCGATGACGGTGAAGAAGCATCTGCGCGCGCAGGAAATCGCGCAGCAGAATCGCTTGCCGTGCATCTACCTGGTCGATTCCGGCGGCGCGTTCCTGCCGCTGCAGGATGAAGTGTTTCCCGACCGCGATCACTTCGGGCGCATCTTTTACAACCAGGCCAATCTGTCGGCCAACGGCATTCCGCAGATCGCCTGCGTGATGGGCTCCTGCACCGCCGGCGGTGCGTACGTGCCGGCGATGAGCGATGAGACGGTGATCGTGCGCGAGCAAGGCACCATCTTTCTTGGCGGCCCACCGCTGGTGAAAGCCGCCACCGGCGAAGAGGTCAGTGCCGAAGAACTTGGCGGTGCGGATGTGCATACGCGCATCTCCGGGGTGGCCGATCACTTTGCCGACAACGATCTGCAGGCCTTGGCGCGCGTGCGCGCCATCATCGCGCAACTCAATTGGCGCAAGCCGGCAGCAACATTGGCACTGCGTGCACCACTGCCGCCGCGGCATGCCGCCGACGAACTGTATGGCGTGATTCCTGCCGATACACGCAAGCCGTTCGATGTGCGCGAAGTGATCGCACGCATCGTCGACGACTCGCAGCTGGACGAATTCAAACCGCGCTATGGCAGCACTCTGGTCACCGGCTTTGCGCATCTGCATGGCTACCCGGTGGGCATCATCGCCAACAACGGCATCCTGTTTTCCGAGTCTGCGCTCAAGGGCGCGCACTTCATCGAGCTGTGCACGCAGCGCGGCATTCCGCTGGTGTTTTTGCAGAACATCACCGGCTTTATGGTCGGGCGCAAATACGAGCACGGCGGCATCGCCAAGGACGGCGCCAAGCTGGTGATGGCGGTGGCCTGCGCCAAGGTGCCCAAGTTCACCGTGGTGATCGGCGGCTCGTTCGGTGCCGGCAATTACGGCATGTGCGGCCGCGCATACTCGCCGAACTTTCTATGGATGTGGCCGAATGCACGCATCGGCGTGATGGGCGGCGAGCAGGCCGCCAGCGTCTTGGCCACCGTGCGCCGCGACGGAATCGAAGCCAAGGGCGGTGCGTGGTCGGGCGAAGAAGAGGACGCGTTCAAGGCGCCGATCCGGGCGCAGTTCGAGCAGCAAGGGCATCCGTACTACGCCAGTGCGCGCTTGTGGGACGACGGCATCATCGACCCGGCCGATACGCGGCGTGTGCTGGGGCTGGGTCTGTCGGCTGCGTTGAATGCGCCGATCGAAACGACACGCTTTGGCGTGTTTCGGATGTGAGCTGGTGAACAGAACCGTTTTTTATCGCAATACCGCCGCCATGGCGACGTGCAGAGAACTTCGTCATGACCCAACGCGAATCCAACGCCACAGCAACACAGCCGTACTTCGACAAGATCCTGATCGCCAATCGCGGCGAGATCGCGTGCCGGGTCATTGCCACCTGTCGCAAGCTCGGCATCGCGACGGTGGCGGTGTACTCGGATGCCGATCGCGACGCACGGCATGTACGTCTGGCCGATGAAGCGATCCATATCGGTCCGGCACCGGCGCAGCAGAGTTATTTGCGCGGCGAGGTCATTCTCGATGCCGCACGCGCAAGCGGCGCGCAGGCGATCCATCCGGGTTATGGGTTTCTTTCGGAAAATGCGGCGTTTGCCGATGCCTGTGCGCAGGCCGGCATCGTGTTTATCGGCCCACCCGCAGCCGCGATTCGCGCGATGGGCGACAAGAGTGCGGCCAAGGCGCTGATGCAACGCGCCGGCGTGCCGTTGACGCCGGGCTACCACGGCGACGAACAGGCGCCGGCTTTCCTGCGCGCGCAGGCCGATGCGATCGGCTATCCCGTCTTGATCAAGGCCAGTGCTGGCGGCGGTGGCAAGGGCATGCGCCGCGTGGATGCCAGCGCTGCCTTCGAAGAGGCCTTGGCCAGCTGCCAGCGCGAGGCCCAGTCGGCGTTCGGCAATGCGCAGGTGCTGGTGGAAAAGTATGTTGAACGACCACGGCATATCGAGATCCAGGTGTTTGGCGATACGCAGGGCGAGGTGGTGTATCTGTTCGAACGCGACTGCTCGGTGCAGCGCCGCCATCAAAAGGTGCTGGAAGAAGCGCCCGCCCCCGGCATGAGCGAACAACGCCGTGCAGCGATGGGCAAGGCCGCCGTGGACGCCGCACGCGCCGTGGGCTATGTCGGTGCGGGTACGGTGGAGTTCATTGCAGGCCCGGATGGCGATTTCTATTTCATGGAAATGAACACCCGGCTGCAGGTCGAGCACCCGGTGACCGAGTTGATTACCGGTACCGATCTGGTCGAGTGGCAGCTGCGTGTGGCTGCCGGCGAGCCGTTGCCGCAGCGTCAGCACGAATTGCGAATCCACGGACATGCGCTGGAAGCGCGCCTGTATGCAGAGGATGCCGAGCGCGGCTTTCTGCCTTCGACCGGCACGCTGCGGCAGCTGCAGCTGCCTGCATCCAGTGCGCATGTGCGCATCGATGCGGGTGTGGAGCAAGGCGACACCATCAGCCCGTATTACGACCCGATGATCGCCAAACTGATCGTGTGGGATGTGGATCGCCCCGCTGCGCTTGCACGCATGCGTCAGGCGCTTGCGCAGTGCCACGCGGTCGGCGTCACGACCAATAGTGCATTTCTGTCGCGTCTGATCGGTACCAAGGCGTTTGCCTCGGCCGATCTGGACACCGCATTGATCGAACGCGAGCATGCGGCCCTGTTTCCGCAAGCGCATGCGCCAGACAGTGCGTGGTGGTGCCTGGCTGCCGTGCTGATGGCCGAGGCGGTACCCAACGCCACGCCCGATCCGGCCGACCCGTTCTCGCCATGGGGAAACACCGATGGATGGCGTATCGGCGCGCATGCGGCCCAGGCCATCACGCTGGAGGCCGCAGGCGAGCGGCGCCAGCTAGGCGTGCGTCGGCTGGCCGATGCTTGGCAGGTCACTTGCCTGGGCAACACGCACGCACTGCGCTACCAAACGCAGGGCACCGCGCTACGCGTGGAGATGGATGGACGGCAATGGCGCGCACAGGTGCTGCGCGACGGCAGCACGCTGACCCTGATCGGCGCTGAAGACCGTGCGGTCTTCCGCCACCACGACGCATTGGTCGAGGCAGATCAACCCGCGCATGAAACCGGCGGCCTGACCGCACCGATGCCGGGCCGCATCGTGTCGCTGGTTGCCGCGGTCGGCCAGCCGGTCACGCGCGGGCAAGCCCTGGTGGTGCTCGAAGCGATGAAGATGGAACACACCCTGCACGCCCCCGGCGATGGCACCGTGCAGGCGTATCTGGTCGCAGAAGGCGATCTGGTCGCCGATGGCGTCGCGCTAGTGGAATTTGTGTCCGTCCGCGTCTGCGTAGCGCCGCACCAAAGGGTGACCAACGGCACGCTCGTGTGCGCGGGCATTGCGCCTAGCGTTAGGAAAAGCGGCCGGCGTGGCCGCGATTCTCACCGGAGGCTTTCATGCAACGCCTGCTTCTTGTTTCCAGCATCGTGCTGGCGCTGGCTGCCTGCAGCGACAAAACCGCGTCCACGACCGATCAGGCCGCACCGCCCGCAGCAACCGCGACAGCGCCGGCAGCACCGCCGGAACTGATCACCCGCGATGCGCTGTTCGGCAATCCCGAGCGCGCCAACGTGACCATCAGCCCGGGTGGCAAATACCTCAGCTGGGTGGCACCGCTGGAGGGCGTGCTCAATGTCTGGGTCGCGCCGGTGGATGCGCCGGATCAGGCGCGTGCAATCACCAAGGACACCGCCCGCGGCATCCGCAATTATTTCTGGACGTATCAACCCAATACGCTGCTGTATCTGCGCGATGACGGCGGCGATGAAGACTTCCATCTGTTCTCGGTCAATCTGACCGATGGCAGCAGCAAGGACCTCACGCCGTTCAAGAAGACCACGGCCGAGATGTACCGCGTCAGCGCGCAGCATGCCGAATCGATCATGGTCGGCATGAACGACCGCGACGCCAAGTGGCACGATCTATACCGGGTCGACCTGGCCTCGGGCAAGCGCACCCTGGTGCAGAAGAACACCGACAGTCTGGAAAGCTATCTGCTCGACGGCGACTACCGACTGCGCTACGCCACCCGCGCCACCGACGATGCCGGCAGAGAACTGCTGGTGCCCGACGGCAAGGCATGGAAGAGCGTGGACCGCATCCCGTTCGAAGATGTCACCAATACCGCGCCCGAGGGGCTTACCGACGACGGCAAGACGCTGTACATGCAGGATTCGCGCCACCGCGACACCTCGGCGCTGTATGCGATCGACACCGCCAGCAATGCACGCACGCTGCTGTTCGAAAACCCGCGCGCCGATGTCGGCACCACCTTGAACGACCCCAGAACCGGCGTAGTGCAGGCGGTGTCCACCGACTACCTGCGCGAAGAGTGGAAGGCCTTGGATACCGGCATCGCCGCCGATCTGCAGAAACTCAAATCACTTGGCGCAGGCGATGCCAGCATCGCATCACGCACGCTCGATGACCGCACCTGGATCGTGGCGTATTCGGCAGCGGAAACACCGCTCACCTACTACCGCTACGATCGCGCCGATGGCGGCAAGCTGACCAAGCTGTTCTCCGCCCGACCTGCGCTGGATGGCAAACCGCTGGTGCCGATGTGGCCACAGGAACTGACCTCGCGCGACGGCCTCAAGCTGGTCAGCTATCTCACCCTGCCCGCCGAGGCCGACGCCAACCACGACGGCAAAGCGGATAAACCGGTGCCGCTGGTGCTGTTCGTGCATGGCGGCCCGTGGGCGCGCGATAGCTACGGCTACGGACCGTACGAGCAATGGTTGGCCAATCGCGGCTATGCGGTGCTGGCGGTCAATTTCCGCGGCTCCACCGGCTTCGGCAAGGCGTTCACCAATGCCGGCAACGGCGAGTGGGGCGGCAAGATGCACGACGACCTGCTCGACGCGGCGCAGTGGGCAGTCAAACAGGGCGTGACCACCCCCAACGAGGTCGCCATCATGGGCGGCAGCTACGGCGGCTACGCCACGCTGGCCGGCATGACCTTCACCCCGGACGCGTTCAAGTGCGGCGTGGACATCGTCGGCCCGGCCAACCTCAACACCTTGCTCGCCACCATCCCGCCGTACTGGGCCAGCTTCTACAAGCAGGCGACCAAGCGCATGGGCGACCCGGCCACCGCCGCCGGCAGGCAATGGCTGACCGATCGCTCACCGCTCACGCATGTCGACAAGATCAGCAAGCCGTTGTTGATCGGCCAGGGCGCCAACGACCCGCGCGTCAAACAGGCCGAGAGCGACCAGATCGTCAACGCGATGAAGGCCAAGAACATTCCGGTGACCTACGTGCTGTTCCCGGACGAAGGCCACGGCTTCCGGCGCCCGGAAAACAGCAAGGCCTTCAACGCAGTGACCGAAAGCTTCCTGGGCCAATGCCTGGGCGGCCGCGTGCAACCCATCGGCGAAGACCTGACCGGCTCCAGCATCACCGTCCCGGAAGGCGCCGACAAGGTGCAAGGCTTGAGCGATGCGTTGAAGACGCATACGCAGGCGATTCGGCGGTAATCGGCCAAAGGGGTCGCTCGCTTTACAGTGATGGCACCTGCTACTGCGCTCGCCTGCAAAGGCGAGCGCTGACGCATGCACCTCCGGCGTTCGAAGCACGCAGCACGCAGCACGCAGCACGCATAAAATCGCCTCAACGCACGATAGATGTGTCGAGGCCCGATGCTTGCTCGCTACTGTTGCCCGATCTCTCTGGAAGCCTCTCGATCAAGATCGATCGACCACACTGCGCCACCAGGATCCAGCTCCGTATTCCTCATTTCCTCGGCACGCCAACCGAAGCCGCAGATGGCCAACGGGCCATCCTGCAGGCCATCCAGGCCTAGCGCGTGTTCGATATCCACCTCGTTGATTGCCGAGGTGACAAACGCTCCCAGCCCCAAATCGGTCGCGCTCAAATAGAGCGTCTGTGCAATATGGCCCACGTCCAGAATCATTGCGCGGTAAGCCTTGGCATGGTTCCGATATTTCCAGAAGCTACGTAAAAACCGCGGCGCCAGAATCAACAGCACCGGCGCATCGGCAAACCAGTGCTGCCCCGACACTGCCTTGCGTGCGAAGTCCGCGAGCGGCTGTGCAGGCGATGGCAAGGGGTGCAACGCATGGTCGAGCGGGCGGTAGTGATAAAGGCCGCTGGCCATATCCTCGACCCGCTGCACCAGCAGATAGGTTTCGGTGGGATGCAGGCTGCCTCCCGATGGCACTGGCTTCTTCAAGAATGCGGTGTCGTGCCCGACCTCGATCCGCGCGCTCGCCATGACGCTGCGTTCGAGCATCTGGGCCAATAATTCGCTTGATAGAGGGCGCTGCGTATCGAAATTGCGGCAGGTCACGCGCCGCGCCAGCAGTTGATCGAACGTACCCGGCGTTGCGCGCGGCAACGCTATTCGGGCCTCGGCGCCTCCTTCGCCGCGGCTAACGACTTCTGCCGGCGGCGCACCCAGGCGCTCCACCATGCCTTCTGCAGTCGTCAGACCTTGCGCCTCCATCGTCGCCACGCTGTCCTCGCCTTTCCAACGCGCGAAGCGGTGCCACAACGCAGCCAATGGCCACCAGCGCTGCTGCTGCACCCGCTCGTCATTGTTGCGATGCGCTGCATGCTCCGGTTGATCGCTGATCACAAGCCCCTGCTCGATCAACCCATCGAGCCAGGCCGGTGGTGGCTGCGTCTGATCGATTGATCGCCAGCGCGTCGGGCTCAACTCGCTCAACCACTCGCGCTCGGCTGTGCCGACCTCCACTTCTGCATCGAGATGCGGCGCCAGTGCCAGCCATCGTGCGCGACGACGCAGCCCATCGCCGCCAGCAAGCAAGTGAGCAAGATCGAACACCGCATCGTTGCGAAGTTCGAAGAACAGCGTGGCACAGCGACGGATCTGCATAGGAACATCTCAAGGACGCATGAGCATGGTCGATATTGTGTCAGCTCTCCTGTCACACCACGCACCACACTCCCTCATTCTGCAGGCAAGACCATGACCGACTCAGCCGACAACGCACATCCTCCGCTCGATGCATCCATTGCCGACAAGCTGCTGGAGCTGCTGTCCAGCGACGACGACTTCCGCGAATGCTTTCAATGTAATCCGGCTCAAGCGCTTGCCCGGATTGGCGCAGCCGGCGCGAACGCCGACGACAGCGTGCCCAGCGTGGGAGAGCCATACTTCTGCATGACCACCAATCAGCTCGCCTCGAAGGAAGAGATTGCGCTGGCCCGCGCCGAGTTGCATAGCTACCTGACCCAGAACGCCAATCACACCGTGATCTTTGCCTTCGAATCGGAGAGCATCCGTTCTACCCTGGTGCGCAGGTAAGCGGGCAGACGCGACACAGGCCACGCACGTACAAATGCCTGCGCCTGTTCGCGTGCCTCGTGGGTGCGGCCGAGTGCATGCAACGACTCGGCCATCCATAGCTGTGCCAGCCGCGCATCGGCCACATTGAGCGGCTGCAGCGTTTGTGACGCGTTCGCCTCGATGTAAGCGCGACCTCGGCGCAGGGATAGCCAACGTGCTTGTTGCAGCGCTTCGGCATGCCGTCCGCTGTCGGTCAGCAGCGCATACAGCGCAACGCGGGTCTGGACGAGCGTGTCGTCACCGACTGACAGGTGCGCAATAGCCGCCGCACGGTCGCCCGTCAGCGCAAGATGTTGGGCTTCGACAATCGCGCGAAGGTCGGCAAGTACCGGCGTTTCATGTACCAGTGCCGGCTTGATCGCCTCAAGCGCGCGCGCGGTCAGACTATCGTCGCCGCTGCGTTGTGCGTGGCTGGCCACGATCAAGACCATCGCTGCATTGTCTTGCTGGTTCGCCATCGCCAACCTGTCGTCGGTTACTGCTGATGTCAACCGATCGAACGTCGGCTTCAGCTTGGTTGGGGTGGCCGGATCGGTTAGGGCGTCCGTCGTCAACGCAATGACCAGGAACTGCCGATAAAGGAAATCGTCGGCCTGCTTGCTACGCGTCAGAGCTTGCGCAATGGAAGCGCGCGCAGCCATCCAGTCGGCCTGATCGATCGCAATACTGGTGCGGTCGATCAACGGCACCACATCGTCGTTGACATAGCCGCTCCTCACGATCGTATCGAGCGCTTGCTGTGCTTCGGCGTAGCGATTCAGTGATGCTAATGCGCTGGCCCGCCGCCGTAGCGGACCGGCGCGATCAACGTCATCAGGGACAAAATATTTTAATGCGGCCTCGGCTTTTCCCTGAGCCAGCAAAATGCGTCCAACCCGATCCGTGGCGATCGCACGTAACGGATCCTGCGGAACATCGGCTGCCTGCGCATAGGGAAGCGCCTCGGCAAAACGATTGGCTACGAATAGATGCCAGGAGGCATTGGCGGTTCCAGCGAAATTGTCCGGATACAGCGATGCCAGAGTTCGCCACAGCGGCAACGCTTTCTCGGGCGCACGCAACTCGGCCGCCCAGGCATCCAGATAGAGCTGGTCACGCTCCGGCAAACGCCGGCGGAAACGGATCGCTTGATCCAGATACGGCAGCGCGCCATCGCGGTCGGAGATGGCGACCTTGATGCGTGCTGCGCCCAGATAGGCCAAGGCAAATTCCGGGTCGATGCCAACTGCGCGCTCGAAGAGTTCCATGCCTTGGCTCCACTGGCCTTTCACCGTGGCGTCGACACCGAGGGCATAGGCACGCAATGCATCCAGGCTTGAGGTGGTGACGGCGGGCAATGGCACCGAATGCTTGTCGATCGAAGCGACAACTTCGCCAAGTCCCTGCCTCAACTTACGGGTGACCTGATCTACGGACAACAGCGCAGACGGTAAGCCATCGCCTTGCACAAACTCCGAGTACACCGTGGTCTGCGTGCGTGGATCCACCAACTCCACACTGAAGCGGAGCTTGCCCCCAATCTCGGCCACAGTCGGCAGAATGACTGCACTGGCGCCATCGCGCATGGCCACTTCCGAGGCGATGGCACGATCGACGACAACGCTGTCCGGATCGCGCTTCATCCGGGTCATTGTGTCGCGCACTTTCATATCGCTCAGGACATTGACGTAGCGCGACTGCTCCAGGCTGATGCGTAGCGCCTGCTCCAGCGAACTGTCGAGCAGCGTATTGCCCGTCAGATTGCGCAAGTCGCCCACCACCACCCAGCCGCGTTCGGCGAAAGCGATTGCGGGCTCGGCGCGAGTGAAAAACCACACCGACACACAGACAGTGACGACCAACAAGGTTTCCGCCAACAGCGCTGCCGGCCGGCGCCATAACGGAATATCGCGCCATGCCTTGGGCGAATGCCTGGGCGCGCGCAGCGGCGTGACATCGATCTCGCCGACCTCGTAAATCTCCATTGGCGTAGGCACGCCCTTGAAGCGCCAGCGACCGTGGGATTTCCACAACAGTCGCTCAGCATGCGTGCCAAGTTCGCGCGCAGCACGATGCGTCAGCGACTCGGCCACCGCCGAGATCAGGATCTGCCCGGGCCGTGCCATCGACATCAGGCGGGCGGCGGTGGGCTTGGCCAGGCCTTCCACTTCCAGCGGTTTGGCGCCGATGCTCACCGCTTCGTCGCTGTTGCGCCAGGTCAGCACTTCGCCGACGTGCAGACCCTGGCGCGCGCATAGCGTCAGCGCGCGGGCATCGCCCATCGCCTTGAGTCCACGTGCGTAATCCAGTGCGAAGCCCAGGCCATCGATAGGGCGATCGAACAGCAGCAACAACCCGTCCGAGCGGTCGATCAGACGGCCGCGCCATTGCTGCTGCAGTTTGACCACCCGACGGTCATGCTCGCGGAACAATGCGGCGGCGGCGTTGTCACCAATACGCTCGACCAGTGCGGTGGAATCGCATAGATCGGTCAACAGCAAGGTGCGCAGACGCGGGGCCTGGATCGCTTCCGACGACGCATCCTTGCGTGCGTGGGTGCGCGTGCTCATTGCTCAGTGATTGCCAGAGGCGAGCGTGTTGCCCGATACCAGCGTACTGCCCGGCGCAGCTGCTTCGTGCATGCACAACACGTTACCGCCCTGCCGCTTGGCCTGGTACAACGCGCTATCGGCCAGCGTGTACCAGTCGTTCCATGCCGCATCCGCATCGATCATGCACAGGCCGAGACTGACCGAGCAGCCTTGCTCGCTCTGGGTGTTGCCCAGGCGTGCTTCCACCGCACGCACGATGCATTCCCCGATGTGGTGCATCAGTTCCCGCGTGCCTTGCGCGACCAGCACGCAGAATTCGTCGCCGCCCAGCCGGCAAGCCAGATCGCCATCGGCGATCACCGAGCGCAGTGCATGGGCAACGTTCTGCAGCACACGGTCGCCGGCCAGATGACCGAATTCGTCATTGATGCGCTTGAAACGGTCGCAATCGATCAGGATCAGGCCCACACCGGGCACCGCGCCGGAACGCCGACATTCCTGCAGATGCAGCGCCAAACCGCGGCGGTTGTGCAGGCCGGTGAGCTCGTCGGTGCGACTCAACTCTTCGGTGTGGTTGAGTTTGTGCGAGGTGACATAGAGATTGTCCAGCGCCGCTTCCAGATCGTGGTTGCGACGGCGCAGCTGACGGATCAGCAACTGCTCGTTGTTGACCACACGCACGATGGAGCGGCGCAGAAAATGCGCCACCATCGACGGGTCGTGATCGACCAGGCGCTGAAAATCGTCGTGGGCCAGTTCGATCAGACGGCTGTCGGTAGAGGCACTGGCGCCGGCACTGCGTGCGTGGTCGCCGATCAGCAAGCCGAGTTCCCCGAAAAATTCGCCCGGGCCCAGATGCTTGAGCATCAGGTCCTCGCCAAAATCCAGATCGATCTGGCCGCTGACAACGATGAACATCTGCGTGCCCACGGCACCACGCTCGAACAGCGCCTGGCCCGCCGCCAACTCGCGCGCACGGCCGAAGCGGGCGAAAAACGCCAGCTCTTCGGCAGTCATCAGCGCATGCAGCCCGTCGGACAACGTTTTGGCAACGCCTCCAGTCGGTTCGACCGCGCCTGCGGTGTTGTAGCAAGTCATCCAGATTCCCTTAGGCTGGCCTACAACGTTAGCCCATGGACAAATCCTACAGGACCCCTTTGTTCAGCACCAGGTCACACTATTTCTCACGAATGAAGAGACGGAATGACGGGTATGAGGTGACAAAAAGGGCCCGGTTTCCCGAGCCCTCTCCCTCCCGAGCTGCACATGGCGGCTTGCTGCAGGCTAAGAGCGGCTAACAAAAACTACTGCGCGGCCGCCAGGAAGGCGCTCGCCACGTTTTGTTAGTCGTTCTAAGCCGCTTTTTCACTGTGAAACTGCTCTTCCTCGGTCGACCCACGCAGCGCGGTGGTGGACGACTGCCCCTGCTGAATCGCCTGCGTCACCGCGTCGAAGTACCCGGTGCCCACCTCGCGCTGATGCTTGACTGCGGTAAAGCCCATGTCCGCCGCTGCGAACTCGGCCTGCTGCAGCTCGACGAAGGCGCTCATCTGGCGGCGCGCGTAACCATGGGCCAGGTTGAACATGCCGTAATTCAAGGCATGGAAGCCGGCCAGGGTGATGAACTGGAATTTATAGCCGTAGCTCGCCAGTTCGGTCTGGAATCTGGCGATGGTGGCGTCGTCCAGGTGCTTCTTCCAGTTGAAGCTCGGCGAGCAGTTGTAGGCCAGCAATTTGCCGGGGAACTTGGCATGGATAGCTTGGGCGAAGGCGCGCGCGAATTCCAGATCCGGCTTGCCGGTTTCGCACCAGATCAGATCCGCATACGGTGCGTAAGCCAGCCCACGGCTGATCGCCTGATCCAGCCCGTTGCGGGTCTTGAAGAAGCCTTCGACAGTGCGCTGCCCGGTGGTGAACGGCTGATCGTTGGCATCCACATCGCTGGTGATCAGATCGGCCGCTTCGGCATCGGTGCGTGCGATCAACAGCGTAGGCACGCCCAACACATCGGCCGCCAGACGCGCGGCATTCAACTTTTCGATCGCCTCACGCGTAGGCACCAGCACCTTGCCGCCCATGTGGCCGCACTTTTTCACCGACGCCAATTGATCTTCGAAATGCACGCCGGCCGCGCCGGCTTCAATCATCGCCTTCATCAGCTCGAAGGCGTTGAGTACGCCGCCGAAGCCGGCTTCGGCATCAGCCACGATCGGCTGCAGGAAGTCGATGTCATCGTTGCCTTCGGCGTGGTGCAATTGATCCGCACGCAGCAAGGTGTTGTTGATGCGCTTGACCACCGCCGGCACCGAATCGGCCGGATACAGCGATTGGTCCGGGTACATCTGCCCAGCCAGATTCGCATCGGCGGCGACCTGCCAACCGGACAGGTAAATCGCCTTCAAACCGGCCTTGACCTGCTGCATCGCCTGATTGCCGGTCAACGCGCCCAGCGCATTGACGAACGGCGTGGTGTGCAGCGAGGCCCACAACTTGTCCGCGCCCAATCGTGCCAGCGAATGCTCGACATGCACGGTGCCGCGCAGGCGCACCACATCGGCCGCGGTGTAATTGCGGGTGATGCCGGTCCAGCGTGGGTTGCTGGCCCAGTCCTGCTGGATCTGTTCGGCGGTCTGCAGTGTGTTGCTCATGGTGCGTTCTCCTGACAGGGATACGGCGGATGCAACGAGGAAGGAATCGCGCGGTGTGCTGTGCGCGGGGCATGGCATGGCCGTCGTTGCGCGTGGGCGCAATCGGGCGGTGTGCGGTGTTGACGTAGTGCGTTGCGTTGATGGGTTGCAGCGACAGCACGCGTGCTGTGGCCTGTCGCTGCAGCGGATAGATCAATCGATCAATCGGTACGCCGGCACGGTAAGGAAGTCGGCCAGTTCATCGGCGCGGCTGAGTGTTTCCAGCAAGGCGATGGCGTCGTCGATGCGCGCAGCGCCAGGCAGTGCGTTGGTCGCGCCCAGGCGTGCCGGCAGCGCACGCAACGCGGTCTGCAATAACTGCTGATCGATCACAGTGCCGTCGTCCAGATGCTGGCCGTGATGCAGCCACTGCCATAGTTGCGCACGGCTGATTTCTGCAGTGGCGGCGTCTTCCATCAGGTTATGGATCGGCACGCAGCCATTGCCGTCCAGCCAGGCGGCCAGGTAGCGCACGCACACTTCCACATTGCCCTCAAACCCTGCGCGGGTGACGTTGCCCGGCGAGGGGGCGATCAACATGTCGCGCGTCACCTGCACGTCGTTGCGCAAGACGTGATGCTGATGCGCGGTGGGCATGTGCTCGTCGAACAATTTCATCGCCACCGGAATCAAGGCCGGGTGCGCCACCCAGGTGCCATCGTGGCCTGCGGTGACTTCGCGCAGCTTGTCGGCGCGCACGCGGGCCATCGCCTGCTCGTTGGCGGCTTCGTCGTGATTGATCGGAATCTGCGCGGCCATGCCGCCCATGGCATGCGCACCACGGCGATGACAGGTCTTGATCAACAGTTCCGAATACGCCTTCAAAAACGGCTGGGTCATGGTGACCTGACCACGCTCGGGCAGTACGCGGTCGCGGTGCGCGCGAAAGGTTTTCAGATACGAAAAGATGTAATCCCAGCGCCCGCAGTTCAGCCCGACGATGCGATCGCGCAGCGCGTGCAGGATCTCGTCCATCTCGAACACCGCCGGCAGCGTTTCGATCAGCACGGTCACCTTGATCTGCCCATGCGGCAGGCCGAGCATCGCTTCGATATGCGCCAGCGCGGTCTCCCACAGCGCGGCTTCTTCCATGCTCTGCAGCTTGGGCAGGTACAGATACGGGCCACGGTCTTTGGTCAGCAGCGCGCGGCCGTTATGGAAGGCGAACAACGCGGCATCGAACAGACCGCCGGCCAGCGGCTGACCATCGACGAGCACATGCTTCTCGTCCAGATGCCAGCCACGCGGGCGCACGATCAACACCGCACGTTCGGCTTCCGGCCGCAATGCGTAATGCTTGCCGTTGGGCGCATCGAAGCTGAGATCGCCGCGGACCGCGGCGGCCAACGTGCGCTGCCCGGCCAGCAGGTTGCGCCAGGTCGGCGCGGTGGAATCTTCGAAGTCGGCCATGAACACCTTGGCGCCGGAATTCAGCGCGTTGATGACCATCTTCGGATCGGTGGGGCCGGTGATCTCGACGCGGCGGTCCTGCAGCGCCGCCGGCAGTGCGGCCACGCGCCAGTCGCCGGCGCGGATGGCGCGGGTGTCGGGGCGGAAGTCCGGCAACTGGCCGGCGTCGAACTCGGCCTGGCGCACCCGCCGCTGGGCGAGGCGCTGCTGGCGACCGGGTTCGATCGCGCGGTGCAGCGACACCAGCAACGCCAACGCGGCGGCTGGCAGGAGTTCTGCCTGGCCAGCCAACTGCGTGGTCAGCGACAGACCGGGAGTGGCGCGTTCGGTGGAGCGTGGAGCGAAAGCGGTGGCAGACATGGCGTAAGTCCTTTGCATCCGGACCTGCACCGTGCGCCGCCAACAACTATTTGACAAAGCAGTTTTATCAATGCTGTAAATAAGCCGAGCTTATAGTGGATTTTCGTACCCACCCAAATGGCGCCAACCCCTCGATTTTCCTACAAATCCGACCGGCTCAAGCCGCTGCGTGCGTTCTGCCAGACGGTTAGATTAGGCTCGGTCTCACGGGCGGCTGAGGCGCTTTATGTCAGCCAGCCGGCAGTGACGCTGCAATTGCAGGCGCTGGAGCGCGACCTGGGCGTGGCCTTGTTCGAGCGCTCCGGGCGCCGGATGGCACCCAGCCGCGAGGGCCAGCTGCTCTACGACATGGCGCTGCCGCTGGTGGAAAGCCTGGACGGGCTGGAAGCGAGCTTTCGCGAGAAGGTGCGCGGGCTGGATGCGGGCGAGCTCAATATCGCCGCCAACAGCTCCACCATCCTGTACCTGCTGCCGCGCATCGTGGCGAACTTTCGCGCGCGCCATCCGGACGTGCGCCTGACACTGCACAACGCCATCAGCGCCGATGGCACCGATCTGCTGCGCGAGGATGCGGTGGACCTGGCAGTCGGCTCGATGCTGGACGTGCCGGCCGACCTCAACTATGCGCCGGTCTATCGTTTCGAACAGTTGTTGATCACCCCGCCCGATCACCCGCTGGCAAGCAAGCCCACCGTCACGTTGCAGGATCTGTCGCCGTATCCGCTGATCCTGCCGCCGCGCCGGCAGGTGACCTATCGGCTGGTCGATCTGGTCTTCCAACAGGCACGCGTGCCCTACACCGTGGCCTTGGAAGTGGGCGGTTGGGAGGTGATCAAGCAATACGTGGCGATGGGCATGGGCATTTCCATCGTCACCGCGATCTGCGTCACCGACGCCGACCGCGACAAACTCGCCACACGCTCGCTCAAGGATTATTTCCCCACCCGCAGCTACGGCGTGGTGGTGCGCAAGGGCAAATATCTCTCGCCGCAGGCGCGTGCGTTTATCGAGCTGATCCAACCGGATCTGTTCACGCCGCGCGGGTATGACGAAAGTGGCGATTCGGAGCGGTGAGTTTCTTCTGCGTGCTGCGTGCGTGTGAGTTCGAATTATGTCTGACCTTGCTCGACAGGAATTGAGTATGAGTTCGTCATGCATCCTCCATCGAAGTTGCAGTGTTCGGCATGGGCGTCGTCATTTCGAGGGCGTCGCTCGATCAAGCCGTGCAAGCGCAAGGAAGACAGCACTGAAGATCGGTTCCTGCATGCAGTACCGGCCACTCCGCATCGCGCAGAGTTTTTGCCAGCTCGCTAGCACTGCACGGCATTTGTCGTCATAGACTAGGCCGATGCTGCAGGCAGCAATGCATTGCAGTGCCCGGTGCTCAGTCCAGGGGAACGACTGACCGCAGCACAGCAGTCCCGCACTGCGGGGCGAGCCGACTCAACCGATGCAAAGGCTGACGCAATGAATCCGACCACGTTGTTGCTGGTGCAGTTGGCGGTGATCCTGGGCGCGGCACGTGCATGCGGCGCGCTGTTGCAACGCGTCGGGCAGCCGCCGGTGATCGGCGAAATGGCGGCCGGGTTGTTGCTGGGGCCGATCGCATTCGGCGCATGGTTGCCGGACTTGCACGGCGTGTTGTTCGCTTCCAACAGTTTGCCGCCGCTCTCGGGCCTGGCCACTATCGGTGTGGTGCTTTTCATGTTCATCGTGGGAGTGGAGCTGCGCGCGCCGGAAGGCACCTCCGCGCAGGTGCGTGCATCGATCCTGGTAGGCTTGTCGGGCATCGTGCTGCCGTTGTCGCTTGGCCTGGCCGCGGCTCCGTGGTTATTTGCGCGGTTCGCACCGCAGGGCATCGCGTTCTGGCCGTTTGCGTTGTTCATCGCCGCGGCGATGTCGGTGACCGCATTTCCGGTGCTGGCGCGCATCCTCAAGGACCGCAATCTGACCCGCACGCCTGCGGGCCGGTTGGCGCTGGGCGCGGCGGTGATCGACGATGCCACGGTGTGGATGTTCCTGGCGATCGTGCTCACGCTGACCGGCGGCAACACGCATGGCGGTGTCGGCTTCACCGCCGCCGGTGCGTTGGGGTTGATTACGGTGGTTTTCGGCCTGTTGAAGCCCGCTTACGCGCGCCTGCTGCGGCCACGTGTGAACGATGGGCGCTATGCGCCAACTGCGCTGGTGTGGGTGTTGATCGGTTTGCTGGCTTGCGCCGCAGTGGCCGAATGGATCGGCCTGCATGCGATCTTCGGCGCGTCCCTGTTCGGCATTTGCGTGCCGCGCGAAGACCGCTTGCTGGAACACCTGGCTGGGCGCATCGAGCCATTGGCGATCACCTTGCTAATGCCGGTGCTGTTTGCGGTCGCCGGCCAGGCCACCAGCCCGGGCGTCTTCGTGGGCGCCGGCATCGCCGGCTTTGCGCTGGTGGTCGGCGTGGCGGTGACCGGCAAGCTGGTCGGCTGTACGCTGGGCGCGCGCCTGAGCGGTCACGATTGGCGCGACAGCCTGACCGTGGGCTCGCTGATGAACGCGCGCGGCCTGATGGAGTTGGTGGTGATCAAGATCGGCCTGGACAGCGGCGTGATCGGGCCGGACCTGTTCACGCTGCTATTCGGCATGACCCTGGTGACCACAGTGATGACCTCACCGATGGTGGCCTGGTTGCAACGCGGCAGGCAGACGGGCAATGCCAACGGGTTGGGTGCGGGTAACTCAACGCATTGACGCTGCAGCACTGGCAGACTGCGTGTGGCGCCGGTCGCCGCGTTACGTACTTCCGTATTGGCATTTCGTGTCGAATGCATGCGATTGGCAATGTGCATTCTCAACGCTGCAGTCGCTGAGCAGCACCGCATCCACTTCTTTACATGGCGCAGTGATGTCCGACCCCTCTGAGTCCTGTTATGCCGAAAGCGCAGCGCCTCCTGCGTTGCGTGCGCAACTGCAGTGCAGCTGGCGATTTCGCCAGAGCACGATTTCGATGGAACCCGTACTGATATTGCCCGATGGCAGCGTCGATCTGATCTGGGATGGCACCACGGTTTTCGTTGCCGGGCCGGATCGCCGCTATGGGGCGTGCAGGGCCGCACCTGGCAACATCGCCTGGAAGATGGCGCCGATCCACTGCATACCTTGCACGCGCTCTGCCAACAGCACACCACATCGCAAGATCAACAGATGGCATGGCTGTTCGATCAGTTGGCTGTCGGCAGGCCGATGCGGCTTGCCGAGCTGACCCAATCGCTGGGCATCAGCGAGCGCTCGTTGCGCCGCCGCTGCCAGGACGCGTTCGGCTACGGCAGCAAGACCTTGGAACGGATTCTTCGGTTGCAGCGTTTTCTGCGTATCGCCCGCCAGCACCGCACGTTGACCGACGCTGCGCTGGACGCAGGCTATGGCGATGCGCCACATCTGGTGCGCGATGCACGCCAGCTCAGCGGCCTGAGCCCGCGCGTGTTGGTACAGCAGCACGCGCGCTGAGCTGGCCGTTTTCGCCAAGCCACGTGCATGCACCGATTGCATGCTGTGCCTCCATTCCAGGAGCACGCCATGACCGACAACGCGCCACAGCACCGCATTGATTACCTTGAATTCGCCGTCGACTCGATCGCCATCGCCAAGACCTTTTACGCGCAAGCATTTGACTGGACGTTTCAGGATTACGGCCCGGACTATTGTGAATTCCGCGACGGGCGCCTGACCGGCGGCTTCTTCCACGGCCCTGCGCAGCCCGGCGGCGCGTTGGTGGTGCTTGCCTCCGATGACCTTGACCATAGCCAGGCCCGCATCGAAGCGGCTGGCGGAAAGATCACCAAACCGCTATTCGCGTTTCCGGGCGGGCGACGCTTTCATTTCGCCGATCCGCACGGCTACGCATTGGCGGTGTGGTCGAAGGACTAAAGGCGCATCACGAGCGCACTCACTCGCGCCCGTACAACCCCAAAAACATCGCCACCGCCGATTCGGCCACCTGGGTCTGTTGCTCCGGCGACAACGGCGGCTGGCCCATGGTGAGCTGCGGCCAGAACGCGAAGCCTTTGATCAGCGCCTGCAGTTGCTGTGAGGCGAAGTCCGCCTCCACGCCGGCCAGGCGGCCGTCGGCCAGTGCGGCGCGCAGCCAGGTGGTGGTGCCTTCTTCCTTGCTGCCCAACTGCGATATCAGTTCGCGGGCACGCGCCGGCGAGTGGATGCCCTCGGCGAGGGCCACACGCGACAGATCGATAAATGCCGGGTCGTCGAGCAGGCGCAGCTTCTGCTGCAGCAACGTTATCAACTGCGCGCGCAACGGCTGGTCGGGCCGGTAAGCCAGGTTCACCGCATCGGCGCTGCGCTGCCACAGCCCGCGCAGGATTTCGCCAAACAACGCGTCCTTGCTAGGGAAGTGGTTGTAGACGGTGCGTTTGGAAACGCCGGCAGTGGCCGCCACGCGGTCCATGCTGGTGGCCTCGAAACCGTGCTGGCGGAACTCGGCAATGGCCGCCTCCACGATGGCGTGGCGCTTGCGGTCGGTCAGCCGCTGCGGTGCGGCTGGAGGGGAAGAGGCAGTCGACATTTGCCGATTTTACACCGGACAGTTTACTTTCACGCAAATAAAACTACACTGTGTAGTGTAATGACGATGGTCGGCAACGTGACGCGCGATTGTCACGCGGGCGCAGCCGGCGCATAGGAACCTCAGCGTACGAACGGTACCTGCAGATCCTGAGCACCGAGCACAGCCCAGTCGTCTGTTGGCCGCTCGCATTCCTTATCGCTACTCCCACGTCTCGCTCGGACTTTCCTATGGCTCCCCCTCGCCCTTCCCCGTATGCCGCCTCGCCGCAGTTCCGCGGTGGCCGGTTTCGCAATGTGCTGCCGTTGCCGACTGTCACGCTGAGCCTGCGCGAGCAGATCGGCCTGCTGTGGACGGTCTTGTTCGCCAAACCCAGCACCACGGTGCCGTCCGCACCGTTGCCGGTGCAGCCGTTGACGCGCGCGCAGTTGCTTGCCGCGCCCGATCGGAGTTTGTATCGCCTGGGCCATTCCACCGTGCTGATGAAGCTGGCCGGCGGGTGGTGGCTGACCGACCCGGTGTTCTCCAAGCGCGCCTCGCCGGTGCCGTTCGCCGGGCCAAAGCGTTTCCACGCGCCGCCGATTGCACTGGAAGAGGTGCCACCGCTGGCCGGGGTGATCCTGTCGCACAACCATTACGACCATCTCGACCGCGCCACCATCCGCGCGCTGGCCGACCGCGTCGGCGTGTTTGTCGCACCGCTCGGCGTGGGCGATCTGCTGGTTAGCTGGGGCGTGGACCCGGCCAAGGTGCGTCAGCTGGATTGGTGGGACTCCATCACCGTCGGTGGCGTGCAACTCACTGCTACTCCATCGCAGCATTTTTCCGGGCGCGGGTTGTTCGATAGCGGGCGGTCGCTGTGGTGTTCCTGGGCGATCCAGGACCGCGACCTGCGCGTGTTCTTCAGCGGCGACGGCGGCTATGGCCCGCACTTCAAGACCATCGGCGAGCAGCTCGGCCCGTTCGACGTGGCGCTGATCGAAAACGGCGCCTACGACCAGCAGTGGCCGCATGTGCACATGCAACCGGAGCAGAGCCTGCAGGCGTATCTGGACGTGGGCGGGCAGACGCTGCTGCCGATCCACAACGGCACCTTCGATCTGGCCATGCATGCGTGGCAGGAGCCGCTGGACCGCATCGTGGCACTGGCCGACAGCGCTGGCGTTGCGGTGGTCACGCCCTGCATGGGCGAGCGGGTGGATCTGCAGGCGCCGGCTAATCGCGTGCGTTGGTGGCGGCAGGATGCGGCATCACAGGCGTCGGATGGGTTGGTGGCGACACGGTAACTGGCCTGAGGCATGCCGATGCGTGCCATCACGTTTTGATGGCGCACCTCGCACGCGGATGCGGGCGTCACCCGCCGCCGCGTGACGCCTTCACCAACCCTGCCATGGGAAGCAGCGCACCCGACCTTGGCGCCCACACCTCCGGGGGATTCGGGTGCAGCGACGTCGGTTCCGCTATCCGGCAAAGATGTCCCCTGTAGAGTGGTTCAATCCCTGAGCAATACGATCCGCAGTTTGATCTTTCATCGGCAACGGTTTCGTCGCGTGCTTGAACTCGGTGCTCTTTTCGAGCCATGGCGACCACGCCGCCCCTCGACAATGCGCCCAGCTCAGGGCTGCGAGGCGATCGCATTCCTCGGCACCGGCCATTGATCGATGCCGCCACTGCATCAAGCGCCAGGAGAAATCTGATGACACCTGCTGCATCCGCCAATCCGCTCAGTCGCACTGTGTCAGCGTCAAGTGCGAACATCCATGAGATCGAAAAGAAACGTCCCCGGATACCCCGCCCAGCCGCTCGGATGCCCAGCCCGATGGCGCATTGACCATGCTATCCCGCGCCCCGAGCAAGCGCGGCAAGGAGACCGCAGATGCCACTGCGCACGCATCTCATACGGCTAGCCACCTGCACACGGTTGGTCTGCAGATTTCGCAGCCTGTAATGCCGTCGCATCCTGGCAAAGCGTCGCTGGTGCGACTCAAAGAGAAACTGGCTGCCGACAACCACCGTGCCGTCGAGCCGCGACTGGCCGCCGAATTGATCAACAAGGTCAGGCCGATGAAACTGCCGGACACCACCGGCGTGCAGAAACGCGCAGCGACACACACAGATTTGTTGAGCCGCATCCACGAAACGGATGCGATGGCTTGGTACAAGGCGCAGGGATTGAGCGAAGTCGAGGTTTCCGACTTGCGACGCACCGCGCTGTTGTCCGGCATGCCCAATCCCACCGGTAGTTTTCTAAACAATGCGATGCAGTTCATCGTTTCGCCGTGGATCAACTACGCAACCCGTCAGCCATGGGCAGGCGCAGGGTTCGGCTTTGCAACAGCGGCCATCGCCGCACCGATGAATGCGGTCCAGCAGTCGGCGGTGGTCAGTCTATGCGAATCCATCCGCGAGCATGGCGGTCACGTCATCGTGCCGGACAAGAATCAGATCAACGATAAGCATTGGCTACCGGACCTCGCGAAGGCACTGGAACGCCACATCGAAGAATTCAGTGGGTGCTGCGACAGGTTCCGAGAACTCAAGCACGCCGCAGACCAGCGACCAACGGCGGCGTCAGCTGAACAGCTTACCGAGGCCGCTGACCACTTGCTGCAAGCCGAAGCGCGCCTGCATCAGGCCCAGCACGACTTTGTCATGACCCAGGGCGCACACGACCGGCAATGGATGGGCAATCGCTGGCAGGCCGTCCCGCGCATCCTGCGTTCGCCATTGGCGGGCACGCTGGGCCTGCTCAGCAAAACCGGCGCAATGCGGGCGCTGTCGCCGACCGCGCAGACCGTCGGTGCCCTGTTGATGACAGCTGCGCAGCACGTGGCCGCCGGCTTCGACGAACAGGCAAAACAGGACTACAACAACAAGCTCAATCTGCTGTACGCCGATGTATTGACCGAGACAGGTAAATTGAAACTTGCACGTGGCGAGCCGGTTGCGGCAGAGGAGATCGATCAGACCAAACTGCGCAAACTGATCCAGTCGCCCACGCAGGCTCTGGTGAAACGCGTCATCAACGGACTGGTGTCGATGGAAAAAGCGCTCAACACGGAACTAGCCACGTCGCCCTCGCCGCAGGGGACGGCGGACGCCGACAACCTGGATCTGGAATCGGGCCACGGCACCGGCCCGGCGAAGGCGCTGAATTTGCTGCGCCAGGATCTGAAAGCCTTGCGCGAAGGCAAGTTGGACGAACTCCATCCAGACGGTGTCGCTGCAGCGGTGCTGCTCGGCGCCGAGAAGTCGGTGGTGTCGGAGCAACTGATCAACGATATCGCCAAGAAGTACACCTCGCGCGAGTTCTCCGCACAGACCGCCCAACGCATTGGCCAGATGTTCCATCTCGGCGTGCTGGGCAGCGCGGCATCCTCGGTGATCGGCAAGGCCAGCTCTGCGGCGCAGGGTGGAACGCGCAACGTGCCGACCGCACAGACCCTGGCGATCTCTGCCCTGTCCGGAACCATGGCTACGGTCGGCGCGCTGAATCAGCACACCGCCATCACCGTCAAGAACAATCGCCGCGAGGGCGACACCGACATCGGATTGAAGCAGCAAGTCTTACGTGGCGTGATGGGGGGCGCCAACGAAGCGCTGTCCCAGCGTCGGGCGACCACGGCGAGCCGAGCGATCAACGCGCTACTGCAAGGCAACGATGTGGAACAGCTGTTGGGTCAGGCCAAGGCGCTCACCCAACCGCCCGGTGCCACGTCCTCCGCAGCGCAGGGCGCGCCGTCGCTGACCCTGCCGCAGGCGGTGGAGCGGCTGCGTCCGGGAGCAGCGTCCACATCGCAGTCGCACGAAGTGATCGTGCAGATCGGGGACGATCAGGCGCCGCAACCGGCATGATGCGGCACCGACCGCGGCGATGCATCAAAAGCGACGCAACAAAAACGGGATGGCCGCAAGGCCATCCCGTTTTCGATCATCGCTGCATCCGCGTGCGTCGTGCACGCGGGTGTCTCACTCCGTCAAACCACGATTCTCCAGCAGCGCCTTGACGCTGGGATCCTTGCCGCGGAAATCGCGGTACAGCGTGGCAAGGTCCACGGTGTTGCCGCGCGAGAGGATCTTGGCGCGGAAGATGTCGCCGTTCTTGCGGTTCAAGCCGCCGTTCTCCTTGAACCATTCGAACGCGTCGTCGTCGAGCACTTCCGACCAGAAATACGCGTAGTAACCGGCCGAATAACCGCCGCCCCAGATGTGGTCGAAATAGCTGCTGCGATAGCGCGGCGGCACTTCGGCCAGGTCCACCTTGAAACGCTTCAACGCGTCGGCTTCGAATTTGCTCACGTCCTGCAACGATGCATCGGCCGGTTGGGTGTGCCAGGCCAGATCGAGCAGCGCAGCCGAGAGGTATTCGGTAGTCGCGTAGCCGCTGTTGAAGGTCTTGGCCTTCTTGATCTTCTCCACCAGCTCGGCTGGCATCGCCGCGCCGGTCTGGTAGTGCTTGGCGTAGTTGGCGAAGACCTTGGGATCGGAAGCCCAGTGCTCGTTGAACTGCGAGGGGAACTCGACAAAATCGCGCGAGGTGCTGGTGCCGGCGATCGAGGGGTACTTCACCGTGGAGAACATGCCGTGCAGCGCGTGGCCGAACTCATGGAACAAGGTGGTGACGTCGTCGAAACTCAGCAGCGCCGGCTGGCCGGCGGCCGGCTTGGTGAAGTTGCAGACGTTGTAGACCACCGGCTTGGCACCGGTGAGGCCGTCCTGTTCAACGAATACGTCCATCCAGGCGCCACCGGACTTGCTGTCGCGCTTGAAGTAGTCGGTATAGAACAGCGCCATCGAGGTGCCGTCCGCGTCGAACACTTCATACACCTTCATGTCCGCGTGATAGGTCGGGATGTCGGTGCGCTGCTTGAAGGTGATGCCGTACAGCTGCGTGGCCGCGTAGAAAACGCCGTTCTGCAGCACGTTGTCCAGTTCGAAATACGGCTTGATCTGCGACTCGTCCAGGTCGTACTTGGCCTTGCGCACCTGCTCGGCGTAGAAGTCCCAATCGGACGCGGCTAGTTTGAAGCCGCCTTTGAATCAGCACGCTGTGCATCGATCACCTTCTGCATCTCGGCCACTTCGCGGCGCGCCTTGGCAGTGGCGGCCGGCACGGTGTCGGTCAGCAGCTTGAGCGCGGCGGCCGGGTTCTTGGCCATCTGGTCGCCCAGGCTGTAGGCGGCGTAGCTGTCGAAGCCGAGCAGCTTGGCCTTTTGCGCGCGCAGTTGCGCCAGGCGCTGGATGGTCTGGCGGGTGTCGTTGGCATCGCCTTTTTCTGCGCGCGTTTCCGAGGCCTTGAGCACCTCGGCGCGCAGCTGGCGGTCCTTCAGCGACGCCAGCACCGGTTGCTGGGTGGTGTTCTGCAAGGTGAGCAGATACTTGCCGTCGAGCTTGCGCGCCTTGGCCGCATCGGCGGCGGCGGCGATATCGCCTTCGCTCAGGCCATCGAGCCTGGCCTTGTCGTCCACCACCACCGCACCGGCAGCCGAAGCGGCGACCAGACGGGTATGGAACTGGGTGGAGAGCGTGGTCTCTTCGATATTGAGCTTGCGCAGGCTGTCCTTGTCGGCATCGGACAGCTGCGCACCGGCGCGCACGAGTTCTTCGTAATCGCGCTCAAGCAGACGCTTCTGCTCCGGGTCCAGGCTCAGCGTGTCGCGCTGGTCGTAGAGGGTTTTGACGCGTGCGAAGAGCTTGGGATCAAGATTGATTTCGTCCTGGTGCGCGGCCAGCTTGGGCGCGATCTCTTCCTGGATCTTCTGGCGTGCGTCGCTGGTATCGGCCTGCACCAGTCCGAAGAAAATGCGCGACACGCGCGAGAGCGTTTCGCCACCACGCTCCATCGCTTCAATGGTGTTGTCGAAGGTGGGCGGTTCGGGGTTGTCGGCAATTTTGCGGATCTCGGCCAACTGCAGGCGCATGCCTTCTTCGAAGGCCGGCAGGTAATCGCTGTCCTTGATCTTGTCGAACGGCGGCGCCTGGAACGGCAGCGCGACATGGCGTGTGATTCCTGAGTGGGTAGAGCAGCCGGCCACGCTAGCGGGTTTACCGGCCGCTGGCATGTGCCGTTGGATTGGATGGACGGGTTCGGTTGAGGATGTGCGCTACAACGTCTCGTCCTTGAAGATCGCCACGTGCGGCGCGCCATCGGCGCCGATCCAGCCGCGATACATGCCCTCGGTGTTGAACGGGAACGCGGCATTGCCCTGCGCGTCCAGCGCGATGGCGCCACCGTCACCACCGGCCTTGGGAATCTCCTGGTCGATCACTGCTTCGGCCGCCTGTTGCAACGACTGGCCGGCGTATTTCATGCGGGCGCAGATATCGTAGGCGGCCACCGCGCGGATATAGAACTCGCCCCAACCGGTGCCGGACACCGCGCACTGGCTGTTGGCGTAGGTGCCGGCGCCGATGATCGGCGCATCGCCGACGCGGCCATAGCGTTTGTTGGTCATGCCGCCGGTGGAAGTGCCGGCGGCCAGATGTCCTTCGCGATCCAGCGCCAGCGCACCGACAGTGCCGAAGTGCTTGGCGGTTTCCAGATCGAGTTCGGCCTGGGCCTTGCGGTCGCCGGCCTCGGCCTTGAGCGCTTTCTGCAGTTGCTGCCAACGCTTGTCGGTGCGGAAATAGCTTGGGTCGACCAGGGTGACACCTTGCTCGCGCGCGAACTGTTCGGCCCCAGCGCCGGCCAGCATCACGTGTTTGGAATGGTCCATGACGCTGCGCGCCAGCTGGATCGGATTCTTGACCGTGTGCACGCCGGCAATCGCGCCGGCCTTGCCGGTGGCGCCGTCCATGATCGCCGCATCCAGTTCGTTCTTGCCGTCATGGGTGAACACCGCACCGCGCCCGGCGTTGAACTGCGGGGCGTCCTCCAGCACGGTGATGGTAGCGGCCACCGCATCCACTGCGCTGCCACCGCGTTGCAACACCGCGTGACCGGCTCGCAGCGCGCGTTGCATCGCCTCGCGCGCCTGCGCCTGTTCCTCGCCGGAAAGGCTGGATTTCTCCACGCCGGCGCCGCCGTGGATTACCAGCATCGGCGTGGCCGCCAGCACCGGGCCGGCAGCAAGCAGGAGGGAGAGCGACAAACACAGTGCGCGTGCGGACAAGCCCATCATGGTGTTTCCTCGGTGAAGGCAGCGAGGTGCCCGGCGGCGCCGGTCATGAATGCAGGCGACCGGCAGTGACAAAACCTTTCAAGCGCGTGGCCGCATCATCACAACGTATCGCGATGCTTACCGCGCCACGGCCGGTACCAGGTGCGGATGGCGGCGATATCGGCGGCCATGTCTGTGCCGGTCCAGAACGGCTCGCCGATGCCCACGGTCTTGCTGGGATAGTCGAAATACACCGGCAGGATCGGCACCTTGGAGTCGGAGGCGATCTTCCAGAAGCCGGCCTTCCAGTTCTCCACCCGCTTGCGGGTGCCCTCGGGGGTGATTACGTACCACATCTGTTCGGAGTTGCGGATCAGCCGCACCGCCTGGCCGATGGTGCCCTGCGGCGAGCTGCGGTCCAGCGGGATGGCGCCGAGTTTGCGCAGCAGCGGCCCCAGCGGCCACCAGAACAGCTGCGCCTTGCCCAACACGCGCACATCGAAGCCCAGCGCGAACTTGGCCGCAAAGCCCAGAAAGCCGTCCCAGTTGGACGAATGCGGGGCGACGATCATCACCAGCTTGGGTTCGTCGGGCAGCCGCCCGAGCAGACGCCAGCCGGTCAGGCGCAAGGCGGTACGGCCCAGCCAGCGACCGAAGCGGCCGTGTGCACGCGGCATTCTGGGTGGGGTTGGCTGCAGCAGGATGTTGGCCTGTGTTACCGGTGGCAACGACGGGTCGGTGTGACTCACGCTTACTCCCAGTGGGACGCAGAGCGTCCACGCTTGATATGGCTGCGCTCACGCTTGGCATCCAGCCGCCGCAGCTTGGCACCATGACTCGGTTTGGTGGCGACCCGGCGCTTGGGCACCGACAGGCACGCACTGATGATTTCGACCAGCCGCTCGCGCGCATCCTCGCGGTTGCGGTCCTGGGTGCGGAAGCGCTGCGCGTCGATCACCAGCACGCCATCGGCGGTCATGCGACGGTCGCGCCGCGACAGCAGCCGCGCGCGCAGGGGTTCGGGCAGCGACGGCGATCCAGCCACGTCGAAACGCAGCTCCACCGCGGTGGAGACCTTGTTGACGTTCTGCCCGCCCGCGCCACTGGCGCGCACGAAGCGTTCGACGATCTCGCTGGGCGGGATCGTCAGGCTGGGGGTGATCTGGATCGGGTCGCTGGCCATGCGCGCCGATTGTATCGGCAGCGGCGTGGACGCGCGCGCGAACGCCGGCTCCCGTATGCTGCGGCCGGTCCCCCGTGTGCAGGATGCTCCGATGACACCACCTCGTTCCGTTGCCGCCGTCCGCGCCTTCGCGCGCCGTCTGATCGTGCTGGCTGCGCTGGCACTCGCCACACCTGCCGCATTCGCGCAGGCGCCCAGCGATGCCGACGTCAACCGATTGCTGGCCGCCTCACGCGCGCAGACCATGCTGGACACGATGCTGCCGCAGATCGAAGCGATGCAGCAGCAGCAATTCGCCCAGCTCACCGCGCAGCGCCAGCTCGATACCGGCCAACAGGCGCAGTTGCAGCGCATCCAGGACCGCACCCGCCAGACCGTACGCAAGGCACTGTCGTGGTCGGAGCTGCGCCCGATGTATGTGGACATCTACAAGCGCTCGTTCTCGCGCGAGGACGTGCTGGCCATGGCCGAGTTCTACGAGAGCTCGGCCGGCCAGAGCCTGCTCGACAAGACCCCGGCGCTGACCCAGAACCTGATGGGCGCGATCCAGCAGAAGATGCTGCCGCTGTTTGCCGATCTGCAGAAGGATCTGGAAAAGATCGTTAATGAGCCGGCGGCGGCGCAGAAGCCCTGAAGGGCGGGGATTGGGGAATTGGGATTGGGGATTCGTAACAGCGTGATCCCTACGGCGAATGCGGATGCTAGGTCGATTGCGTTGACGATTCCGGCGGTGCCCCAGCTTTCCTCCAGTGGGAGAAGCTTGCTCCAGCCCCTCTCCGCCGGGAGAGGGAGTTGGGGTCAAGGCGGTAAGCGGCGAAGCAGCACGTGCATCCAAACTCCACCAGGCTTCGCTCGCACCCTCATCCGCCCCTCTGGGGCACCTTCTCCCGATAGGAGAAGGAACAGTCAAGCCCCTCTCCCGTCGGGAGAGGGGTTGGGGTGAGGGTACGGCTGCCTGAAAACGTTGCCGCTCGACGTTGGTGCACTGACAGATCGACGTTGATGCACTGACACATCCATGACCACGTCGCATCACTGCACGTGTGTCGTGCCTTGCAACCCCGCCACGTCCCACCCGAACAATGCACACGCTTTCGCAAACTCCACATCCAGCGGCGCCACCACGCTGAGACGCCGCCCATCGGCCGGATGCGGAAACCCCAAGCGCTCGGCGTGCAGCAACATGCGGTGGATCCCCAGCATGCGAAAACTCCGGTTATGCCGGCCATCGCCATGGCTGGTGTCGCCGATCATGTGATGCGACAGGTGCTTCATGTGCCTTCGAATCTGCCGAAAACGCCCGGTCTGCGGCTGGCAGCGCAGCAGCGCATAACGTGAGGTGGCAAAGCCGGTGGAGGGAATCTCCAGCTCGCCGGTGGCCAGCCGCTGGAAATGGGTCACCGCCGGCTTCTTGACCGGCTTGCCGGGGCCGCCGTCCAGATCGTGATCGACGATGAACTGCTGCTCGGCCGGCCAGCCGCGGCACAACGTCAGATAGTCCTTCTCCAATTCGCCGGCCATCAAAGCCTTGCCCAGCGCGCTTGCGCTCTCGCGATCGAACGCAAGCAGCAAGCAACCGCTGGTCGCGCGATCGAGCCGGTGCACCAGAAAGATCGGCCGGCCCAGCTGCTCGCGCAGGCGGTCGGCCAGAAAGTCGTCCTCCCCGCGCGCCAGCTTGCTGTCGTGGACCATCAGGCCCGCAGGTTTATTGACAACGGCCAGGACATCATCCTGGTGGAGAATCTGCAGCGGGTCGGTCGATATGCTCACCGGCCGATTATCCGCATCGCTGACAGCGCATGCCACTGCGTTGCCGCGCCACGACTCGAAGGCCGCATTGGTGCCCCGCTGCAGGCACTGCCGAAATGCAGCCGAATGCAGCGGGCCACCTATCGCAATGTGTCAGCGGCGCAGCCAGGCGATCAGCAAAGCGACCGAACCGGCCGTGCCGCTGACCCAGCTCCACACCGGCACCGTGCCCAGATACCAGCCATTCGGATGCAGGCCATACAGCACAGCGGCGACCACCAGCAGCCCGCTGCCGGTGATGGCAGTGACCACGCGCGTCTGCAACTTGCGCAGGCTCACATCCAGCGCGCGCAACTCGGCCGAGCGGATATCGAGCTGATGGCGGCCTTCCACCTGCTGCTTCAACCAGCTGTGCACCAGGCGCGGCATGTCCGGCGCGTGGGTCATGATTTCAGGTAGCCGCTTGCGCAATTCGCCCAGCACCCGGCGCGGGCTGTAACGCTCGCGCAGGATGCGTTCGAGCACCGGCCGCGCCACTGCCCAGATATCCAGCTTGGGATCGAGCTGGCGGCCGACGCCTTCGATGTTGAGCAAGGTCTTCTGCAACAGGATCAGCTGCGGCTGCAGCGTCAATTCGTAACGCTGCGCGACGCGGAACAATTTGATCAGCACTTCGGCCAGCGAAATCTCCGACAACGGCCGGGTGAAGTACGGCTCGCACACCGAGCGCGCGGCCGCTTCCAGTTCGTCGATGCGCACGTTGTCCGGCATCCAGCCCGCCTCCACGTGCAACTCGGCCATGCGGCGATAATCCTTGTGGAAGATCGCCATGAAGTTCTCGGCCAGGTAGTACTGATCTTCCTGCGAGAGCTGGCCCATGATGCCGAAATCCAGCGCGATGAAGCGCGGATTGAGCCGGCGCTCCGGGTCCGAGTCGACCCAGATGTTGCCGGCGTGCGCATCGGCATGGAAGAAATTGTCGCGGAACACCTGCGTGTAGAACACGCGCACGCCCTTGGCCGCCAGCGCCCTGCGATCGATACCGGCCGCATCGAGCTTGACAATGTCGTCGGAGGGAATGCCGTACACGCGCTCCAGGGTGAGCGCGCGCTCGGCGGTGTGCGACCAGATCACCTCGGGCACGTATAGATCGTCCGAGCCTTCCCAGAACCGGCGCAGCACGCTGGCGTTGGCGCCTTCGCGTTGCAGATCGAGTTCGGCCGACAAGGTGGCTTCGATCTCGGCCACCACTTCGCGCGGGCGGATCTTGTCCGCACGCGGATGGGTGCGCTCGACCAGGGTGGCCAGCGAATGCAGCAACGCGATATCGGCATCGATCTGGCGCTCGATGTCCGGGCGCAACACCTTGACCACCACTTCGCGGCGCACGCCATTGGCGTCCGGCGGTAGCGTGGCCGCATGCACCTGCGCGATCGAGGCCGAGGCCAACGGCACGGTGTCGAATGCGGCGAATGCCACGCTCACCGGCAGGCCCAGCGCGCGCTCCACGATCAGCCGCGCAACGTCGCCATCGAACGGTTTGACCCGGTCCTGCAGCAGGGTCAATTCGTCGGCCACGTCGGCCGGAATCAGGTCGCGCCGGGTGGACAGGATCTGCCCGAACTTGACGAAGATCGGCCCCAGCTCCTGCAGCGCCAGGCGTAGGCGCGCACCACGCGATTGCGCGGCGATCTCGGCGCTGGCACGCGGCACGAATGGCTTGGCCAGGCGCAGCCAGCGCTCGGCCGGCGTGCCTTGCAGCAAGACGTCCAGCCGATAGCGCAGGATCACCCGGCCGATGCGGCTGGCCCGCAGCAGCGCCTTCATGCCGCACCTCCGGCAGCACGCAAACGGGTGACGCGTGCGGCCAGACGTTCGACGTCGTCGCGCAGTTCGTCGACATCGTCGTGGAAGGCTTCCAGTTCGGCGCGTGGCACCACATCGCGCGATTCTTCGGTAACGAATTCGGCCGCGCTGTGCGCCAGATCCACCGCGCTGCGACGCGCCTGCTGCAGCGCTGCACGCACCGCGCCGGCGATCTGCACGCCCAGGATGTCGCCGAACACCGCCACGAACGGCAGTTGCCAATCCGGATCGAACCGCCCTGCCAGTTGTTGCAACTGGCGCGCCAGCTCGGCATCGCCGGAGACCTTGAGCCGCCCGGCCGGCGCGCCGCTACGGCGCGCATTAACCAGAAACGGCAGCTGGCCGAGCAGGCCGGCCAGCGTGCTGCGCACGGCAAGGTCCGGCTCGCGCGCCTGATCCACCGGGCCGACCAGCAGCCGGCGCTCGTGCACACGGATCTGCAAGGCCAGTGCGGGGGCTTCCAGGGTCAGCGCGATGCGCTGGCCTTCCAGCGGCAACAGGGCGTCGCGGGTATCCGGGTCCAGCGCCAGCGCGCGATTGAGCGCGGCTTGCAGGGCCTGGCCGGCGAGCGGCTTGAGTGAGTTGAGCAGTGATCCGGGCATGGGCCCATTCTACCGTCCCTGCATGTCGCAACTGCTTGACGGTGGTGTGGCGGATGCACGCCGGAGCCTGGCGCGGCGGTCATGGCAGGTCGCCTTGCTGGCAAGGCCGCTTGCGTCGGTCGTGGAGGACTTCCTTCGGCGCGCCTGCCGCGGGCATGCTGGCGACCTCATTGAACAGGTGGCAGGAGCAGGCGATGCGCAAGATCCGGGTCGGTCTCATCTTCGGCGGCAAATCGGCCGAACACGAGGTCTCGCTGCAATCGGCGAGAAATATTCTGGATGCGCTCGATCCGCAGCGCTTCGAGCCGGTGCTGATCGGCATCGACAAGCAAGGCCAGTGGCACGTCAACGACCCCGACAGCTTCCTGCTCAATGCCGACGACCCGGCGCGCATCGCCTTGCACCGCAGCGGTCGCGGCGTGGCGCTGCTGCCGGGTGCACAGCAGCAGCAATTGCGTCCGACCCAGCCGGAGCAGGCGCTGGCGCAGATCGATGTGGTGTTTCCGATCGTGCACGGCACGCTGGGCGAAGACGGCTCGCTGCAAGGGTTGTTGCGCATGGCCAATCTGCCCTTCGTCGGCTCCGGCGTGCTCGGCTCAGCAGTGGCGATGGACAAAGACATGGCAAAACGCGTGCTGCGCGATGCCGGGCTGGAGGTGGCGCCGTTCGTGTGTTTCAACCGCCACACCGCCGCACACGCCGACGTGCATGCGTTGGTTGCGCAGTTCGGTTTGCCGTTGTTCGTCAAACCGGCCAATCAAGGCTCATCCGTCGGCGTCAGCCAGGTGCGCACTGCGGAGGAGTTTGCCGCCGCACTCGCGTTGGCGCTGGCGTATGACCATAAGGTGCTGGTGGAAGCAGCGGTGACCGGGCGCGAGATCGAATGCGCCGTACTGGGCAATGCCACGCCGCAGGCCAGCGCATGCGGCGAAGTAGTGGTGCACGACGCGTTTTACTCTTACCAGACCAAGTACATCAGCGAACACGGCGCCGAGATCGTGATTCCGGCCAACATCGATGCGCAGACACAGCAGC
Organism: Xanthomonas hortorum pv. pelargonii; assembly: GCF_024499015.1. Taxonomy (NCBI): domain Bacteria; kingdom Pseudomonadati; phylum Pseudomonadota; class Gammaproteobacteria; order Lysobacterales; family Lysobacteraceae; genus Xanthomonas; species Xanthomonas hortorum. The sequence goes on along the minus strand of NZ_CP098604.1, from coordinate 2,765,337 downwards.
GCATCCAGCAGATCGCGGTGCAGGCTTATCAGGCGCTGGACTGCGCCGGCATGGCGCGTGTGGACGTGTTTCTCTGCGCAGATGGCCGCATCGTGATCAACGAGGTCAACACGCTGCCGGGTTTCACCCGGATCAGCATGTATCCCAAACTATGGCAGGCAAGCGGGCTGGACTATCGGAGTTTGATCACGCAGTTGATCGAGCTGGCGTTGCAGCGGCACGCTGACGATCAACTGCTGCGTAGTGCGGTGGAACCGCGCTGATGAATCCATCGCAGCTGCGCGAGGTGCAGTTGCACGATCACCCGGCACTGCTTGCACTCAACAATGAGCATGCCACCGAATTGTCGTTGCTGGATGCCGATGGACTGGCCGCATTGTTGCAACTGGCCTGGCACGCACGCATCGTCGCGCCAGCGGATAGCTTGTTGATCGCGTTGGATCAAAATGCGGCGTACGCCAATCCGAACTTCGCGTGGATGGCGCAACGCTTCGCGCGCTTCGTCTACATCGACCGCATCGTGGTTGCTACGCATGCGCAGGGGCGCGGCCTTGCCAGGCAGTTGTATGACGACCTCATCCGCGTCGCACGCGCGACAGCGCAACCGCGGTTGGTCTGCGAGGTCAACCTGCTCCCACCCAATCCGGCATCGCTGGCGCTGCATCTGCAGTTGGGTTTCCTGCCGATCGGCGATGCGCTACTGGCAAACGGCAAGCACGTGCAATATCTCGAAAAACTGCTTTAAAACAGCCACAACACAGCTGTAGATCCCTCATAACGCAGATGGCCCGCCTCCTTGCGGAAGCGGGCCATCTGCGCGTCAATCGGCAGCGCCGCTGCCGTGACGTATCGCGGCTAAGTGGTTAAACCTTGCCGCGACGGAACATCGAGATCACTGCCAGGATCAGGAACACCACAAACAGGATCCAGGCGATGTTGGTCGCCGCACCGGCGATACCACTGAAGCCCAGCACAGCGGCGATGATGGCGATGACGAAGAAAATGATGGCGTAATGCAGCATGGCAAGGATTCCAGAAGTTGTCGTGCCGAATCGGCGCAGACGTATCCTGAAGATATGGCGGTCTTTACCGGGTGATGGCGATGTCGTTGGAAGATGAGGATCGCAGCCGCTGTAGGCCTTCTTCGATGCTGATACTAGGTATATAACCAAAGTCGCGACGCGCCGGTTCCATGCTGTACCAATGCGGCGTGCACAATTGTTCCACCAGAAAACGCGTCAACGGCACTTCGCCTGGCAGACGCAACAGTGGCCACAGGGTCTCGCACACCGCACCGATTCTGTAGGCGGTCTTGAACGACAGCGAACGCGTCACTGCCGGTGCATCCACTGCGGCCAGCAAGCGATTGAGCAACTCGCGCATCGGCAACGGTTCGCCATTGGAAATGAAGTACGCCTTGCCTGCGCAGGCAGCCCCGTGTGCAAGGTGCTCGAACGCATCGAAGTGCGCTTGTGCGGCGTTGTCGATGTAGGTGCTGTCCACCAGGTTGCTGCCATCGCCGACCATGCGCAGTCGCCCGGCGCGCGCACGTGCTGCCAGGCGCGGCAGCAGATGATTGTCGCCCGGCCCCCAGATCAGACGCGGACGCAAGGCCACCGTCGCCAGCTGCGCATCGTTGGCCGCCAGCACCGCACGCTCGGCGATCGCCTTGGTGGCTGCATAGGCTGCGCGAAGGCCTTCGCCGTAGGGCACTTCGTCGGCGCCCAGACCTTCCACCGGATTGGTGGCGCGATGGGTGACGCTGGGTGTGGAGGTGTAGATCAGACGCGGCACGCCATTGGCCCGACACGCGTCGATCACGTTCTGCGTACCGACCACATTGGCCTGGTGATAGCTGTCGTAGCTGCCCCATGCACCGGCCTTGGCCGCGTTGTGGAAGACCGCATCGATACCGACGAAGGCGTGCCGCACCGCTTGCGGGTCGGCCAGGTCGCCACGGATCTGGCCCACGCCCAAGGTCTGCAGAATCGGGTAATCGCCGCGCTGGAAACTCACCACCTCATGCCCACGCGCGCGCAGGCCGCGGCATAACGCCTGGCCGAGAAAGCCACCACCACCGGTCACCAGCACCTTCATTGCGCCACATCCATTGTTCCTGCAGGGCGCACACAATAGCCGGACCGGACCGTTATCGCGATGCGAAGCGCGCGGCCGGTCGCCTGCGGCTTGCGCAAGCCATTGATCGCAAAGAGCTTCATAAATCTTCATCGAGACATCAGGCAGTTCATTCGCGCTGCTGGCGTCATGGCCGGACCCTGGATCGCTGGAGTCACCATGACCCGCCTGTCGCTGCTGTTGTCCGCCCTGCTCGTCATCTTCCCGCTGCATGCCGCCCTGCCTATTGCTTCTCCAGGAGCCGCTTCTCCAAGAGCCGCCTCTGCAAAAGCCGCCACTCCAGGCATTGCCACACCAGGTCCATCGGCTGCCGCGTCACCGGCTGTGCCTGCAGCGACCACCACGCCACCCGCGCTGGATGACGGCTGGCCAGTCGCCAGCGCTGCCGCTGGCGGCTGGAACCTGCCCGTGCTGGCGCAGATGGAACAGGCACTGGCTGCCGATCTGGCGCCATCCACCACCAGCGTGCTGATCGTGCGCGATGGCGTACTGGTCTACGAACACTACCTGGGCGATGCCGATCGCCAGACCTTGCACGACACCCGCTCGTTGACCAAGAGCGTCACCGGGCTGCTGGTCGGTGCGGCGATCGAGCGCAAGTTGATCACCAACGCGCAAGCCAAGGTCTACGACTACTTCGGCGATCGCCAATGGCAGCATCCCGATCCGCGCAAGCGCGACATCACCCTCGAAGACCTGCTCACGATGAGCTCGCAGCTGGAATGCAACGACGACAATGAATTCTCCGCCGGCAACGAAGAGCGCATGTACGTCAGTGCGGACTGGACGCAGTTCGCCCTGGATCTGCCGATCCGTGGCTATGCGCCGTGGATGCAGCGGCCCGCGCAAAGCCCGCATGGCCGCGCGTTTTCGTATTGCACCGCAGGCTCCTTCCTGCTCGGTGCGGTGCTGGAAAAAGCCAGCGGACAGCGGCTGCAGGCGTTCTCCGCACAGGTGCTCGAAAAGCCGCTCGGGATCGATCAGGCGCAGTGGAATGTGTCGTCCGAAGGAGTAGGAATGGGCGGTGGCGGCACCCGTTACCGTAGCCGCGACCTGGCCAAATTCGGCCAGTTGCTGCTTGCACAGGGACGTTGGCAAGGCCGCCAGGTGATTGCCGCCAACTGGATACGCGCGATGACCAGCGTGCATGCGCAGGCACGCGACGATGCCGACTATGGCTACCAACTCTGGCACTTCCTGTTTCCGGTGCGCGGCGTGCAACGCGACACCTGGGCGATGTCCGGCAATGGCGGCAACTACGTCTTCGTCGTGCCCGAGGAGCGGTTGGTGGTGGTGCTCACGCGCAGCGCGTACAACACCCGGCAGATGCATCAGCAATCGCATCGGTTGCTGACCGACTACGTGCTCAAGGCGCTGCCTGAGGGCAACCAGACGCGCTGAAAAACATCTTTGACGCTGTATCGGTGGCAGCAACGTGTTGACCGCACTCGCCTGCGTTGACGCGTGGAGTGATGTCGGGAATGGCAGTGACATTGCAGATCGAAAGGAGCCGATCAGACCGCACCGCATCTGAAGGCAGCGCTGCACGCAATGCTCGCAATACTGCTTGCAAGCACGCATACCGACCATCTCCACTGGTCCTTGGCCGCTCACCGTCGCGGGACCTTACGCGGCATGGATGCCGCGTAAGAGCTTACAGGGACGTACTTGCAGCGTGTCCCGCGATGGTGGGCGGGCAAGGGCCCTGCAACCAAGCCGCAGATCATTCGCTCTACACCCGAGGCATCCGCACCGCTCGATCACCTTTCAAGGCAACCGAGAGCTTGCGCCTCGGCGCAGTTTGATGCTCCCAAACCGAGCGAGTCGAGGGCGCGATGCCCTCACCGCTTGCAGGACACGCCGTGAACCCATCCCTGGGGCTCGGTGGCGGCATCCATGCCGCCACACGGTCCCGCAAGCGGTGAGGACATCGCACCTGCCAACGTGGTCGTGTGCTGATGGAAACCACAAACCCGGCCGCGCAGTTGTTCGATACGGAATGCGATAGGCATGCACTGCGATGCACGCGTGCAGCCCACTCACCTTACCTATTACGGCGTGTCAGCCACGCTCGGAAGTCGCATCTGCCGGCAACAGATTACGAGCACGCAGTTGCGTGCGCTGGGCAGCAAGATCGGTATCGATACGTGCCAGCAACGCAGCAAATTCCGGCACGGTGCGCAGCGGTTGCAGCAGCGGCGACTGACGCAGATAGCCGGCGTTGCGGTAGCCGGCGGCTTCGGCATGCTGCAGGGCGCGCATCGCCGCGTCAGGCGCATCCGCACACAGCAGCAGTAATGTCGCATCGACTGCATCGAACGGATCGCCGCCACGCTCCACGCTGACCAACAATTCCTGCGCGCGCACATGCAGCATTGCGGCTTCCGGTAGCGGCTGCGCCTGCAGCGTCCACGCCACGGTCTGCGCGAAGCTGCCCTGCGGTCGAAGCTGCACCGCTCGCAGCGCCGCTGCGCGCGCAAGCGCCTTGTCGCCACGCAGCCACGCAAGCTCGGCCTGTAGCAACGACAGCCCTGCGTACTCGGTACCGCGGCTCTGCGCCTCGCTCAACGCCATCTGCGCTTCGGCCGCGCGGCCATGTTCGAACAGGAACGTAGGC